>RPRC01000092.1 GCA_003857395.1 Geobacter sp.
GCAACAATTTTCTCTTGATAATCAAGGAAAGACGACAAGGTCACACCATTAACTTCACCACCACCGAAACTGATCGATTCGATTTGTCCGCTTCGTATCAATTTAAGAATATCTGGAACGCGAATGTTCAGTAACTCAGCTGCCTGGTCTAGTGGCATAGCTGAAACCTTTTCCAGGGCTTTCCTAATCATATCTTTTTTCACGTCTCATCCTCCTCATCTTTCATTTCTTCAAATACCGCCTCGATCCGCCCTGCCGACAATACCTCATTGAACGCCTTGGCAAGGATTTCTTCCGCTCCTTCATAGACTTCCGGTCCCCGCGTAGTATCTCCACCGGCCAGGTGGATGATGTGGGCCTGTCCGACATGGAAGTGGTGGCGCGCGCTGTCGCGCAGGGTGCCGACCAGGGCGGCCATTTGCGCCCAGGTTTCGTCACGGTTAATCCAGTTACGATCCAGTTCGCGGCGAGCTTGTTCTGCTTGCATTTCTTTGATGTCTGCTTCTGCTTTGAGTTTGCGAGCCTCGTCTTTGTCTTTATCGACATAGCTGTCTTCCGGTGACGAGCGGCGCTCGACATCGAGTTGCTGACCGTATTGCATGGCTTGATAGCGGGAAACGCTGCCGTCTTTGTGGATGGCGGGAAATCCGGCTTCGCAGTCTTGATAAAATTTCCCTTGGCTGATTTTGTAGCCTTGGGCCTGGAGCCAGTTGAGCGCCTGCTTTCGGTTTTTGAAGCGCTCGCCTTCGGGCACCGGGGCCTCCTCGGGGAAGTAGCGGGGCCAGAGGCGGGCGATGGTTTCCTCCAGGTCGAGGCGAGCGGCGTCCTTGTCGGCCTTGGTGTCTTTTCCGGGGCGCTGCTGGTAGGTCCGCATGGTGTCATTGCGGGCGTTGTTGGCAATACCGAGCTCGGCCTTGTCGGCAGCGGTTACTTCCGGATGATCAAATAGTTTCTTGGCTCGGTCGAACAAATTACACCTCTGCGCTGGTAGCTGGCTGCCGGTGGCTGCTTTTTCTTTTCCATTCGATGATGCCCCACACGGAGAGCCCGAAATAGATAGCAAACAGGGCGGCCTGAGCGGGGAGGCCTGCCCGAAAATCTACCACGGCCCAGGCTGCATTTGTCACGGTCCAGATGTAGAAGCAGGCCCGGTTCTGGCGGATATTGAGGACCACTCCTACCAGGGAGGCCATGGTCAGGATGATGGTGAGAACGATCATACTGCCCTCCGTGCTTCCGGGCGTGAATCCAGCGGACTGACAACATCGGTCTTACTCGGCAGCAGGTGCAGGTAGATCATGGTAGTGCGGACATCTTTGTGGCCCATGAGCTCCTGCAGACGCTTGATGGCAACCTCGTGAGAGCCTTCGGCGTTTTCCAGCCAGTGAGTTGCGAAAGAATGCCGCAGGGTGTGGCAACCGGCTTTCTTGGCGATCCGGGCGGCGAGGATGGCTCGGCGGATCCGTTTCTGCACGGCTGTGTTATGGATATGGTAGAGCTTGCCGCCCCATTTCGGATCTTTGCAGGGCGTGGCAGCCGGGAAGATCCAGAACCATTCCCAGGAATAGGGGGCGTTCGGGTACTTACGGTCCAGCCGATCGGGCAGGGATACGGCTACGCGGGCGGCGGAGAAGCGCTCCCAGGTTTCGCGCAGGGTACGGAGGTGCTTTTCCAGAGGGGCACCCAGAGTTTCCGGCAGGGGAATGCAGCGGTCCTTGTCGCCTTTGCCGCCACGAACCATGACCATGCGCCGGTCCAGGTCGATGTCTTTGGTGCGGAACGAGCAGGTTTCTTCCAGCCGCAGGCCGCAGCCGTACATGAGCCCAGCCCACAACCAGCCTTCGCCGTCGAGCCGGTCGAGTATCCGCCAGGCTTCTTGACGGCTGAGGACTTCGGGAAGGCGGGCGGGCCGCCGGGAGCGTAGAAAGGATATGTCGCCGATGTCCATTTTGAGTACTCGCTTGTAAAAGAAGATGATGGCACAGAGCGCCTGTTTCTGTGTGGCTGCGGATACGCCGTCCTGGGTAACGATGCGGGTCAGGAAGCGCCCGAGTTTTTCCTCTACAGGACCAGTTGGACAGGAGCCAATGAAGTCGATGTACCTGCCGAGCCAGTCGGAATAGGCTTTGATGGTCCAGCGGCTCTTGCGCTGGAGGCGGCAGACATCGTGGAGATTTTTCATTGCTTCTGCTTTTGTCATGGCTCGCCTCCTGTTTTCAGCTAGTTACCGGCTGCCTGGTGGAATTAGACAGCCGGGGTGGGTGGGTAATTGATGTTATGACCACTTCCCCATTATCATTTCCGTGAGTTCAAGCCGCTGCCCTTTCAGCCGGACTTTATCAGGCCGGAGATGTACCAGCTTGCCACGATACTTCACTGTGACATTGGTTTCGGTCAGATGCTCGATTTTCCCCTCACGCGACGAAAACTGAATGGTTTTGCCGCGCTGAGTGCAGTGTGTCCAAGTTATTTTATCTCCTACTTTCATGGCTCCCCCGTGGTCATAACCAAACATTCAACCCGGCAGGCGGGTTAATTCAAGCCGTTATCCTTCTAACCCAAGTGCCGCCGGAACGTCCCACAATCCAAGAGAGCCTTTACATGGGATGATTTTGTCGTCCGGCAGCGGCTCAATATCCGTGAGAGACCAGCCCCAACGGCCCGGAGAATAGTCCCCGTAAATGCGCTCAATTGGCGTGATGTCGTAAACAAGGGTATCTGTCGGCAGCATCGCAACGATGTTGGCGAACCCAATGATTGCGCCAAATGGCAACCGACCAGGCAGCCGGCCGAGAGCCCTTTCGATCTGCGCAAACTCCTTGGCGTACCCCGGAAAACCTTTTGATGCGTGAATTGCTATCCGGCCACGGAACGGAGTTTTCCATGATCGCGTTTCAACGCTTTTGTTGCCGACCATAATGGCGGTTGCCCATGGCTGGATCAGAGATAATGCCTTCATTGTGGTTCCTCCTTGCTGGCTACCCCGAAGGATAACCAGCGCTATGCACCCGCCCGAAAGACGGCGGGTGATGCTTAATCGTTCGCCGCGCCTCCGGCGCCCTTAAACAAACTTCCCACTCACTAACTGATTACAACTCTTGATGCTGGCCGAATACCCTCTTCGCTTCAGCATCGACATGATTTTTCTCGAAATTGAACTGAGAGATTCACACTCTGTCATCAGACCCACAATTATCTGACGAGTCACTTCATCGTGCGCTTTTAGTTCGGCTTCCTGAACCTGATCCCTTTGACGTTTCGTCGAGGGGTAATTACTATCCAGAGTGCCCGCTTTCTTTTCTGAGCTGAAACAGGCCTGGCATAAACCGCGAGCCTGGATAAGTTTCGACTCTCCACATCTTTTACAGGGTTTTTCTTTGCCGTATCCCATACGCCCTCCTAAGCCTTGCACGCCCTTTTGTTCCAGATTTCTTCCACCACTGTTAAATAGGGTGTATACGGACCCTCGCACCCACAGGATCTGCAAACGTAAGAGTAGTTCGGCTCATAGTCGATATAGACGGTGTCCATATACATTGATGTTCCGCCACAAAAGGGGCAAGGCAACAGCTCTGCCTCGGACGCGAACTCTATGCAGGTATCCGTTTTCTGAGGGTATACCGGGCAACTGACGTTTGCTTTTTTGCAGGTATCGCAGAGGCTCACAGAACACCCCCTGCCTGATATGGAATCTCTACCAGGTTTGTGATTTTGGCCCACATCCGGCACTTCGGACAGACAATGGCGTGCGGATACCTTTGGATGAGTGCGCCGCTGCCATTGGGATCACGCTGCCCTGTTTTCGGGTTTGGTTTTCTCTGCACGGTAAACTCCCCGTGTTTGTTGCATCGTGCGATAATCTGCGCATACGGTGGTTTCATGCTGTCACCTCGGCTTTCCGCGCTTTTCTGGGAGGCTTGGCTGTAGCCGTAGCTTGTGGCTGTGAATACATCTCCAGCACTTTCGCTTTCAGTAAATCGAACAGCTCCTCAGCCTTCTTGCAGTCGATGGTGGCCGGCCCGTGCGGTGCGACCGAATCGAGCAGCCGGTTGATGGTTTTGTCGGCAGCCACAACCCTGTTGTACTGGTGAGATTTAATCGGTACGAGTCGTTTGATTTCGTCGGTCAGGACCAGGGCAAATGAGAGTCCGAAGACGGCGAAATCGAGGCTGGTTTTTGATGGTTTTTTTGGCATTACTCCTCCTTTGTTTTTGACCAATAACAAGTCCCAGGTTCACGCACCACTTCCGGTTCTGCCGGCTCTGGTTCTAATCCCTCTACGTTGTCAATGCGAGCGCCGGGGAAGGTCTGCTTGATGTTAAGAAAACTTGCGGCCTGCTCGGGGGTTGCTCCGGAGTTTTTAATCAGTGCGAGCTCTTTCCCGTCGAAGACGATTTTCCCTTCTGCGACCAAGCGGGCGTATTCGGCCTGGTCGTTAGTGATGTGGATCGTCCTGCCATCCTTGGCAGTGACCACGTGGACCAATGGCTCAACTGTCGGAGCGGCCTCGGTTATCTCTGCTTTTCCCGGCTTCGTTTCTGTCTTTACTGCTTCCGTTTCCACTTTTACTTGTTTCGGCTGCAGAGACACCGGAAGTCCTGCGAGTATCCAGGCCCTGATATCGACGCCCTGTTGATATGCTTCCCCGGGATCCTTTCCCACAGGCACCGGCCAGCGGACGGCTTTCTGGTGGTAGTTTTCCCGCCACCATTTCCAGGCCTTGAGCCCGGCTTCGTCAGCATCGAGCGCGACCAGGATGACGACTGCTTCATCCAGGGCCCTGACTGCGGCTTCCTTGGGCTTGGCGCTGCTGGTGCCGAGCGGGATGGTGGAGGCCATGTCCCCAGCCAGATGATCCACCAGCAGGCCGTCCAGATCGCTTTCCACGATGACGGCGACCTGGTGACCCGGTGAGAGGACAACAACGTCGTTGCCGGAGCCAGGCACCCAGTAATAGCGGGAACTGTCTCCAATCACCTCATCGCGGCGGATCCGGACACGGTGCAGGTGAGCCCCGAAGAAAAAGGGGATGACTATGCCTTTCGGCAGCCAGAGTTTTTTCGGCTTGCCGTTTTCCTTTATTTCTACCGGCAAGCCCCAGGAGGATCGGTCGCGGTAATTATCCTGGGGGAGTATGCCGAGGTGATACTTGACGACAGCATCATGATCGAGGCCACGGCCGGAGAGGTATTCGAGCTTTTCGGCTGAGGCGAGCAACTGGTCATGGGCATACGCCACGAGCTTTTCCGCTTTGCCCCTCCAGATATCAGCCGGGCTATCGGCTACCGCAGGTCGGTTTTCAGTGGCAGGAACTGCCGGGACGGTGGCGGTTGTGGCGTGCTCGCGGTGCGGCTGCGGTGTTCCGGTGCATTTTTCTCTCACTACGCAGTCTTCTTTTCCACACTCCCGGCCAACCCGGGCAAAGGCTTCCTTGCAGGAGAGGCTTTCGAGCACCCGCAGTGCCTCGATGTCGTCGCCGTTCCATTCGCACTGCCGACACCAGAAGGAATTCCTTTCCGGCCAAACGATGAAGCGGTCATTGCCGCCGCATTTCGGGCAGGGGCCATGGTACTCGCCGCCCTTGGAGCTGGAGACCTTGTTGTATCTGCCATGATTTTGGAACAGGGAGAGGAGACTCATTTTTCTATCCTTTGAATGCTGGACGATTATTTTTATTTTCAATCATCCAAAATCGTCCATACAGAATAAAATCAATACCTTTGGACGATTGGATGATTTTTCCATATTTCTTAAGATGTTTCATTTTAGTCTCTCTGTATGCTTATCTCGGTATAGGTAAAAGTAGTTTTGCGTGCGCACACACGCGAGGGAAAATCGTCCAATCGTCCAAAGTGCTTAATATCATTACTGGATGATTGCTTTTCAATCGTCCAAAATCGTCCAGAATCATCCGCCCCTCCCCTTTGGCCAGGCCAGAAAAGAGGCGGATCATCCGCCGGAAAGCAATGACAGGTCGGTTACGCGGATCCCGTAGTAGATGCGATCGCCGGTGTTGTTCTTCTGAAAGCCTTTTTTGTCGAGAGACAGTGCAACTTTTTTCTTGCTGGGCAGGTACTTGTCGTCTTTGCGATCGTCGATGTTGTTTCGGAACCAGGTCCGGAAGTTGGAGTACACATCCCTGAAGTACATCCAGTCGTCAGGATTGGTGATGTCGCACGATGTTTCGATGAACTGGCCGAGGGTGTCTTCCGATAGGCGCAGTTGCTCGATGTCCGCCTTTATCCGTTTGGGCGGGACCAGGCCGTCACGCTGCCAGAGTAGGCAGCCGCGTACGAGCCAGGCTAACACCCAGGGGAGATTATCGAGCAGCCGGCCGGGGAGTCCCGGATCCTTTTTACGATATATTTCTGCGTTGTGCGGATCCTCGCGGGCCTTGATCTCCGGATCGTCGACGTAGCGCAGCGGGTAACGGATAAAGAGGAGTCGCTGCAGGAGGGCAAAATCTTTGGTGAGCCCTTGAGGTATATCGTTTGTGTAGAGGAATAGGGTGTGAGTAGGACGAAAGTTGATCTCAAAACGATCATGGGGACTCCTGGCCGTGACGGTGTCGGCGCCGGTGAGGCGCTTGACTCGGCCTGCCGAGATACGTTGCCCTTCGTCGGTTTCCGAGGCGATGACGAAGCGGCGGCCGTAGAGGGACATCATGTCTGCGGAGGGCCCTGCTGATGAGCGGGGGTTCTTCTGTTCGAGGATCATTTCTGGCTGGATGGACCAGGCGAGCTCGCCGAGGGCCGCCTTGATGGTTTCGAACATGGTGCCCTTGCCGTTACGGCCGTCGCCCAGGGCGGTGGCGATAAAATGCTCAGTGGTCAGGCCGGTTATGCTGTAGCCGAAAAGACGGTGGACGAAGGCAATGACATCTTGTTCATCCAGGTGGATTTCGCTGACGAATTTTTCCCAGGGTGGAAAGCCGAAGTTTTCACCGGTCTGGAGGTAGTCCTGGCAGTCAGGAAAGTCGACGGGTACGGCGGTTACCAGGTAGTCACCAGGGCGGCCGGGAAGGAGCCGGCCGGTACGGAGATCGACCACTCCATTTTTGCAGGGCAGCAGCCAGGGTTGCTGGTCTATTTCGTCGCCGACGATGGCGAGCGAGTCGTTTCCGATCTTGTGTGACCACTCCAGGCAGTTCTTTGCTCCGCGCACACTGCGAAGTCGGTCGACTCGGCGGGTGTAGGCTTTGCGTTCGTCCGTGTAGCGGCTGGCTTCGTAAGCTGCTTTTGCTGCAGCCGTGCGGGCGGCGTCTTCTCCTTCGGTGTCTCCGGAGTTTTTGCAAGCGGTTGCAATGTCATCTTGCTGTTTCTTCCGGTCTCGCGCTTCGTTTATAAGAGGCGTGATCCGCTCGACCTCCCGAAGGTAAATGCTTGCCACGTCTTCAACACAGGCATGGGACAGGTCCAGCTTGTCATCTTCCCAGTGGACACCGTTCCACCACATCCATCTATTTGTCCGCTTGACATAGATGATCTTGTCGCACATGAGACGGGCCAGGAGGACACCGTCCCCTCTCTCGTTGTTGAGGAGACACTGGCGGACGGCTCTTCCGTCGATAGTGGGCGGGCCGCCGCTGTCCTTGGGTTCTTCGGGTGGCAATGCCGCCTCTTCTGCCTGTCGGCGGGCTTCAACTTGTGCGCGGATATCGATGATGTTGGAGGGTAAATCAGGCACCGGCGCCTCCAGAAAAGCGGTTTCTCCAGGCACGGACGGTGTCGGAAGTGATGCCAATGAAGGATGCTATCTTCTGGTTGTCGGATGAATGCTCGATGAGGATGCGAAGCAGGAGGAACTGGCTGCACGAAAGCCGGGACTTGGAGAGGACGGTGTTTGTCCGCCAGCTGCCACACCAACCACACCTGGTACAATGGATCCGGCGGCCAGCTCGCCAACCGTCAACGACACGGTGCGAAAGCTGAGCCTTGCAGCGGGGGCAAACCTCCTGCACACCCAGTTGCTCCATCACCAGCGGGCGGGACGAATCCTCTAACATGTCGAAAATACGGTGATTTTTCATTTTTCCACCAGAAACCTAAAATTTATATGGAGTCATATACCGGGAGTCTTGTCGCCCGTGTTGGCCAATACCCTGGGAAGGACCCGCTACTTTATCAGGCCCTGCCGCTTTAGTTCGTGGTTGAACCGCTCATCGAACTTCTCTCTGATGAACTTCTGCAGCGGTTCGAGGACTTCGCGCTTCCTGATCATCGTTGCGACTGATATCATCTTGCGCTCGTAGACAGGCAAACGCCCTCCACCCTTGTGCCGGGAGAATACTCCGAGGTGATAACCCGCAGCACCGCTTTTACCGAACTTGACAGCCGAGAAAAACGCCCTGAGTCTGGTCACCCTGCCACCACGAAGCGTTTGAACCTGTACTCCTGTCCGGTCCTTTGCCGTGCGTCGCGTAATCCGTGAAGACTTCCGGTTCATCTTCACCAGGGTGTTACCCTTAAAACGGAACTCTGTCGCACCTAAATACGCCAGGCTAATCCCGCCGCTCATGAAATAGATGTGGGCGGTCAGGTCAGAGCCAATATATCCAGACGTCTCGATCCTGTCCTTACCTGAGCTTTTCTTAAGCAGGTCACTCTGTTTGATGTTCCAGATCTTTGACATTCGTCTGACAGATTCAGTTTTGGCCTGAGTCTTTACTCTGTTAAGAGCAGACTTTGCCGCCTTATCAACCTTCTTGGGGTCGAGATTCTTCAAAACTTCCTTAATCCCCTTCACCTCGATACGGATCATCTGGATAGCTCCTCCCGGGCAGAGAGGGGCGCGGGGGCGGAATAGTAATCCCTGGCCCTATTCTTGGCTTCCACGCGAGCAAACATCTTCTGAACATACTTCTTGCCGCGTTGCGCTTCCATAATCCGCCAGTAGGTCTCAAGTGAGTGGGTCAGATCCACCATCTCTTCAATGATGCGATCAAAGGGCCCATCCTCGTCGAGAACAGCTTCCTCAACCTCCATGACCTCGCTCATAATATGATCAAGCTGCTGTCCGCCTGTATTCACGCGAACAAAGATCGTCTCAGGGAAATTGTAGACAGGAAGGTTGTGACTCATATCATGCCACCCCGCGCAGTTTGCCCGACACCAACATCGAGCACAGCTCCAGGATGTCGCCTGGCACGTCGTCGCTGATTGCTTCCAGGTCCACCAAGAGGCCGGGCCGGGCGCTGAAATCGAGGAAGATTCCTTCTGTCTTTACTTCTGGGGGGGGGGTGATCATTGAAAGGAGGGAACGGGTGCTCCTGGTGTGTGCGGGCCTATCGACTGGGTGATAGTCCAAGCCATCGTAACTCTCTGCGAGATCTGCGAAAGTATTTCCGGTTGATTCTGGTAATTCGGACATTTCCTCAACAAAAGGAGTCTCCCGTACTCTCCTTCGAGCAGCGTTTTTCTTCGCTTGCCGCAGGGCGTCATAACAAATCCGGCAAAGCCCTTTGGCTATTATTTCTTTATTCTTTTTGCACTTTTCACATATTCCCACAACGCCCACAATAACCTCCCCCTTCTCACCTTTCAGGCCTTCACAACCCAGGCAAAGGATATGTTCATTCTCGCGGTTCACGGCACACTGACGCAGGGTGATACGCGCATGCATCGGTGTGCAGTCATGAAGAGCTAGCTCAATCACCAGATGCCCCTTTTAAATGCCATCGACACCTTAAATCCCCGCGTGAGAATCCGGTCCGGCGGCGTAATGTCTCCACGCCTTGCCAGTTCTGCAATCTCCTTGGGAGACAACGTCCTCACCTTGGATGCAGCGGTTGGCTGAGTGATCTTGTCGAGTTCACGAAACAGGTTCATTGGCCACCTCACTCTCTATTTCAGTCAGGCGCCTTGCAACCCTCTCGCAGGCAACCACACAGACAACCTTTTTGCCGCAACCTGGGCAATTACCCCGACGCAACAGCTTCCGGGTAAACTCAATCACGTACCCAGCGGCATACAGGATCAAAATAGCCACCATGGCCAAAATTAGGTACGGGTGTTTTTTAATGATCTCCCACATGCTCGGTAAAATCATGTTGGCTGCCCTCCGAGGATCTCGGCGAAATCATCGCCATAGAATGCCAGCATGCACGCGATATGCGCTCCGTGGGATACCAATTCGGCACCCGTTAGGCTGAAAATTGGCGGCTCATCATCCTGATTCACAACCTCCCGGCAAATACTGCAAACCGTCTTCATGCGTACCTCCTGTGTTCCCGGATCAGGAACAGCGTGCAGCTGCTCAACCTCTCCAAAACCCTGGCCCGCATATTCGAAAGATCATCTGATAGCAAAATCTCCCGGCAGACCGCATCACGCACCGAACAACCATTCCAAAACTCACACTCGTCGCACATGGATGCCTCCTTGTGACAACCTATGCGTGGCAGCAACCTGGGCAGCGGTATCAACTCCAACCACACCCCAGGCTACCACCACCATTACGGCCTCTGATGCATTGGCGTCTTTAGCAATTTGTCCTCACACTTAACCCAGAGATCCACATCGTAGAGGGTGTAGTTGCCACCAGGCCCACCTTTTACCGGCCAGTAAGGGTCCGTAAAATCCAACTTGACTTTGAAAGGTATAGGTTTTTTCTTCAAACCGAATTCCTGCTGATTCGAGTATTTGCTTTGCTTTCGGATCGTGGCATAAAGCTGCATCCCTTCCTCCTTTGCCGATAACATGGCCGGTCTCTCCCGGCTGTCACGCCTTGCCGACGGCGGCGTTCCCCCCGCTGGCGGGACTAGGCGGCTGCGCTTGACCTTGGTCTAGGGGAGCTTTACCGCAGCTCACTCCCCAGGTACACCCTCGCCCGTACTGCGTCCCTCGTTGTTGTGGGTATATGTAACCCCCTCAAGCGTACATTTCCTTAGGCGACCAAGCCGGATACTCCTTTCGAGTTTATTCGCCGGAGGGGAAACTTGGTAAAAAGAGGCGGCGCGAGCGGAGGAGCTCGCTGCCCGGGTAAGGAGAGGGCAAACCCGGACGCGCCGCCTTACTGGTCAACTATTGGCTCCAGGTCGCAACAACCGCTGCCCGGTCTGCTGGGGACAGCTCGTATTGCTCCTGGTGCTTATCGATTGCAGCTACGCAGGAATTACCAACCAATCCGCCCAGGACGAAGAGGATCACATAGGGAAACAGTTGTCGCAACAGATCAAGCACCAGCGACTTTCGCCGCTTCCTCACGTAGTAGCACATGCCCTGTCCTCCTGATCCAGCCGCGCCTTAATCTTTCGAATAAGGCGGAACAGCGCATCAACGCGGATCTGTTCCGCTTCTGACAAATCATCCCAGGTCAGCTTGCGCTTGGGTGCCATCTCATTACTCCTCGTCGATCATCTGGATAACGGACATGATCTGCTGGATAACCTGGAACCCCTCCAGCTCTATCTTCTTCCTCTCAGCAGGGGTGATCCGGCCATCCATGATTGCATCCGAAAAAGCGGAAATATACTCACCGAACTCCTTCACGCACTGGTGAGATTGCCGAACGATATCCTTTGTATTGGAAAGACCTGCGGGAAGGGGGATCACCATGAAATTAAACCGGTGAGCCAGATAAAGGATCGGGGCCATTGCATTCTCTTTCGACTGGCCCTCGATAATAGCAGCGCGGATAACGGTCTCCAGGCGATCAAGGGGGTTCAGTGTGCCGCTGTCTTCAAAATCAGTGGCCGGCTCTTTCCATTTTCCAACCAGGCTGACGCTCTTCTGAATAGCTTTTGCCACTGCCACTGTATTTCGGCCTATGCAACGCTCCATCGCCTCATGACTTTTCATCACAATCCTCCGTTACGATCAGGGAAAAACCCTGTAATATACTTTTGACCGATTACAGGCAAACTGTAATCATGCAGCCTTGTCTTCGTCCTTGAAGACCAGGTAGCCACTCTCATTCAGGTCCTTCACAATCGCCTTGAAAGCATAGCCAGTCTCGCAGGGGTACGTTCCCGAAAGAATGCGAAGCACAGTCGGCGCCGCATGACCCCTACCCTTGGCCCACCTTGTCAGGTTAAGGCCTGCATCGATCATCTTCTGTTTTGTGGCACTGAAATCAATTTTCATTTTGGTTATTTCCTGTTATAGTTTTCCGATAAGTTGTAATTTGATCCTTTTCGGGAGGTCCTGTGGACGGATTTATCAGAATTCTCATTGATGCCGACCCTGAACGAAGCATCCACTTCAAAGTCTGTTATGAACTTGGCGCTAATAATTCTGTCACGGTCGAATTCAAAAAAGGCCGGGCGGAATGTGCCGGACTTACTATGTCCGATCTTGAGAATCTGGGCCGTACCGCCGCAAAGTTTTTATTACAATCAGCTCTAGATCTTCGGCCAGTAGCCAAAGAATAATTTTCCTGAGAAGCTTTTTCATGGCGTCCTCACGTATTTGCTTGTGGATTAAACTTACTTTTGGTGTCCATTTCGTAATTGATATAGTGCCACTATAATTGTTAGTCCACATATGTCAACAGAAAAATTGATAAATATGAACTTTGAATTAGTAATAAACAGATTAAAACAAGCGCTAAATCTTAAAAAAGACAGTGATATCGCTGACTTGCTAGGATTTACTAAAACCACTTTTTCTCAAAGAAAAAAAAGAGGCGCCCTTCCTGTTGACAAAATTAAACTAATTTGCAATGAGAATAGCCTGAGTGAGGATTGGATATTTAATGGGACAGGCGAAATGTACGTCAGTGAGCCCATTCACCTGCCCTACGGCGATCTGCCCCAGTTAAGCGAAAGCCAGCTGGAAGCAGCCCGCATCCTCGGGATGCTCAGCGTTGAGGACCAGGCCAAGATGATCGATAGCATGAAAAAGGAAATAATCGAGCGGTTGACCGGCAAGAAAACGGCGGAGTGATAATATTGTTTTTTTGTGATATTGTTTTATCAGGTCAGATGGAGGATTTTGGTTATGGGCAGAAAAGCACATATAAGGGAACGGAAAAAAGGGACACGGCCGGCCTTATCACCAAGCCAGCTCATTGTGCGCTGCTTTGCCGAGCGCAAAGGCGACGTCTGGCAGGCCTTCTGTCTGGAATTCAACCTTGCTGCACAAGGCGGCTCTTTCCATGAAGTCCGACGTAAGCTCCACGAGCAGATCGATCTTTACCTTATTGACATCCTGGAGGGAGATGACCGGCAATTCGCGGACCAGCTGTTGAACAGGAAAGCGCCACTTGCCATTCGCTCCCGCTATCACTTCTATAAAGCCATGCGGAAAATAATTGATGCCAGAGACGGTCTCGGTCGCATTTTCACCGAAGTCATGCCCCTTACCTTGGCAGATCGTCATGCATGAGTTCAAAACACCCGCCACTTACCAGCAGGGATGTTAAAAGAGGTCTTACAAAGCTCGGCTTTGCGTTCAGAAACCAAAAGGGCTCTCACGAGCAATGGGTAAAAATCGTCGACGGCAGGATATTCAAGGTAACCGTTGACTGCCCGAAAGAGCCCTTTACTCACGACTTGATCAAATCCATGGCCTCTCAGGCTGGAGTTTCGAAAAAAGATTTTTACGCGGCATGTAACGATTGAAAGCGGGGATCATTCTCCGCTTTTTCCATTTTGTCAAACGCAGCTCTTCCAATCAGAATGAACGCTACATGCAACGGCAAACCAGACAGCCACACCGCCCGAATATCGCGCAATCTCTCAGCATCGGAATAATTCACCATTACACAGTGCGCAGCCGGATCGTTCATGGTTCTCTCCTTTTTTGTAGGTTAATTACAATTAAACTGTATTTTGTAACCAAAAAAGCAACCCAAACCCTGTAAAATAAGAATAGCTTGTCATATTCAAACGGGTCAATAGTATGGGGGCATGAACACCGACACACTAGGAAATCGCATCCGGACCATACGGAAAGGCCAGCGCCTCACACAAAAGCAATTTGCCAAGCGGCTAGGCGTGTCCAGCTCCAGCGTATCATCCTACGAAATCGGCGATTCACTTCCTTCGATTGAGGTCCTGATCAAACTGGCAGAGATCGGAGAAGTCTCCTACGATTGGCTCCTGGCGGGGTGTTATATGGCCAGGGATCCCCAGAACAAAATCATTCAGATCACCAAAGAAGAACTTGAACTCCTCAAGCTCTACCGGATCGCCACACCCGAGGACCGTGAGATCATCAAGCGTGTCGCTGAATTGACTACAAAACCAAATCCCTCCGACCAGTAGCACCTTCCCTATTGCTTCACCATAATTGCAGACATTAACGACAGCAAGCACCGAGCCACAAAAATAGTGTATCTTCATGATTTAATTAAAACCTGTACCATTTTGAATTTTTGCCGATAGAATAATAAGGGCTTTTTCTCGAAAATATTGTGCAAAACGGTACACGCACTTTCACATACATAGAAGCATCACATTTGAGCAATGTTAAAAAATAAGACAGAATTAGAGTTTTGTGATATAAATTACCGTATCTGCGAAAACCTGCAGCGAATCAGGAAGGAACGCGGACTATCTATACAAGCGCTCGGGAAAATGTCCGGTATCCCCTACCTGAGCAGGATAGAAGGTGGAAAAAAAAGGGCAGGAAAACAGGTGGTGACCAGATTGGCCGAGGCGTTACAAATCGACATAGCGGAGTTCTACCGTTCACCTCGAAAACCGGCAGCCCGAGCCGAACAGTTACTCCAAATCTTCGAAACACTCAGCCAGGAAGGGCAAACCCTCCTGATCGAGTCCGCAAAATCTATAGCCGCATATGAGATGCGGTTGAAATGGAGAGAATGACCGTTCTCTAGAGGGTTTTTATGAACGATAGGTGGGTTGGTTGTACCAAAATTATTTTACTTCTTACAATATTTTGCGGCACTGCCTATATGAGCCTAAAGGATCAGAAGCCTTTGAGTAAACCTTTTTCCTACTCAGCCGACATCATCGCCCAACAGCCCGAACGACAGCGTCTCATCGACAAAATTATTTATGTACATCACGGCTTCACAAAAATTGACGACAGAGGAGATTTTGCCCGCGTTTTCGTAACAAGATCATTTTTATCTCAAGATTTCGACACCAGAAAGAGCCTCATAACTCTCGTTCAGTCTTATTACGCAGTTAATAACAATGTCCCCGCCGAAGATTACTCCGTTGTTGTCCATGACAGCCTTTCTGGAAAAGAAATAGGGACCCTTCAGCGCGGCGAACTTTCGATGGATAAATAGCCACGCAACTAACGTAAGTCGGTTAGACAACCAAAGGAGGCAGGTATGAAACGATTAGTAGCACTCGCCCTTTCTGTAACACTTACTGCCAGCTTAACCCCAGCGTGCTGGGCAAACGATGCCCCTGTCGAAAACGAAGTCGACGGCGGATCCTGGGCTGCTGCCGGGATGAGTGACGTGATTTATATCCCGTCCAAAGCAGCAAGCTGTGCAATGAGCGGTGTCCTGTGGCTTGCGGTAATGTCTCTTACAGGCGGTACCAAGTACAAGATGGCCGGTAATTTCGTCCATGACGCCTGCACCGGCAAATGGGTCATTAAGGGCGAGGATATGGTCAAAAATGAAAAAGAAGACTGGTTTTTGGAAGATTAATGACTGCAGCAATCTACATCCGAAAATCTCGCAAGGACGGTGACAAGCCAGGTCAACGGCTCACCGTCCAGCGCGAACAGCTCCCCGCATACGCCCGATCCCAGGGCTGGCAAATCGAAATCTATGACGACGGCCACGCCTCGGCCGCTCGCGGCAAAACCGAAGATCTCCAGGAGCGCGCCCGCCTCGAAGCTGACATCCGCTCCGGCAAGATAAACATCATCCTCACCATCGAGCTTTCCCGCCTCTCCCGAGACGATTCCCTGCAGGACTATGTCGCCTGGCTGCACCTCTGCGGCGAGCATCACGTCCGACTCGCCACCATGTCACGGATCCTCGACCCGGCCCAGCACTCCGACTGGATGCTGCTGCTCATGGAAGGCGGGTTTTCCTCGGTCGAGATGAAGGTCGTGCAGTCCAGAATGAAAGAAGGGCGCGACCAGGCCCGCAGCACCGGTAAATTCCTCGGTGGCAAGACTCCACCGCCCTACATCTACGACAAGAACACCAGCAAACCAGTCATCGACCAGAAATCCCTGGTCACTATGAAACAGGTCTGGGCCCTGGCCGAAACCATGAGCGCCCGGCAAGTGGCAATCAAGCTCGGACTGCCGCACATCTCCGTGCGAAGGGCAATCGCCGATGATCGGCTGCTCTACTACCAGGCGCTGCGCCTGGATCCCTCTGGAGGTGACCACATCATCTGCGAATGGGAACCCTGCATGGACTCCGCCCAGGCGGAACGAATCCGCTCGCACCGGCGAAGCGGCAAAAAAGGCTACACGCGAAACACTGCCGCCAGCCTCCTCAGCAATCTAGGGCTGTACGTTTGTGGCTATTGCGGCCGATCTATTCGGTCATGGTCACCAACCACGCGCCAGGCCTATGCCTATTACGGCTGCAAAGCCAACGAAACCGCCCGGCTGTGCGACAAATCCCGCATGCACCAACAAACCATCGTTGACGAACGCATCACCACCAACCTGCTCGGAACCCTCGCGGACCTGGATCAAATACAAGAATTCTGGACCACTTCTCAAAGCGCCGAAAATGCCCCACAATCGGCCGCCGCCCTCGACGAAAAGGAAACCCTGCTCGCAACCAAAAAACAGCGGCTGGTGGCAGCCGTGGCCGACGGGGTAATTGATTTTGCCGACGCCAAAGCAAAAAGGCTCGAAATCGAAAAAGAGATCGAAGAGATCCAGAAAAAGAGAGTCGAGATAAGCGCCGGCCAGATGCAGGAACCAGACTGGGACGCCCTCACCTATCTCGGAGCCAACTGGGACCGCCTAGACATAACCGAACAACGTTCCGCGGTCTCGGTTTGCATCAAGAAAATACGCCTCTACGCCAACTATGCAATCATCGACTACACCTTCCGCAGAGACTCCAGCGGCAACACAACCGCAAGAATCCACCTACCCCCACCCGCAAAATCCGGCCCCAAGTCTACAAAATGCAACAAGCCGTTATCATTGAATAAATCGGATATTTCAGAAAAGTTAAAAACTGACAATGTAGAGCAAAAGACACAAAAAAAGCCGTAAGGTCAAAACCTTACAGCTTTTTTATCTACATTCGCGCTCTACTGCTCTACCAACTGAGCTAAGGTGGCAGGTAATTATCTTTTAACCGCTTGATAATTAAATGTTTTAGGAAGGTTTTGCCCTACAAATGACCCCTGCGAAGCCGCATAAGTTCGTTGTATTGCTTCTTTGTACCTCAATCCCCGGCAGGTGTCAAGTTATCACTGTAAAGCCTCGCCTAATAAGAGTTTGCCGGCAATTTGTAGCATGGAAGTTAAGCCAGCCCCGCAACATCCCCATAAACCACATTACTGAAAGAGACGCTAAAAGCATCATCAGACTCAATGGACCAGCCAGTGTGCAGCCCTAGACCGAAATGCTGCAAGTTGGCGGCGGTAAAAGTTAAGCTTGCCGATTGCCTCATCGTCCAAATAGATCCATCAGGGCTATCGTAAAAATACACCGTACTGCCTACCAGTTTTACGGCAATCCACATCGGCGCAGTCTGACTATTCAGGTTATTGTTGTAAGTCGACGTCCAGCCAGAGCTCCCTGTAAAATCCCATACTCTAGATAAGGCGTTGTATGAATAGAGTATTGCAGACCCTCGACTATGAACTCCTGCAAAATGGTGATTGTCATATATATCCTTGAAAATCACCCCGAATCCACACCATTCGTCAGTTTCAAGGGAGAATGCTTCCACTTTGGCCTTGACCGCAATATTGGCCAGACCAGAACCGTCTCCAACGGACGCTATCATTCTGGGTGCTCCACCGGCACCATCCATCGTCAGCGTAAAACTAGTGTCATTCCCTGCCATATCAGAATTAGTAACGGAGGTATTCACCACTTTTGTATAGGTAAGAACCCCACCACTACCGCCGCCGCCACCAATCACCATCCTACCCCGACGACTAAGAGGCATGGTGCCACCCCGCGTCCCACACACTATCAATCCTGGTCATCTCTACCGTAATTCTGCCACCAGACGTAACATCAGTGGTGTCAATGGTGGCTCCTTGTACCGTAATTGAGGAGGGAACCGTCCCGGCCATCTTCAGGCGCACAGTGGCAGAACATGCTTTACCTGCGGCGGGTAGATTAGTAAAGGTCAGTGTGGTATCCGTACTTGCCGCGATGGACACAACGAAAACATTCCCTGCCGAATAGTCCAAGTTGGCGGTGCCGCTAGTGGCGTCAACAGAGACCTCAGTCTCGCTGTACCCTGTGAGGATGATGCCATTGCCGACTGTGGCCGGATCATAAAGTGCCGACCATTTCTGCCTAATTGCCGCAGCATAAAACTCGTCGCTCGTTGTGTTGCGGTAGCCGAGGACAACCCTGCCGAGTGCCAGGAAGTTGGAGGCTGCCGACGTTGTGACTGCCGCTTTCGCCACTGTCAACACCGCGTCGTTGGTCTCGCTCAGTATAACGTAGCAAAACTCATTATCTGCCAGCGTGACGCTGCCGGCTGCCACCGTGTTCTGGATCGCCAGTCCCGCAGCCGAGTTGAATAATATTCTCAACGTTGCCGACCAGGAGAAAACACCGGTCGCCTTATTGTAGGATAAATCACCATCGCAATGAATGATCCTGTTCTGCTGATATGTGAGTTGTTTGTCCAGTTCCGCAAGCGGTGTGTTAAAGTGTGCCGCCTTAAATTGCAGGACTCCGGCAACAAGATTTGTGAAGAAATTTGCCATTGATTACCCCCTTTACATTATCATTTCGTCTGCGTTGCGTAAAAGTATGTTACAGAAACCCACAAGCCCCGTACCTTCCAGAATCACCTTGAAGACAGGGCTTACATCACCTGGGTCTGCATGCCCTCTTGTATAGGTGATTATGGCTGATCCTGATGATAAATAACTGGTCACCTTGGTTGAGGAACTTTGGGTGCCGATGGAAAGCGTTCCGTTCCCGGAGACAAACTCCACGGACAACAGGCTTGGGCTGTTAAAAGTGTTGCCGTATTGATCCTTGACCGTCACGGTGATTGTTGTTGATAGCTGGTCCCAGGCCAGATCATTGTCGGCTACGACAACAGTCAAGCTGGCGGCCCGCCCCTGGCTGAATTTTTTACCGATATCGCCGGCCTTTATGCTTGTTGTTCCAGGAGCAACCAGCAGGTAGCCGCAGAGCAAATGACCCGTAGGGGCGGCCGGCATGGCCGGAGAAGCGGAAGCCGTCCCGGCTACGTAATCAATAACCAGATCCGAACCGATAACTATGATGTCATAGCGGTAAGTTCCGGCAGCGGGGGCGGCGTTGATAACTTTAACGGCGGCAAATGTATCGGCGTAAATGTCACTATCCGCATATAAATTTGAATCCGCCGTAAAATAGCCGGTGTTGAAAACTGCACCTGAAAAACGAACTTGGCCGATCCTGACAGCTACAAACATGCCTCCTGCCGGCGAAAGGGTGAGCCCCGAAATGATAGCATCCTGAGGAGTTGGCGGGGTGGGGGCGGCAGAACCGGACATGGGCGTGGGGACGGCAAATCCGTTTCCGATAACCTCTATTTTGTGCCTGTTGCCCGCAGCGTGTTGTATCCTGACAGCATTTCCCGGTTTCAGCCAAACTGGATTCTTCTCCTGATTCTCGGGATAGTTTGCCACTAACAGGGTGTCGCTGCCCAGGATCTTGACGCGGCATCTTTTATTATCGATGATATCCCACAGTATCGCATCGCGGGTTTCTATATGGTAGACTGCTTCCTTCCGTATTCTCTGCCGGATGATGCGGTTTTTCAGCTGTCGTAGCGCCATTAAATCACCCACCCATCAATCGTGTCGGTAAAATATCCCTCTCCGCCGTTCAGTGTGGAAGGCTTGTATTTCCGGTTCAGCTTTGTTATCAGCATCTTAATGGTGTTGTCGGTATAGGGGTGAGGCACGGAGATCACGTCTCCGACTTCATCCTTGAGGTGTGCAATCTTGCCGGCCGTAACCCGATTCCTTTGCAGAACCGCCAAGTCACGTTCAAAATCTGCAACATACTGACAGTGTGCAGGAGTAAAGCAGAGAAAACCTTCCTCTTTTTGGGGAATAATCATCCCTAGCTGTTGTTGTAATGCCGTGTCGTCCGCGGTGGCCGAGTAGTCTCGCTTTACATAGCCTATGGGTCGCGCCCAGATTTCCAGCTGATAATTTCCAACTGCTGACAGGATGGCGGATATGGTCATGGTTTCCAAGGTACACAGCAACGTGCCGTATCTGATGGTTATGCCCCCTGTGGCACCAACACCGAAAGTCAACACCTCATCAGGAACAAGTGATAAAGCGACTAAAGCACCAACGTGGGCTACTAAGGCATTGGTAAGATTCGGAGAATCGATTGTCACCGTGCAATATTTATTTTCTGTGTCAACGTGGGTTATGGATTCCATCATGTCGTTGTTTCCAAGTGTAAAATCAAAACCCGTTAAAAAATCGGTCATATCAGCCAAGGCAAATCCCATGGATTGCACAGATTCAACGATTACCAGTCTCGGGTATTTGGCCGTCTTTCTCATGTCTTCTGAATAAGGAACTACAAAATCTTTCCTGCCGCCCCACCAGCCAACTGTGCCGGATAAGGTGCCGACCCGCTCCTCATTGTATAGTACTTCTATATCATCTAGGGATTGCCCGGTGACAATAAAGCGGTTTGTCAGGTCGGAAAAGGCATCATTCGGCGTGAAATCGATCAGTTTGCTTTTATCAGTATAAGCATTGCTGACAGCTTTCGTTGTATCGATGCGCCTAGCCTCAACCTTCCCGTCCATATTCATTATGATAAAATACTTAAACCGGTTCGCCAGGTCGTGAACGATATCGGAGAGGTAGGTGTCGATCCACATGGCGTCGAACGTGAACCTATCCGTGAAGGTGGGCAGGTTGAAATCGTCATCGGTCAGCGGAGTGTTGGCCTTGACGATCGCCTTGATTCCGTCATCGGGATAACTGGTGGTCAATTGCGTGGCGGCGATCTGCGCCATCTCCCAGAGGCAGGTGATGTCCTCGCAGGAGACATCGAGGACCGGATACTCGCCACGCTGGTAGCGCAGGGCCAGCTCGCGGATGATATAGACGCCCTGGTTCGCCCAATACTCCACCCCGCCCACCAGCTCGCCGAGTTTGGCCGTGACCGAGCTGCCCTTTGACAGGTAGTAATTGAGGATGGAGGCGGAGTTCTGTGGATCAAAAAGGTGTCCGTGGGACAGTTTGAAATGCAGGGAGCTTGGCGCACCTTCCAGACTCCACTCGAATTCCGTTTCGTCGGTCAGGTATTTTTGCAGGGAAAGTTGCGCTCCGGTTTTTCCCCATGATACCGGGAAGGCTGTGGCGGCATTATCAGTCCAGGTCGCCCATACCGCGTCATCTTCTGTTACAGCAAGCCTTCCGGCCACGTTTTTGTAACCAGAGACGAGGGTTTCTGGTGCACCAAAGGTCCAATCGGTTGTTTTGGTCCCTGTGACATACTTCAGCCGGGTTGCATCGCCACTTCGGGGGAGTAGGTAAAGTATCCCGCTACCCTTTGCACCAAGATAAACGTCGTTGACCGGGTCATAGTCGAGAACATACCAGTTGTTGTCCACTGGCGTCGGTGCCGAGCCGTCAACATTGTAATCTACATACTCCCACGAATAGTTTTCATAGTTGAAGACAACGGGATTTTTATATGCAGCGATGATAAATTCCTTTGTGGCTTCGCACTTTCTCATCGCCCCATAATAAGGAACACTCCCCGGAGGTGAACTTGATCCAAACAAATTCTCCCTGGGCAGATCATAGGGGGAAATGTGATACATCATATTATCGTTTACGAGGTTGATCTCCAGAATATGATATTTATATGTCTCGCCAACCGAATTAGAACCCACCGGAGTGCAAAATATTGTATTGCCGACTAAATGAGCATCCATGACACCGCCAGCAGGGAAATTCAGAAATGATGATTTGTAATAGGACTTATAGATCGCGTTATTATTAATATCAATGACGTGGAGACTGCCACCCCATGTGGCGCTTGCCCCCCAAATCAGCAACATACTCTCATCGGGGTAAACTCTAAAATTGGTGGCCCATTGATCGTTGCCGTGATTTATGTTTACGGTTGCAAGCGTGGTAAAATCGTAAGTCGGGCCGGTCTGGTCAAGGTCGATATAGCCAAACTGATATGCTGAGTGATAAATATAGGTATTGGGCATGTGGACATAAAGCCTGTTGTTCACGGTGTCTACCCATGCGCCTTTAATGACGGTAGTTCCACCAACAGTGTACGGTGTCCAGTTTACATTTTTTTCATGGCCAGCCCCATAGCCGGAAGTTTCATCTGTAAAGAAAAACGATCTGTGATTATCGTTGTCAAAATCAAGTAAACAAACACCGGACCACTTAACTATCGGCATCAACCCGAGAGCACCGTGTTGCCTGCCGGGGAAAATATTCGTGCCATTCATAAAATATGCGGGTATAGCTGGAACATTTAGGCCGCTGTAACATTTGTCAATGGTCCATGTAGCTAGGTCTATTTTTGCCCCGCCCTTGAAACCGCCGCTATAGGACATGACATATAGCTTCCCGTTTGCGCTATCCAGCCACTGATCTGACACGGTGAGTGTTTGCCCACTGGCAACGCCCACCACCCAACCGGTAGTGTCTTTTGTCATTGACAGGTAGGAGTTGTATTCGTGCATGGCAATGAACAAGGAACCATCGGATTTCTGTACAACATCGGGGAAATAATAATCTCTGCTTTTAAGTGTTGTGTCTGTCAAGGGCAACACATCTACCCAGGTGATCATATCTGTGCTGGTGGAATAATAGATATTGTAAATACTGCCCGTGTCATCGATGTACGCCTGATAGGACAGAAACATCATGTAGGAGCCATCGGTTAATTTCGTGACCTTCACGTCACGGATAATCGAACCTGCCGTTAACCCACCAACTGTTACTGCGCTTTCCGCACTCCAACTAGTGAAGTTTGTGGACGTTATCATCACAAGGGAGTTGTCGGCCCTCCTGTATACCAAGACAAAATCATTATCAGCACGTTTCACAACTGATATACATTGAATAGCTTCAGCGGTATTCCAAATGGTACTGCTTGAGATTTTAACACCGGAAGAATTAACAACGTGGGCGTAAAGACCTTTTGACCAGTTAGGGTCATTGAATACCACAATGCCAATATCTCCACTGGCATTCAACACCACGGCATCGAGCATCAACCCATGCGAGGAATAGGTATAATCCAGTGCCGGGATAACTCGGTTTCCGAATGCCGTCCTGTCCGCATCAGAAAAAGCTATACCTATTCCAGCATTACCCCCGTTGTAGTCAACATTGTGTATGAGTGCTATCCGGCCATCAGGCATGACCAGCATTTTTGGGTATCTTTGTGTGCCACTAACCGGGATGACCCCGGGATTTTTCGGGAATGGCAAATCGTCAACACTGCGGCGGACGATCAGGTCGCAGATCGGGTGACGGGATTGGCTGGATTGCGCGGCGAGCAGGGTTTCGTTGAGGGTTAGTGCCATTAGGCCACCTCGGACATGATGAGCAGGGCTAAGGTGACGTTTTTCCTGAAGGTGGTTGAAACATTGTTCCGGAGGATATGATACTCGCCATCGAGCGCTATCAGGTTGACGTTGTAGGTTTTGCCCTGGTCGTCGTTGGGGTTGAACACCAGGACGGCATCCGCGACATAAAGGGCATCGAGACTGACGAATTCATCGGCCGGGAGAAAGTCCCAGATGAGCGGGATCTCTTGCCCGGCTATCAGTGGCGGCCAGGAGAAATAGCCGACATTTGAGTAGGTCTCCACCGTGGCGACAGGTTTCTTTGGTCGGATCAGCGGGATGTTTGAGGGGTTGCTTGAAGGGGTCCACGACCCGATGCTGATCAGTCCCATTAGCTGTGCCTCCGTAGTACACGAATTGCCGTCTCTTCCATTTCACGGCGCAGGTCAGAAATCAGGGCTTTGTTGCCGTTTTCTATGGTTATCGGGACATTGGCTGAGAAGTTGTTGGCGGCCCCTGCATATCCCATTCTTTCCCTCGCCATGTCAGCCACGGTTTTAACGCCCTCGCCACGGTGGAGTAGATAGGGTCCAGTTGCCGGGACAAAATCAGTGCCCGTGGCATAGCTGCCCAACAGTGTGTATTTGCCAGAGGACGCCGCACTGGCAGCCCAACCACTGCCGGAAGATCCGGTTCCGGAAGAGCCAAACATCCCAAACAGCCCGCCTAAAAAATCCCCCCAA
The DNA here is from genome assembly GCA_003857395.1 of Geobacter sp. Next base: position 24,360 of record RPRC01000092.1, read on the forward strand.
CCACCACTCTTGCCCATCATGCTGGCCATGGTCATTTGAGCCATCGTATCGGCCCACATATCAATCAGTGAGTCCATGAATGAGGAAAAGTAATCAGAGAGGCTTTTCATCTCGCCGCGCATGCCGTCACCGAATACCGACGAGAAGGAACTTTGCATACCGCTCGCCGTACCCTGTGCCATATCCGACATTTGCTGGAAGGTCGAGGGCAGGGTTTCCTTATACTTCTCGATGCCTTCCTTCCAGCCGTCTGCGGCACTGCCATTGTAGGCCTGCACTGCCTTTTCCAGCGCAACGATGCCCTGCCTGGTCTGTTCAATCGCCTGGGACTGGGCCAGCCAACCTGAGGCGTCAGTGGCCTTGTCCATCGTGCCGAGCCACTGCTCCTGGACAGAGAGTAATTCCTGATTGAGTGCCAACCGCTGTTCAGCAGCTTCTGCTTCGCTGATTTGGTTGTAGGCTTCGGCGGTGTCGACCAGGGAGAGCTGGTGCTGAATATCGGCTTCGCGAACCTGCTGCTTCAGTTCAAGTTCTTTGGCCAGCGCTTCTGCCGCCTCTTTTCTCGCTTTGTCCTCCGATTCCCACCATTTTGCCATCTTGACTGAAAATGCCTCCAGTTCTGACGTCTCCATGGCGTAGGCACTTGGTAGGGTTTCGGATTTAGCGGCTCTCTCTTTAAGAGATTTGGTCGCCTTGGGAGGCTTGCCCGAGGGTGTCCCGCCCCCTGCAACGATTGATGTTTTCTTCGGTGCGAATTTGGTCTCGATGTCATTAATCGTAGCGAACGCCGCTTCGTCGATAATGGCCATCTGTCGCTTCAGTTCGTCCCGCCCGGCTTTCGTTATTATCCCTTTCCACTTTGCGTCATTGATGGCTTTCATTTTATCCATGAACGCAAAATATGCGACAGATGCTTGTTGGAGGGTTTTGATAAAATCCACCAAGGGCATGATACCGTTATTGACAATACCGACCGCAATACCGGTGAAAGAGGCTTTTAGCGTGGTCAGGTTATCGTTGAATTGTTCCGCGGCCTTGGCAGCTTCACCGGTAAACACAACACCAAGCGCCCGCGCCTCCGTTGCCATATCGTTCAGGCCACTCGCACCGCTGTTCAGCAGAGGTATGAGATCCGCTCCGCTCCGGCCGAACACTTTCATTGACAGTGCGGTTTTTTCGGCACCGTCCTCCATTGTCGAAAACTTCTCGGCCACATCGCGAAACACATCGTCAGTTTTGCGCAGCGTGCCATCGGTGTTTTTAATCTCTACGCCAATCTCTTTGAATGCGCGAGCTTGCTCTTTGCCACCCAAACTGGCATCGCGCATATTTTTACTCAGCTGTTTCAGGCCCACGCCAAGTTGATCGAGCGACACATCGGCCAGGTCTCCGGCATATTTCAGCTCGGACAGCGCCTCTACAGACACACCGACTTTCTGGGACATCTTTCCCATTTCGTCAGCCGCATCAATAGTGCTTTTGATCCAGGCCGCAAACGCTCCGGCAGATAGGGTCACTCCCAAGCCCGCCATAACGCCAGTCAGTCCCGCGAATTTACCTTTTGCCGATTCGAGGTCTTTTGTCAGCCCACTGAACTGCCCCTTTAGCTCACGAAACGCCTGCTGGGTCTGGTTCAAAGCGGTGATGACTAGCTCGGTTTTATTTTGCTGACCCATCGATTTATCCTCTCGTTAATCCGGACAGGTGGAACACGCCAATGTGAAGTGCTCGCCGAATTTTTGCCTGCATTCGTTCAGGTATTTGCCGTTGCAGTATTCCCCAGCCGTCTGATCCCGTCGGCCATGGCCTGGTTGATGCTCGCCTTCGGGACCATGGCCGAAGAAGTTCAGCACTGCCTCGCGGAACAGCAACTCGCGTTGCCGGTGCTTCCGGTAGGGGAGACACTCTCCGAGAGTGTATCCCCAGAGGATGTCGTCTCGTTTGACAATGTCTCCTCCGCAGAGGATGACGCAGAGTTGGTCGATCCAGTCCCTTTCCCCATCAGTCCCCGGATCTTTCCTATTACCCCCGCCAGCTTGTTTAAAAGTGAAGCTGTCGGGTTGCAGATAAAAAAATCCTCAATTACCTCGAAGGCTGTTTCAGGAGGGATAGACCATTCGAGCTCTTCGGCCAGTGTGGGTAGATCCTTGCCCTTCAGGGCAGTTCCCGCTTCCGTCAAGACAATGGCCAGTGCCTGGTAGAGGCGGTCTTCAAGGGTCTCGATAATTTCCTGAACGGTGAAGTCCTCTGATATTTCAACACCAGCCAAAACTCCCTTGAGCTGCTTGATCTGCCCCAGCACCAACGCCCGCTGGATGTAGGTTTTACCGCCTATTTCATAACTCTTCTCTTCCATGGTGTCCTTTCAAGATCAGACCTGCCAGGTTTTTAAAACCTGGCAGGTCTCGGGCTTTGGGTTAATCAAACAGAATGCTTACTTCATCATCGCCGGTTGTCATGGCCAGGGAGAAGCTCAGGCCTGCGACCATCAACTTGGCACGTTCTTCGTCGGAGATCTTGGTGGTGACGACCTTCGGCGCTGTGATCTTGAAGCGGTTGTATTGGGTGGCGCCGACGCTGCCGAGGCTCATGGCTGCTGATGTTCCGGCTTTCCACTTGCCAAAGAAATCGTAGGTGGCCACGGTTACCATCTCCGGATCGAACTTACCGGTGGGGCGGCGGTCGGTTACCAGGGCCGAGATATAGCCTGTCGCGGTATTGATGCTTTCGCGCAGGGTTATCTCGTTGCCCATGTCCAGGTCGAAGCTGTTGATGTTTGCCGCATAGGCTCCGATGGTGAAGGCTGAGGACAGCAGCACCGGCGGATCGGTGGCCTCAAAGGTCGGGGAGATTATTGCGCCGTCCACCACGCCGTCATAGACGCCGGTGAACTCAAAATCAGCAAAGCAGATCTCGCCGTTTTTGCCGGAAAACTTCACGTTGCCGCGGCAGCCCTTGAGCTTCTTGATTACGCCGTCCTCGTAGGACCACATTGTCAGACAGGGTATCCCGGTGGAAGCCGGGGCATAGGTGACCGTTTCCACTCCAACCGTGGTAACCACAGTCTCGGCAAAACCGCAGGCCCGCAGGAATTTGCCCAGGGCAGGCTTTACCGTGGAGGAATAGGCGGCTCCGGGGCCTTTTAGCTCGGCGCGGAAAGAGAGGTTACCGCTGGTCTTGCCGGGTACCGGCTGCAGCTTAGAGAGGGAGTCAACGACCGCCTCACGTTCATTCATCCCGAAATCAAAATCGATGGCCGGATTGATGACGAGAATCCCGCCATCAGTAACAGTGATGGTCTCTGCCGTCCCTTCCGTGCCCTCAATTTTTGCTGCTATCACTCTGCGTCTGGTCAGCATCTTTTACCTCCTCGTTGTGCTCTTTGTCTGCGCTATCGTTAATGATGATCGTTTGCGAGGCGTCCCGCTGTGTCACCCTGAAACCGTTTTGCATGGCGGCTCTCCTATAGCTCCCACAATGGGGTGCGGTAGTATATTTTGATCCGGACAATTCCGGCGCCGATCGGCTTGTCGCCTTGCTCCATGTTGAGGCCGTGGCTGATCAGGTCGGTGTCAACGGCCAGGCCGCCCCAGGTGAGGTCGGTACCGATAGCCTTGACCACATCGGCGTTTATTTTTCGCACGTCGGCGCGTGCGGCGGACCCTTTAGCGTCGGAGACGAGATCCACGATCAGGAAGTGGCCCTGGAGCCCAACGGGGGTTTCCTCATAGTCGATCGCACAGTCTCCGTCATAGATACAAATCGCGGGCAATTCGGTTTCCGGTATCGGGGTAATCCGCCAGTCAAAAACATTCCGCCCGGCGTTAGTGGCATAGCCGCCCGTGGTGAGGATGGTTTTCATCCGGGTTTCTATTGCGTCGACTATTTGCTGGCGCTTACTCATCTAAACTTCTCCCTGTACCCTGTTCAACTGTTTAACTGTTCAACTGCCCCTAAGCCAACACCTCCAGGACAACAAAGCCTGACACCTGAGGGTATTGCAGTTTCTGCCCATTACTGGTTACAACCCGAGCGCACACACTGTATTTTTGCCCGGCGGTACCGCCCTTGAATTTGCAGATGACGTAGGTGTCGGCATAGACTGCGACGTTGGAAACCAGCGAGGCAGCGACATCCTGACCGGCTGAGTCATAAACCAGCACTTCGGCAGAGGACAGCGTTTCGGATTCGTTGAGCCAGCCCTGACCGTCTGACCGGCGGAACTGGAAGTAGTAGACTATTTCTTCCCAGGCGGATTTTTGAATGGCTTTACTCATAGTTTGTTGACCTCGTGAGAAGATGTCCGCTGGTTGACCTGCCGGGTAAACGATCGCGAATCAACCTCGAAGATGAATGAACGCTGCTTGACCTGATGAATAAAGGATCGCGGATCAACCTCGTGAAAAAATGAGCGGTGGTCGACCTGGTGAATAAAGGATCTCGGATCAACCTCGTGAGAAAATGACCTCTGGTCAACCTGCTGCACAAAGGATCGTGGGTCGACCTCGTGAGAAAATGAGCGCTGGTTGACCGGCCCAATAAAAGATCTCGGATCAACCTCGCAGATGAATGAGCGCTGGTTGACCTGGTGTCCGCGGATGTAGGCCCCGACAAAGGCCTCGGCTGCATCCACCCCCAGCCATCCAGGGTAGATCGTACTATCAGCTACCCAGCGGGGATAGAGTCCGTTCATACCGGAGTCCTGGTGTTCTTGTCTGCTGAAACAGTAAAGGTGTGCAGGAGCGAAACACCGTCATCCTCGTAGATACTCACGGAAAGTCCGTCGCTTGAGATGATCGCTTTGTTTGTCTGCATCTTCCGACCCTTGAGTGCTTCCGTCTTGGCTATCGTAGCCGCTGCCAACGCTGCCGTCAGTGTCGCGTCTTGTTCGACCGATAGTCCAGACCCAGTAGAGTTCGTGACAACTGTACTCGCGGCACTTTGAAGAAGAAGGACCTGCACCCCTTCGGAATAAGCTACGGGGTCGCCTGAGAATCCCCCGACAAGGTTTCCTCCTGAAATTTTGGCGACGTAGTTTCCTGTCGCGAACTGAACCTGCCAATCGTCCAGTAGGTTGACGGTGACACCGACGGAGACTGCCCCTCCGAGGCTTTCCCCTCCTGATGCTCCTGCGATTTGGGCATAAGCTATTCCTTGAGCAGAGGCTTCTGCTTCCCGAATGTCGGAGAGTAGCCCGATCACGGAAACATCAGCTTGCGCCTCTGAAATTGATATAAGTTTTTCTACAAAATCGTAGCTATATATCATCCATTACACCGCAATTGCGTCAGTTGTCCTGATAGCCGCTATAGTAGTATTTGCTCCTTCAACGAGTGCAGAGTTCTCAAAAGGAAGAATTCCTTTCTTCCTAACCCTTGCAATAACGGAGAATGGAGCTACATAGATGATTCCTGTTTTGGAAACACTAGTTGATAACGCCACTTGGTCAATCAGTGGAACATAGAACCCGCCAGTCTTGCCTGTTGGGTCAGGAGTCACACCAGAAAAGGTACGGGTCGCCCATGAGGTGTACTCGTACTGGACATCCCCAATTCTGATCTTCCCGGCCTGAGTTATGTCAGCCGCTATATCAGCCGTTGCAGTGATGCTGTTACTCGTAACACTCGCAATCGTGAACTGTGATTTGTTGATCGCCAGCGGGTCTCCAGTTGCCCTTGCTACGAGTACCTGATCGCCGGAGACGACACCAGAAACGGTAACGGCAAACGAGACAGGGTAGGTAATGCCGGTAGTCCCGGCCGTGTCGGTCAGTTCGAGGTTGGCCGTGTCGGAGATGCCGGCGAACCAGACACCTGCAGCACCAAAAAGCTTGCCACCAGCGAAGGTTCCAAGAGGCGAAGCCTTAATAGTTGACGATGCTGCTGCTAGCTTCTGGAAGAACCGCCCCTGCTCAATCGAGGTATCGAGTGCGGAATCGTTTAACCTATTCGTCAGGAACTTTATGTATTTGTAAGCGTGTGCCGCTGTCGTAGTCGCGCAGGAAGTCAGATCAACTTCAATACCATAGGTGTGCGCCCCGGTTCCAGTATCTCTACTTATTGAAGCAAAGTTGATCGTCGCTCCGGTAAAGTCACCTGCTTCGCTGTCTGCGTCATCATTCAGGTCATTTCCGGTAGCAAGAGGTATCGGGTTACGTCCACCTGTTGCTGTTGCGGTAACTTCAAAGTGGTCGTAAGTATCTCCAAGATTTCGAATGAAAGCTGTGATCTTCTTGCTGTCAACGTCAGTCCCGGCATCTGTGACCTTTACAAGTTGGTCAATGTGTCCTGAGACATAGGTTGGTTCGTTGGTGACAAGAACTCCATTCTGCATCCAGTAGACAAGGGAGCCTGCCGCAATAGTACCGAGGGTGTAGAAGTTGGCCCAAATGTCGTCGGTGGTAGTGTCAACAATCGAACCACCCTTGAGATAACCAAGATCTGAATCTGCTCCGAACGTCCAGCCGTTGATAAGCTCAAACTCTGTCGGGGTATTTGCCTTGATCGGTACGGTGTCGTCCATGTTCGCCGCATCATCTAGCAAATCCATGATGTGCGAGTAGAGTTCCTGCACGGTATAGCGAGTTGTCCCGGAGACGTGGTTGATAGTCTTCGTCGTGTAGTTCAGGGTGTATTCTGTTGCGATTGCCATTGTTCTGTCTCCTTATGCTATCGTGTCTGGTATCTGTGCCACGGTCAAGGCAAAGCCTGCGCTCGTTATCGTTCCTGCATATTCGTAGGGGAGGTATTTCGTTGCTGCTGTTCCCTTCCGAACCCTCACGATGATGTTCGTATCTGCGGTGTAAGTGTAACTTGCGGAATACGTCCCAGTTGTCGATTGAGGAGCAGCTATCTCGCTCATGTCAGAAGTTTTGTAAATTGCGAACTCGGAACCGTTTGCCATACCGTTGATAGAGATGGTTACGGTTGCCGGGGCAAGACCGTTGCCGTGGTCGTACTCAAATGCCCCAACATCAACAATCTCGTCAGGGTGTGTGCTCGGTTCGTAGTTTGGGCGTACTGCATCTACTATGTCGTAACCGTAAGCATTATAGACAGGAATTCCTGAATTTACCTGTGGAGAAGAAGCTGACGCAGGATAAAGGACCAAGTTTGAGTAATCGGCGAAATCCGTAGTAGCCATTGTTATGTCTGTGGACCCTGTAAGCCCCCACGTAAAAGGGACCTTGATTGTACCGCTTCCAGCGTCTGTATAACTTATTGCTGTACCACCAGATGACAGAGCCACGGTAAACGTGTCTGTCGACACTACAGTCTTGAGGTAAACAATTGTATTAAAGGTGAGTCCTGTTGGAGCTACAGCACTTCCTCCATCTATAAATCTAACCGGTGTACCTGCAGTGATGCCGTGTCCAGCTAAAGTCACGAGCAACAAACCCGAAGAATTACTAAAAGTAACCGCTTTAAAATCTGTTTCTTCACCGGCATTTGCTGTAGCGGAAATACAGGTCGGTACATAATTATTAACCCAGTTAGCAACTGTATTACCCACTGATATATTGTTATGAATAAACATATCAGTGCTAACAGGGTTACTAGCTGAAAAACCATTCTTGTTTCTTACGCAAGTATTGTTATATATAGCCGTACCTCGAGAACCACCATATCCTGCTAAACTAATTCCCGTAGCCATATTGTAAACAATATTGTTATAGGCTTGACACCCAGGGACGCCAAAGAATATGCCTACAGTGCCTGAATAGTTCCCCCCCAATGTGTTACTGAACACAATACTGTTGCAAACGGTACAAAACATCCTAATGAAACTAAAGCCATTTGAAGATGTTCCTCCAGCTAGTACTCTGATTCCGTTTACAATAGAAAACTGTGTGTTTAACTTCAACGCACTACCACTAAAGCTAGCGGAATAGTTAAGTAGATAGCCATTCCCGGTACTACCTGCATGAAATGCAGGTGACCTGATACCACCAACAGAAGAAGTTATTAATATCGACGCAACTGGAAGATCAATTGCTGGTGACGTAGTTGATCTAGTTTCGGTAAAATTATCGCCTATCTCACAGACTTCGGAATCGTATAAACTAGTTCCAGCTACTTGTCGAGCATCGAGCCAAGAAAATATACCATCGTAAATCCTCTCACTTCCAGACGCGCCATATCGCGCCTTTTGCACTGTCGTCAGATCAAGAAAGTAAGCACCCTTGACAGTATGCGTTCCTGAGCCAGTACCGGAGAACGTAACAAGTCCAGTTGCACCACCAGCAATGGCATGGGCCGAGGTATCGTAGAGGATAAACTTACCAGCATCGGCACCTTGACGGATGTAGTAGCGGGACTGAGAAGGGCTAAACGTGGGCAGTGAGCCGGTCGTGGAAAACTCTACCCCTGCGCCGTCTCTCATGCCATGCGTGGCGAGGTTAACCACATCACCGGAGTCAGTGAATGTGACTGTTTTGCCTGCCAAGCCGCCGAAGCAGACTAGAGAATAAACTGTTGCCATTGCTACCCCTTACTTTTACGGTACTCGGTGCACAGCACTGTCAAAACATCCTTACCGTCGACATACCCAACAGCCACACTTGCCCCATGCTTTTCGGCGTTTTCAAGTATCGCGTGGATGCCGCATCCCTTTAGACCAGGTGGGCATTTGTTGCATGTTGTGCAGAGGGTTGTTGCCATTTAAACCACCTACGTTGGGCCGAGTCCTGCCCAAGTTAAGAGAGAGTATTCAACTGCCATGTTTCATTGCCTCTTTTGCGTTATCGTAGGCTTGATCTATCAAACTATTCACTATCGCCTGCTTCCCCATTCCGCTCCACTCCCGAAGCTTCTTTATCCGCTCGTTGTTGAGCCTTACGTCGCATTTGAAGTCTTGCATAGAGTCGCCGTCCTTCTCTGACGCAGTTCATGGAACAGATAGATGCGTCTTGCTCTAATGTGCGAACGCGCCAGTAGATTGCTATCTCCTATACCCATTAATAATAGTCTCCAGCTCACAGGCGTACCCCTGTAGCTGCTCGACGGTGATGACGTAGGCCCGGAGCACCTCGGATGGTGCTACAACGGGCGGCAAATCTTGCAGGGCCAGGTGCGGGCGGATCAGTGGCGGCGGCTGTGGGCAAGGTATTGCTGTCGGCACCAGCGTCTCGGTCGGAGCGGCACAGGCTAAAATCAGTGAACAGTAGCCAGTGAACAGTAACCAGTGAAAAGCTTTCTTCATTGCCATGCCTCCACCAGCACAGTCGCTTTGCCTGCTGCCCATTTCACGGCTCCTGTGCAATCGGTTGGTACCTGTTCGACCTGGAGTTCGGCAATGCGGCGGTTGCTTTCGGCCCGCACCTTTGCTGCGGCCTGCTGGGCTGCCAGTGCCTGTTCTCTTGCCCGCTCGCCCTCTTCTTTCCATTTCCGGACTGCCTGGTTCTGTGTGGAAATCTTGGTGGTGAGGGTTTCGTTTTGCGCCTTGGCGGTGGCGAGTCCGGCTCGGGAGAGTTGCAGCCATATGGTCAGGACGATGACAACCAGGACTAGGGCAGCAATGACCCAGTGGCGAACATCGGCGGCGAATTTTGCGAAGAGGGCCGGGATCACTTATCTGCCTCCTGAGGTGTTGCTTTCGCGAGCGTGATGCCGGTAGCTATTTTGTTGATGCCGTAGAGAGACAGGATCAACGTGAGCCAGCCCGTCTGCAGATCAGGAAGGGTGCGGGTAGAATAAACGATCCAGGCGGCATAGATCAGGTTGACCAGGAGCACCAGGGCGGCGGAGATCCGGGAGAAGCTCCACTGGCCGGTTGCGTCATCACGGAAGATCACGAGTATGGATTTTAGCCTTTTCATGCTGGGATCCTTTTCAAGTAAGGCTTTTTCTGTTTAGAGCAAACACCAAACGATCACGCCCGCAGCAACCACCGCTACCGCTATTCCCCACCGACATCCTTTTGTCCAAAATTCCAGGTCTGAGAATTTCATGGTTATCCCTTCGTCAGCAGGTGCTCTTTTTGCGGGATCATCTCCGCAGCCAACCAGCCAGCCACGTCGAAGCCAGGGCATTCTTTTTTCACATTCGGCAGATCCCGGTGACCGACGATTTTCGCCCGGGGAAATTTCTCTTTCAGACTGATAACGGCTTCGCGCAGGCTCAACCATTGTTCAGCGGTAAACTTCCGTGTGCCGCACATGCAGATACCGATACTTTGGCTGTTGTAGCCAACGGCATGGGCGCCTATCTCATCCATCGACCGGCCGGAATGTATCAGTCCGTCAATAGCGATGAAGAGGTGATAACCTACCGAGGAAAGCTCCGGGTGCCATGCTCGGCGGTGTTTCGCTTTTCGCTCCCAGCCGATCTTCCTGTGCCAGGAATCGACATCGAGAATGGTGTTCGGGCGGCCGTCAGGGGTTGCCGCACAGTGGATGACGATTAGGTCTATTGCTCGCATTGTTCGTCCTCCTCCTTCGCCAAGGCTTCGGCGGACACGTCCCCTGGTATCCATGCCCTGCCGTCGTACATTCGTTCGCTTGGTTTGCCTTCCTGGTCGCTATCTTCACCTTTTGGACAGCCACCGCAGTGGCCATCACAGACAATGGAGTTGGTCCTTTCGCAAAGGAAACAGGTCTTAGCCATTCTTTTTACGTCTCCGACTTGCCGCGGCCCTTCTTGTGGGCCGGTTGTTTTCCGGAGGCGGCAGCATCACCAGATTGTTCCATCCGCCCAGGGCTGTGATCAGCATTGTTTTTTCCTTTCGGTTTTGGGCAGGTATCGTTGCAGAAGTGCCGTTTGCATGCCGCCTCCCCGCCACGTTTAAAAACCGGGCAGCCTTCGAAGTATTCACATTTCATCGGTGACTCTCGGGGTGTCTCTCGTCGCAGAGGGCGGCCCGTACCTGGTTGGCAGCCTCTAGCTTGCCGATGCGACCGAATATGCCTGACTGGTTATTGATGATCCAGACGATGACTCCCATGAGGATTGTGTTTAGTATGCCGAAGAGTCCGATTATTAATTGCCAGACCACATCGGCATTCTCCGCCACCACGGGAGCTCCTGCAGCATGTATCTGCGCAGAGAGTACAAAAACAAGAAGAGTCACAACAATCAGCAGGATCTGCACGGTTCTAAGTTTTTTCGAGATCGTCACGACTGGCTCCTGTTTGCTGTTCAACTGTTCAACTGCCTTACTGTCCCCTGTTCAACTGCTTTACTGTTTCACTGCCTCTCCAAAAGCAACTTCACCAGCCCTTGCCCATCCGGCTGCACACCAATAACGGTATAATCGCCGTCAAACTCCCCGACAGGCGTGCCGCTGATGCCTATCTCCGTACCGTGGCCGATCTCGTGTGCCGCGACGGTGGCTGATTGCAGCGTTGCCGCCGGGGCGTAGGATTCGATTTCCAGGGTCTGAGGGTTGACGCCCTGGTAGGGGGCGTCGAAGAGGACCGGGATCGGGGTGGTGCCTATTGTGGCGGTTGCGTTGGCAAACTCATCCATCAGCATGTCTATGTCGGTCGAATAGTCCATAAAGCCTCAGCCGGTACGATTTGATTCAATCAAAGGATCAGGGCGGGACCAACCCGCCCTGTCTTTAGGTCCGCTTGCCTAGCATGAGCACTTTGGGCCGGGTGCAGATGGGGAGCGGGTTTGATTGGGCTTCGAGGTCGACCCATTTCTGGAACTGCATATCGGGCGCAACCTTGGCATATTTCGGCAGGCCGAGAGTGTTGACGGTCTCCATGTAGTTTGCCGGGCCGAAATAGGTTTTAAACAATCCGGTGGCGCCGACCGGGAAGAAATGGGCTTTGTCTGTATTGACATAGGTAGTGTTACCCACCTTGCCTCGGTAGTTTTCGAAGACGATCCCGCCGAATTCGAAGGCTCCGCTGATCTTCTGGCCGCTGTTCGGATAGACGTAGCCTTGGCGCAGGACCTCGGCCATTGGGGTGCCCTTGTAAGATTCAACAACTTCGGGATGAGCAAGGAGATCATCGAAAAAGGCATCGCCGCAAAGGCAGTGCACACCGGCATAAGGGGTGGCACCGAGATTGTCGCCAATCTTGCGAACAACGGCGGCGCATTTCTTACGCAGGACACCAGAAGCTGGGGCGGCGTTGTCCAGATCAAAATCAACCTCGGATTCCTGCGAGACGCCGAATTCGGTAAACAGGTTGTAAATTACCGTGCTTCCGTCGGAGTCGAGGATCTGGCCTTTAATGGCACCGATACGCAAGTGTTCCAGCGTGGCGTCGAGGCTGTTTGACATATCCGCGAGCCGGCCGTTAACCACGTTTATGATCGCCTTGGCCTGGTCGTTACTGCCAAATTCGCGGACATTCTGTATTTCGTCGGCGATGATCCGATCTCCGACCGGCAGATGGGTCAGGACAAGGGAGCGGGCCTTGCGTTTACTGGTCTGGTTCTGCTGTGCGGCTGATCCGCGCGGCTTGTTTTCGACCAGGTAGAGGACGCCGTCTTTTTCTTCGATCATGACCGAAGTGGTGTTGACAGGTTGTTCAACAAAAAGCCCGAGTTGGCCGAGGCGTCCGGGGATGAATGGCACATTGTTAATGGCGTCGGTAAGCGACACCAGGCTGAACGCGTCGGAATTAAATACGTCGAAGACACTCATTTGTCTGTTCTCCTTTTCATGTAGGGGCACAGCGTGCTGTGCCCGACTTTACCTTACGATGATGCCAAGGACGGCGAGCTGTGCAATGGCGGCGGTCTTTTCACCGGCTTCGATATCTGCCGGCCAGGTGATTTCACTGCCATTGACTTCGGCGTCCCGGGCTACGATGACGGCCTCCACGTCGGCGGAGGTGGCGTCGACGTTGTCGTAGAGGATGGCCGCGGCGATTTCGGAGCCATCGACGCCGTCCTGATTGAAGGCAACGTATTTCAGGGAGCCTGCCGCCACTGTGATGGTGAAAGAGTCGCCGGAGGCAAAGTCGGTGGACCCGTCGGCGATAGTGAAGGTAAGTCCGCCGCCGACGAATTCCACGGCAACGGTGGCTACCCCGAGGTTAATGCCGTCGGGGTCGGTGACCAAGAACTTGCCGACGTTGGTGGCAGGCTCGATGCAGACGGCACGGTAGACACCTGCTTTTGCACCGGCGGCGACGGCAGGAGCGGCGGTGATGGTACCGTTACCGGTGCCGCCTGCTACGGCCGCGCCGGTGGCCGCTCCCTTGGTGATCTGGCCGAGCACGGTGCCTGCGGCCAGGTCGCCGGTATCGATGGTGACAGTCTCCAGCGAGCGGGTGCCGCACGCTTCGCTGTAGAGAAATTCGCCGCGATAGCGGCCTTCGCTTATAACTGGTGACATGGTCGATTCTCCTTTTCTGTGATAGTGCTGCGTTACTCATTGAGGGGCACAGCACGCCGTGCCCCTACGTTATTTTCTGGCCTGACGGGCAGAGTAAATGGCCGAGGTGTCGATTGCCGCTTTTTGCTGCTGTACTATCTGGCCGGGTCTGAGGCCTGTTGGCGCTACGGCGGTGAGGCCTTCCAGGATGGATGCTTTCGCAGCGGCATCGCCGGTTTCGGCGGTAATGCCGAGGGCTTTTGCCTGATCGGCGGTGATGCCGCTTTCGGCGGCTGCGGCAAACCGGATCCCGGCCTCTTCGCCGAAAATGGCGGAGTGCAGGCCGAGCAGAGAGGTGCGGGTTGCCGTGCCGGCTTCTGTGCGGGCCGTGGCCAGGGCGGTTACATGATCGGCGGAAGTAATCATTCCTTCGCGGGCGGCGGCCTCAATCTGGGCGAGCAGGTCGGGATGCTCTGCTTTAAGTTCTTCGATTTTCATGGCTCGTACTCCTTTTACCGGGACGGTGACCGCCCCTCTGGTTTGTCGTTTGACGTAGTCGATATATTCATCACGTCCCATAACGTGGTCGATGAGGCCCAGTTTTTGAGCTTGGGCGGCTTTGTAAACACGGCTCTGCATCTCCCGGATCTTGTCGGCGGAGAGCTGCGGACGGCCTTTGCCGACAGCGGAAATAAAGAGGCCGTAAGTTTGTTCCAGGCGGTCCATGATATAGGCTTGTTCATCGCTGGTGAGCGGGGCGGTGTCATTACCGGCTGCCTTATAATCGCCGACAGCAAGCACTGTCCGCTTGACGCCGTTTTGCTCATCGCGACCGGAGCGGTCGTAGTTGACAGTCAGGACACCGATGGAGCCGATATCGGCGGCGGCGTGCGCCCCGATCATGCGGGTCTGTGACAGGAGCCAATAACCGGCGGAGGCCGCCAGATCATCTACCCAGCCGTAGAGGGGTTTTCGTTGGCCGACCTTGGTGAGGAAATCACCGGCCTCCTGGACGCCTGCCACGGTACCGCCGGGGGTGTCACCGTCGAGAATGATGGCGTCGATCCCTTTGGCCTTTTCGGCGGCTGATACGGACCGGCGCAAATCGCCGTAGGTGGCGTCGCAGGAAAAGAGCGTATTGGCTTTGACCAGGGTGCCGACTACCGGGACGATGGCGATGTTGCCGTCGCGGATGAATGATTCTTCATCGCTTCGAGAGGCAGAGCGCCCGGAGGATATTTTTTCCTCAATGGAGATGAGTTGGTCCGGGAGCGGAAGGCCGGAGAGTTTGGCATCGAGGATCTGACACCAGTTTTCCAGAACCTCTGCTTCAATGGCCCATTGTTGACTGATCAGGCGGACCAGGTGGTCGAGTTTCATACTTCCTCCGTGCGCAGGGCGGCTTTTACTTCTTGCCGGACCGCTTCGGCTATAATGTCGGCGACCGCATTTGTCGTTTCTAGGGCTTCCGCCTTCGCCGAGGCTTCGGCGGACACGTCGGCGGAGGCGGACGGATTTTCCGGGTCTTCCGGTTTTTCCGGTTTTTTGGAGACGGTAGGGTCGTTAATCTCGGGGAGGTTTAAGTCCTTGGCAAGTTTGCGCTCGCGGTTTCTTTGCTGGTAGACAGCTTCGTAATCCTTGCCACGCTTGGCGCAGAAGTCGGCGTCGGTGGCGACGTTGTTCTGCTTGCCCATAACGTGGGCGACCATGTCCTTGACCGGGTCGAGGCTGGTACGCTCGGGAACGGTCCATTGCGCCGAGCACCATTCGGCCCGGGCGGCGTAGAAGTCCGGGGAGCCTTTCGGGAACTTGATCCGGCCCCTGAGCCAGGCCTCTTCGAAGACCATTTCCCATACCGGCTGACAAAAGCCCTTGATCAGCCAATCCTGATTAAAACCAAACACGCGCCAGGCTTCTTCGAGGGCGGCCCGGGCGGAGCTGTAGTTGGTTTTGCTGAAGTCTTTGGCCACCAACTCGTAGGGCATTCCACCGCCGCCTGCGCCGATGGCGCGCAGCACCGTCTCCAGGAAGGCCGGGAGGTTTCCGGAAGGACGGGTCGAGCTGGGGAAATGGGGCTTCTCGCCGGTGTTGCCATAGTGGACCTGGCCGGGGCGGAGCTCGTGGTAATAGGTCGGTTCGCCGTCAGGTGACACAGGAGCGCCGACGCGCACACCGGGCAGGGTGTTTGCGTCGTAGGGGTTTGCCTTCTCGATCCAGACCGGGAAGTTGGCTGCGACAATGGCGGCGACCAGCTCGAAATCCAGGTAATCGGATTTGTCGCGGAAGAGTTTCATTACTGGGGCGAAGATCGGAACCCCACGGGCCTGCTCCGGCTCTTTCGGCACGAACCTGTGTATGACCACCGGGCGATGTCCGCGTTTGGGGGGCAGCTCCTGGAATTCGTAGTTGTAGGAGTCGCCGGAGAAGATCAGGCCGTTTTCCGGGTCGGCCAGGAAATAGCCGGTCGCCTGGCCATTTTCACCCAGGCGGATACCGTCGCGGACATCGGGAGCGGCGGCGTAGGCGGCGGGAGTGCGCAGGCGGGCGGGGTCAATGGTCTGGATGGCCAGGGCATAGCGGCGGGCCTGATCGCGTAGCATCAGCGGGAGATTGAGAAATTCCCCCTTGACCAGCATCGCCCAGATATTCTGCACCTGAATGCCGTAAAAGTCGGTAACGCCCCGGGCATCGGCTTCTTTGGCAAACTGTTCGAATTCCCACTCCATCGCCTCGGCGACTTCGGTGGCCTGTTCTTCAGTGATTTTGAGCCGCTTGTAATTGGGGGTGGAGCGTGGCCAGAGGCCGGTGCCGACGGTGTTGGTGGTAATGGATTCGATGATGCTGGCGCCGTGGGCGTCATTGACGGCGATATCGGTGGAGCGGAGCGCGACTTTTTCGCGCTGGCTGCCTTCTTCGCGCCAGGAAAGGCGGCGGGGTGTCCAGTTGCTCATGGTGCCGATTGCAGTGGCGGCGGAACGGGATACGGTTGCCGCTTCCATGGCAAGGCCGGAGTAGCTGGCAGAGGGGTATGTCCGCCCTATTCTGCAAGAGTTGTTCATCGGGCGGGCCTCCCGACGTGAGCTTGTGCGCCGGGGCCGATCTGCAGGGCGGCACGCTGGCCCTGGAGCCATTCCAGGTGGCGCTGCAGGACATCAACCCGCTCGCGCATGCTGGCCCGGTTGCTGGCTCCGGTGCCGATGCTGCGAGAAATCGCCTGGCGGGCGGAGGCTAGGTCGCGTTTGGCCTGGGTGATTTCGGCGTCGATTTCCGCTTGGGTGTAAAGGGGGGTGAGTGCCATGGGCCGTATGGTACGGCGGGGAAAGTGGAAAGTCTTGCACCACGTGCACCACGTGCACGCCTTGCACCACGTGCACATGTTTTTTTACAGGATTGGGGGGTTTTGTAAAAATATTTAGGGTGAGGAGGGGTGAGACCTGCCAGGTTTTGAAAACCTGGCAGGTCTGGGGTTTTAGCGCCGGATATGCCAGTTAGCCGAACTACCCAGAATTACCCTCAGATTAGTATATGGAGAAGCAAGTGAGTTGATCAGGAACTCCATTTTTTTAGCCGTCGGCTTCTCCGTGCGAACCGACAAAAAAGCGTTCACAACATCGCGCAGTTGCCCGCCGGTGTTATTCAGCTTACTCAAGTATTTAATGCCCTGGGCTATCATAAGTGCCGTGCCATAGAGGACTTCAGCCTCGACCGGGCCGCTGGCCCGTCGCAGAGCCGCCATGGCCAGTTCGTAATGCTCCTCTATTTCCGCCCTTTCCAGCTCCGGGCAATGCTCCATCAGCCACTGATCGGCGAACCAATCGGAGGCTGCGCGGACAATCGGGGTAAGTGTGCGGATGTCTTCAGCGGGCGTATCGGCGGCAAAGTAATGGGTGGAAAATACCGGGTGCACCGTTTCGCAGAGGGTGGCATGGGCCAACTCGTGCAGATACTCGATGTCCCGGAGCGGGTTTTGCGGAGACGGGTTTGCCGGGGTGAGGATGGTGTGGGTGCGCTCCGTCCGGTCGCTGACGATCTCGATGGTGTCCTGGTTGTGGGTCTGTTCGATGATGCGCCAGCGGAGGGCGGAGCGGGTGCGGTTGATGAGGTTTTTCAGTTTTTTCGGTTTCATATCTGCTCCGGCTCCAGGCACTGCAGCACTTCAGTCACGGCGGCCTCGAAGCGGGCCGCAATGTCACGCTCGATGCGGACCTGTTTTTCGGCATACTGTGTGCCGGGAGGAAAGCCAACCAGGCGGGCCGTGCGGATGTTGAAGACGATACCGGAAAGGTCACCAAACTCCGCAAGTTGGGTGCGAAGGAGCGCAAGGCGTTCTTTTGATATCTTTCGAGGGTTGTATTCTGCCGTTGCAAGTTGAGAAGTATCTGACATTGTTAGTATTTTTCCTTTCTGCCTAAAAAGACGGCTGCGAAATTTGACTTTAGAAGGGTCTTTGCCTACAGGTCAAGGTTATGGTATTACCCGAAGTGATGAACTGCGTTATATGACTTTCGTAAATAGCTGATTTCGTGTGCTTTTTTGACTTTTATTCATTTTTTGCTAACTTATCTATCCGCACAAGTCTATAACGATAAATTACGTAATAATTATAAGTGGTTATGAGTATGTTTTTTCACTCTTACGCTCCCACCTCCACCCGGCACTGCTCCTTATACGCCAGCACGGCATCTTTCGTGACGCACGTCCCGCGACTACCGGCGAAGCGATAGACGCTGCCTTCGCCAAACTCTCCGCTTTCGATGAGGTAATAAATTTTGCGGATGGATATCTTGCGGTCAAGCTCCTTCCAGATCTGCTTTACGGTGAGGGTATCTTCCCTGCGAAACGGCTGTGGCATTGCTACCTCCGGGACAAAATAAAAAGGATAAAGGATGAATTATGAAGTATGAAAAATTTTCTATCTGTTATTGAACCAGCCTGGGCGGTTGCTGGTGGGCTGGGGTTGCGTTTTTACCGGTGGTGGCGGTGGTGGTTTATTTTTTTCGGATACGGCGTGCTGCCAGCCGAGCCACAGGACCAGGGCCAGGCCGTTTGATTCGCAGTCCCAGAGATGGTTTGCTTTATTGTCCGGACATTGCCAGAGGTTGCGGTCGTCGCGGTATTCCGAGCACATCTGTTTTGCGTAGTCGCCAAGGTTGTGGTTGCCGGCTTGGCCGGGGTCGCGCTCCAGCGATTTGTGCTGGTCGTGGGTGAGGCCGCTGTGCAGGACCATGGCTCCGTTGTCGGTGGGGTCGATGAGGAGCTTGTTGGCCAGGTGGTCTTTGTGATAGTGGGTGTCGATCGAGTAGAGCGCCAGTCCGCCGGGGATAGGACGGCCGTTGCTGGGGAAGCGGTCCATTCTGCTGACGGTGACCGGTTGGGTTTTTCTTCCCTGAGAGCCTTGGGCGGAGAGGATGCCGGTTCTTCTGCTCCAGGCGTAGACTTCGGAGGTACGGTGGCCCATGGCGTCGATGATCCCTGCCATGATGCGGTGCGGCTCTCCGTTGCTGTCGGGGTATTCGGCTGCCAGCAGCGTGTCGAGGGCGGTGAAGTCGTCGGGGGTGGCGCTGGGGACGTAGCCGTGCTTGACGAGCCAGCTTTTTAGGTCGATGCCGTAGCGCCAGGCGCGTATCCGGTACCAGAAGCCGTGATCCTGGGTGTCGATGGATATTTCCAGGGCGTCTGCTTCGCAGGGGACGATACCGATGGCGCGGGTGTCGCGCAGGCGGAGGATGGTGTCTTCCTGGCGTTCGGAGATTTCGGCTTCGTAGTCTTTTACCTGGTAGCCGTGGGCGTAGTCTATCTGGGCGGCAAGATCACCGGTTTTGCTCCGCAGGTATTTGCCGCAGTATTCAGTCAAGGGGATCATCGGGAACGGCAAGGCGCTGGCGTGATAGCCGATGGAGATCGGACGTTTGACGCTCTCGCCTTTGATGATGAACCATTTGGCGTGGCGGTAGGACTCTTCCCGGTCGGCTTCATCCCACAACTGTCCGCAGGCGTTGCAGGCATATCCTACTTCAACGTCGCCGCATTCGACTTGTTCGGGGGTGGCGCCTTCGGGAATGGCGAGGTGTTCATCATCCATCAGGAGGTATTCGCCGCAATGAGGGCAGCGGTTGCGCAGTTCCTTGACCTGGCGGCAGGCGAGTGTGCCTTTGTAGATAAAGCGGCCTGCAGGGGTGGAGCTGAACATGTATTTGGAGCCGCGTTTGTCACGGCCACGCTTACGGATCAGGTTGATGGGGTCGGTTTCGGGGCCGGTCATGGCCGGGTATTTGTCGACCTCGTTGCCGAAATTGTGCATGCCGAAAAAGTTGGCCATGGTGCGGGCGCTGTTGGAGTGGGCCGGAAAGAGGTAGACACCGTGGGAAAAGGCAATGAGTTTTTTCCCGGAGTCGTCGGCTTTGTCGGAGAGGTATTTACGGAATTCCTTTGACTCGCGGAACAGCGGTATGATTTTGGTTTTGATGTTGCGGCCGGCGTCGTCTTCGGCGGGGTCGAGCCAGAAGACATTGCCGGGACGGTTGCGGACCGCCCAGGCCATGCAGTTGAGCATTACGTTGGTTTTTGCGGCTCGCTCTGGCCAGCAGAGCCAGATTTCCTTGACACCGGGTTTGGCGTACATGTCCATGGGCTCGATGGCGTGGGGTACCAGGTCGTTGCGCCAGGGACCTGGGTTGGAGTCGACGCCGGTGACGGTGCGGTATTTTTCGGCGCACTGGCTGACGCTAATGTCTTCAGGCGTGCGCATGCGCAGTTTGACCGGGCGAGGGATGTCGAAGGAGACCCGGCGGCCGGAGAGCGTTCGGCGGATATGACCCGGCAGGGTGTCAGGGATAGGGAGGACCGGGAGAGTATATGCGAGGGTTGGGTGGGTCAATTTATGGCCTCGAAGAAAAAGTGCCCTCTCGACGATGCTGTTCTCTTTCCCCTTCGCAATAGTATTCCACGAGATTTAAGTATTCCTTTATTGACCGTGAGCCACATGCCCATTGATGTTGGAGTAGCTGGCCAAGAAACAGGCCTGCAATTGTCAGGGACTATTTCATTCACTTGTCGCAAAATATCGTCTGCGACTCCGCGTAGGTTGTTATAATTTTGTAAAACAGTTTCCAGTAAAACATCTTCACCTTCACACACTCTCTCTTGAGCACCTAGCAAAGAGAACCCACTAAAGACTCTTTCGTTCTCGGTTATTGACGATTGATATTTACATACATTTTCAAGGTATTCGCACAACTGAACTTTATCCATGGTCAAGTAACCATTTTTATCAGTCCATCTCCGATATGTTTCGTAAAATGCAGGAATATTCTGTTTTAAGGTTTGCCCATTTTCACAGTTATTACTGAAAAATAAATCGAAACCCTTCTTAGCATTCGCATAGGTTTTTGATTTCAACACCCGATCTGCAACAATTTTCTCTTGATAATCAAGGAAAGACGACAAGGTCACACCATTAACTTCACCACCACCGAAACTGATCGATTCGATTTGTCCGCTTCGTATCAATTTAAGAATATCTGGAACGCGA
>RPRC01000093.1 GCA_003857395.1 Geobacter sp.
CATCTTCCCCATTGAAAACATGCCTGCCCCGATCCAGGTCATAACCCATATCGTGACGGCCCGCTATTTCGTGACCATTCTGCGGGGAATCTATCTGAAAGACGTGGGGCTGGGAGTCATGGCCGGACCGGTGGCCCTGCTCGTCGTTTTCGCCGTTGTGATACTGGCACTCTCGGTCCGGAAGTTCCGGAAGAAAATCGAGTAGACAAAAGCGCAAAGGTTTTTCCATGTTCGAACGTTTGAAAGCCATGCTGGTGAAAGAATTCATCCAGGTCTTCAGGGACCCGAAGATGCGGGTCATCATCTTCGTTCTCCCGATATTCCAGACTATAGTTTTCGGCTATGCGGTCAATACCGATGTCAGGGACATCAAGACCGCGGTCTACGACCTGGACAACAGCCCGGCGAGCCGGGACCTGATCGCCCGTTTCGCCGAGTCCGGCTACTTTCGAATCGTCGAGCATGTGTACGGTGACAGAAGAGTGGAGGAACTTATTGATCAGGGCACGGTCAAGGCCGTGCTCAGGATGAACAGGGGCTTTGGTGCAGAGCTGGGCGCCGGGCGGGTTGCCCCATTGCAGATTCTATTGGATGGAACCGATTCCAACACCGCCGGGATTGTGCTGACGTATACTGGAATGATTACCGCCGGCTACAACGACCGGATCCGTCTGGAGCAGGCGGCGCGGGCCTTCGGTCCCTCCTTCCGGGTCGGCGGGGTGGAGATGGAAAGTCGCGCCTGGTTCAACGAAAACCTGGAGAGCCGCAACTTCTACGTCCCGGCCGTGATCGCTAACATCGTCTTTATTATCACCATGCTCCTCTCCAGCATGGCCGTGGTTCGCGAAAAGGAGATCGGAACCATGGAACAAATCATCGTTACCCCAATCCGCCGCAGCGAGTTCATCCTCGGCAAAACCGTGCCCTTTATCCTGATCGGCTTTATCGACGTGGCCCTGATCACCCTGGTGGCAGCTTTCTGGTTTGACGTTCCGATCCGGGGCAGCATTCCCCTGCTGTTCGGTGCGACCGCCCTGTTTCTCATGAGCAGCCTCGGCTTCGGCCTCCTGATATCCACGGTCAGCAGGACCCAGCAGCAGGCCATGATGAGCGCCTTCTTCTTCATCTTTCCGGCCATGCTCCTCTCCGGGTTCGCCTTCCCGATCGAAAATATGCCGGAGACCGTGCAGTGGCTCACCTTTCTCAATCCGCTCCGCTACTATCTGGTCATCATTCGCGGCATCTTTCTCAAGGGGGTCGGATTGAGTATTCTCTGGCAGCAGCTTCTCGCCCTCTTCCTTCTCGGCATCGTCATCCTCGGCTTTGCCGTAAGCCGCTTCAGGAAAACCTTGTAGCCCAATTTTAACCTTCTGTTTCCCCCCTTGACAGAGAGGGATTTTTTATGTTTAGTTTACGTAAGGCAGGGCTCACCGGGCTTGGCAGCCGGCAGAGGCTCGATATTTGCTGAAGGAATAACTATTTACAGCGGAATTTCTCTGGTACCAGGCATTTTGCGAAGAAAAGTGTCATTACCGTAACAATGAGTTTGGAGACAGGACGTGAACTACATACACAACGACAAGCTGGATCTTTCCATCTTGTATGTCGAGGACGAGTTGATCACTAGGATGACGATCCACAAAATCCTTGCGGCTCGCTATGCAAAAATTTATCTGGCCCAGGACGGCAGAGAGGGGTTGGCTATCTTCGAACAGTATCGGCCCGATATCATAATTACAGACACCAGAATGCCGGTCATGGATGGTCTCAAGATGTCACGGTCAGTCCGTGCCCTGGACGCTCAGGTCCCGATAATCTTTACCACCGCCAACGAAGATTCCGATTTTATCGAGGAAACCAGGAAGCTGGGAATCACTCGGAACATCATCAAACCTATTCTGCTCAAGGACCTGCTCGCCACCGTCGAAGATGTTGCCGGCAAAATCCTCTCGAGAAAAACATCGCCCGCAACAAAGTAACCCTACAACGTAACCTTCATATAGTCAGCAACGGTATGAATATCCTTGTCACCCCGCCCGGAAAGGCAGACCACGATAGTCTTGTCTTGCGGCAAGGTCGGTGCCAGCTTCAGGACATGGGCAATTGCGTGCGAAGATTCCAGCGCAGGAAGAATCCCCTCTTCCTCGGTCAGGATCCGGAAGCCCTCCATGGCCTCTTCATCGGTTATGGAGACATAGTCCGCACGTCCCGTATCCTTCAGCCAGGCATGCTCCGGCCCGACACCCGGGTAATCGAGCCCGGCAGAGATGGAATGGGCATTGGCGATCTGGCCGGCCTCATCCTGGAGGAGATAGGTCTTGTTGCCATGGAGCACCCCGACCTTCCCGGCGCACAGTGGTGCAGCGTGCTTACCGGATGAAATCCCGTACCCGGCCGCCTCGACCCCGATCATCCGCACATCAGCCTCTTTGAGGAAGGTGTAGAAGAGCCCCATGGCGTTGCTGCCGCCGCCAACCGACGCAACCAGATAGTCCGGAAGCCTACCCTCAGCCTTCTCGTGCTGCAGTTTCGTCTCATGGCCGATAACGGCCTGGAAATCGCGTACCATCATCGGATAGGGATGGGGACCTGCAGTCGTACCGATCACGTAGAAGGTCGACTTCACATGGGTGACCCAGTTGCGCAGCGCTTCGTTCATGGCATCCTTGAGGGTTGCGGTACCGGCAAGTACCGGCGTGACCGTAGCGCCGAGAAGTTTCATGCGGAAGACATTCATTGATTGGCGGTGGATATCCTCCTCTCCCATGAAGACCTCGCACTCCATCCCCATCAGGGCAGCCACCGTGGCCGTTGCTACGCCATGCTGGCCGGCCCCGGTTTCGGCTATAACCCTTTTTTTACCCATCCGTTTGGCCAGAAGCCCTTGGCCGATGGTATTGTTGATCTTGTGGGCGCCGGTATGGTTCAGGTCCTCCCGCTTCAGATAGATCTTGGCACCTCCGAGCCTTTTCGTCAGCTTTTCGGCAAAATAGAGGGGATTCGGCCTGCCCACGTAGTCCCGCAGGTAATAGGCAAATTCCTCTTTGAATTCCCTATCGTTTTTATACTCCTGATAAGCCTTTTCCAACTCCAGCAGGACCGGCATCAGGGTTTCCGGGACAAATTTTCCACCAAACTGGCCGAAATGGCCTGCAGTATCCGGTATCTTCATAACTCCTCCACTTATTCTCGCAACGGAATCCTACAATCCCTTTGCCCGCTTGATAAATTCTTTGACCTTGGCATGGTCTTTCTTGCCCGGCGATGCCTCAACCCCGCTGGAAACATCGATAGCGTAAGGCTGTACCGTTGCCACCGCCTCGCGAACATTGCCCACGTGCAGGCCGCCGGCCAGGATAATGGGACCGTACTGCTTCGCAATCCTGGCGCTCTCCCAGTTAAAAGTAAGTCCGGTGCCACCGTATGAGCCCGGCACATACGCATCAAGGAGAAAACCGGACACCAGGTAATTTTTGATATTATCGAGACTCGTGACATCGCGGATCCGGAACGCCTTGACGATCTTGTGCGGCAGTCCGGCACAGAAAGTCGGCGTCTCATCTCCATGGAGCTGCACCACCTGGATGCCGCAGCGCTCCACCGCAAGGTTGATGGATTGGATGGGATTATTCACGAAAACCCCCACCGTTATCACAAAGGGAGGCAGTTTCTTGATTATCTGTTCCGCGGCCTCATAAAAGATGCAGCGTGGCGACAGGTCATAGAAAACGAACCCAAGGGCGTCAGCTCCGGCATCCACCGCCTGGAGAGCGTCCTCCTCGTTCGTAATACCGCAGATTTTGACTTTAACCATAGTTAGAACACCTAGCTGTGCATACCGCTCACCGAGCAAAACACGGCATGCGATGGAAGTCCCCTGAAAAATGTTCAGGAATTACAAAGACACCTTGAGCAGACGCTCAAGATCCTCACTACTCTTTGCTGCTGTATCCTGGAGATCCTGCCTGCACGCTGGAGCGTTTCGGTGCGAAAGCCTGTCCATCCGGTCAAACACCTCGTCAGGCTTCTCCCCTGAGTTCCCGAAGCTTTCTGCCAAAATCCTTTTCGCGCATGAGCGACTCACCCACGAGAAAGGCTTGGGCACCGGCACTTCGAAGACGAATCACGTCTTCCCGGCAAGTGATGCCGCTCTCGGCAACAGCAAACCGGTCTGGCGGCATCTTAGCGCAGAGCCGCTCCGTGGTCCCGAGATCGGTCACGAAGGTATGAAGATTACGGTTGTTGATTCCCACCAGAGGGCAATCGGTCTCCATGGCCATCTCCAGTTCCCGCTCGTCATGGACTTCCAGCAGGACATCCAGCGCCAGCTCGCCGGCCAGTGCAAGAAAACCCCGCAAGCGATTGAGGTCAAGCATGGCGGCAATCAGCAGCACGGCGTCCGCCCCCGCAACCCGGGCCTCGTAGATCTGATAAGCATCAAAGAGGAAATCCTTCCGCAGCAGCGGAATACCCACCTCGTTACGGATCGCGGCCAGGTAGTCGAGATGACCGAGGAAAAAATGCTCGTCTGTCAACACGGAAAGACAGGAAGCACCGTTTGCCTGATAGGTTCGGGCAATGTCAAGCGGATCAAAGTCAGCACGGATGAGGCCCTTGCTGGGCGAGCCCTTTTTCACCTCGGCTATTACGGCAGTCTGCCCGGCAGCGTCTGTTGTACGAAGTGCCTTCAGAAAGCCCCGTACCGGCGGACAATCGGCAATCCGCGCCTGTAGCTCGGCAAGCCCGACCCGGGACTTTGCCGCGGCAAGCTCGGCCTGTTTATAATCGATTATCTTTTTCAGAACATCCGGAGTATCAGTCATCTTTGGTTTCTATTCCAATCAGTTAAAGGGGCACGACCTCTCCGCTGCTGACACGGTAGCCGGCCTTGAGTTCTCGAACCATGTAACTCTTGTTTTTTCGCATGTAACCCCTCAAAACCTCCCCTTGTCAGGGGAGACATAAAGGCTTCCCCCCTGACAAGGGGGGATTGAGGGGGGTTGAATTCAGGTGTTACATTGTACTAGTTATTCGTTAAAGCAGCCAACTTCTCCAGTTGAGCCAAGGCTCGGCCCGAATCGATGGTTTCCGCTGCCAGGGCAAGACCTTCGACAAGCCCGGGCACTTTCCCGGCAGCCAGCAGAGAAAATGCCGCATTCAGGAGTACAATATCACGCTTCGGCCCTGCGGTGCCCGACAGCACCTCCCTGACAATGGCGGCATTTTCCTGGGCGTCGCCGCCTCGCAGTTCCTTCAGGGTGCAGCGACCAAGTCCCAGCTCTTCCGGGCTGAAAAGGCGGGAGGTGACCTCTTCGGGGGTAACTTCGGCAATCCTTGTCTCTCCGGTCAGGGTTACTTCATCCATGCCGTCGAGGCCATGCACCACAAAACCCCGCCGGCAGCCGAGTTTTTTCAGTACCTGGGCAAGCTTTTCGGTCAAGTCCTCCCGGTAGACTCCGAGAACCTGGCACTGGGCTCCGGCCGGATTTGTCAGGGGACCGAGAATATTGAAGATGGTCCGGATGCCGATCTCGCGACGCGGTCCGATGGCATGCTTCATCGCCCCGTGCAGGGCCGGCGCGAAGAGGAAGCCGATGCCGATCTCCGCGATACATCGCTCCACGGTTTCCGGGGTCACGTCCAGGTTTACACCGAGGGCCTCCAGGACATCGGCACTGCCGCAGGACGAGGAAACCGAGCGATTTCCATGCTTGGCAACCTTGACACCGCAGGCAGAAACGACAAAAGCCACCGTGGTTGAAACGTTGAAGGTATTGGTTCCGCTGCCACCGGTTCCACAGGTATCGAGGATGGTTTCCTGATCCAGGTTGATCTCGTCCCGGTCCAGATCAAGGACGTTCTTCCCGACCCTGATATGGATTGCACGGTCGCGCATGACCCGTGCCGCACCGGTGATTTCTTCCACCGTCTCGCCCTTCATGCGCAGAGCGGTAATGAATGCGGCAGTCTGGGCCGGTGTCGCCTCACCGGACATGATCTGGTCCATCACTCCGATCATTTCGGACTCGGTCAGGTTCTCCCGTTCGACAACTTTTGCGATGGCTTTTTTGATCATTATTTGACCTTGTAGGGGCACCCCCCTGTGGGTGCCCGCTGTAATGGGCAGGCACAGGGGCCTGCCTCTGCACATGTTATTTCGTCATCTCCAGAAAATTCCGCAGCAGATCCATTCCGCCCACGGTCAGGATCGATTCAGGGTGAAACTGAATGCCCCAGACAGGCAGATCCCGATGGGCAAGCCCCATTATTTCCTGATTCTCGACCCAGGCAGTTACCTCCAGGCACTCGGGAAGAGATGATCTCTCCACAATCAGCGAATGGTAGCGGGTTGCGTCAAAGGGATTCGGCAGCCCCTTGAAAAGCCCCTTGCCGTCGTGGAAGATGGGAGAGGTCTTACCATGCATCAGTAAACTGCTCCGGATGACATTCCCGCCAAAGGCAGCTCCGATTGCCTGATGACCGAGACAAACCCCGAGAAGCGGAATCTTCCCGGCAAAGTGCCGGATTGCCGGGACAGAGATCCCCGCCTCGTTGGGTGAGCAGGGGCCGGGCGAAATCACAATCCGCTCCGGCGAGAGTCGCTCTATCTCTTCCAGGGTGATCCGGTCATTGCGGTGAACCACCACATCCTCGCCCAGTTGGCCGAAATACTGGACCAGGTTATAGGTAAAGGAATCGTAATTATCAATCATCAACAGCATAGGATGCCTCGTAACACATATCGCAGGTACATGTACCCTTGTCGAATCATACCCGGATGTAGGGGCAAAGCAAACGCTTCACCTGCTTCGCCCGATACTGTCTGACAAGGGCGAAGCAGATGAACCTTGCTTCTCCCCTACAACGTCTTTCAGGGTTATTTATGTTATTCCAGACCTTCTTCCACCATCTCGATGGCCTTCACCACTGCCCGCGCCTTGTTGACCGTTTCCTGGTATTCTGTCGCCGGATCGGAATCTGCAACGATGCCGGCCCCGGCCTGCAGGTGAATCCTGCCGTCCTTCACGACAAGGGTGCGAATGGCAATGGCCATATCCATGTTGCCGGAAAAGGAGAAATAGCCCACGGCACCGCCGTAAATCTCGCGTCGGACCGGCTCCAGCTCCTCGATGATCTCCATGGCACGGACCTTTGGCGCGCCTGACAGGGTACCGGCCGGGAAGGTTGCCCGCAGCACGTCGAAGGCGTCTTTCCCCGCTGCCAGCTCACCCTGTACGTTGGAAACGATGTGCATGACATGGGAATAGCGTTCCACCACCATCAGCTCGGTAACCCAAACGGTCCCGGTTTTACAGACACGACCCAGATCGTTGCGGCCCAGATCCACGAGCATTACATGCTCGGCCCGCTCCTTCGGATCTTCCAGCAATTCACCGGCAAGCATCTCATCCGCTTCCCGGCTCGCACCGCGCGGACGAGTGCCGGCAATGGGCCGGAGTTCCACCCGTTCGCCTTCCTTGCGGACCATGACCTCGGGTGAGGCCCCCACGACCAGGGTGTCGTCCAACCGGAGGAAAAACATATACGGCGAGGGGTTCAAGGTTCGCAGAATCCGATAGATATCGAGAGGGTCAACGGTCAGGTCGGCGGAAAATCGTTGGGAAAGCACCACCTGAATCACGTCCCCGGCCTTCACGTATTCCTTGGCCTTAACCACCGACTCCTCAAAGACTTCGCGACTGACGTTGGAGAGGAAGGCAACCCGCTGCGAAGCTGTTGCGGACGTGGAGGGCTGTACCGGGGTTTTCATTTTCCGGATGATGGCGTCGATCTTGGCCTGGGCCTCCTGGTAGGCGGCTTCCGGAGATTTCCCCTCTTCCAGATGGGCATTGGAGACGACCTTGATCTTCTGGCGAACCGTATCGAAGATCAGGATGGTGTCGGTGATAACGAGGTAGCTGTCATAGGCATCCAGCTCGGTCGGCTTGTCCAGCGAAACCCGCTCGAAGTAGCGGACCATGTCGTAGCCGATGTAGCCCACCGCACCGCCGAAGAAGCGCGGCAGACCGTCAACCTCGACCGGCGTATAGCGCGCCAGATAGTCCCGGACGAAACCAAGCGGATCAGCGGTTTCCTCACGCAGGCAGGTACCGTCTGCCAGCAGTGTCTCGACGACATTCCCTTTGGAGCGGATGATTACCTCGGGACTGGAACCGAGAAAGCTGTAGCGTGCCCACTTCTCGCCCCCCTCGATACTCTCGAGGAGGAAGGAAAAGCGACCGTCATCGATTTTCTTGAAGGCGCTGACCGGAGTATCCATGTCAGCCAGTATTTCACGATATACGGGTATCAGGTTACCTTGGCTTGCAAGGGAACGGAAAGTTTCAAAATCGGGAAAATACATTGGTTTCTCCGAAAAGAGGGCGGGAATACCGCAGCGGCTCATCCTCTGCCGAACTGTGTAGAGAAGCAGGGATTTCTGTAAATCTGTCTAGGCCAAAAGAAGCATAACTGGCCTTTTTGCAAGGGATTTACACTAACACAGGCCTCTCCGGGTGTCAAGAAATCGGGAGCGGACACGGGGACCGAAACAAGACAGTTGCCGCCGCTATCGTACCTCTGCCGGATTCCATCCGCAGGAAGAAAAAAAACTGATCATAGCCCTTGCAAAAATTGAATCAAATGATTAGTTTTGACAACTCAAGGTTTGCACCATATTACAGAGATCTGAATCCGTGGATCCATGATCCCCGGGCAAAACCAATCACTCGGGGATCATGGATCCACGAAAGAATGAAAAAAGAGGAGAATCACCACCCATGACCAAGACCACGAAACATTTCCGGACCGAGGTTCAACAACTGCTCGACCTGGTAATCCACTCACTGTATTCCAACAAGGAAATTTTCCTGCGTGAGTTGATTTCGAACGCATCTGATGCGATTGACAAGGCACGCTTCGAGTCCCAGACCGACAAAACCCTTCTGGAAGACAATGCTGATTGGAAGATCAAACTGATCGCCGACAAGGAAGCCGGCACTCTCACCATCCGCGACAACGGCATCGGCATGACCTCCGATGAGGTGGAGACCAATATCGGCACCATCGCCCAGTCCGGCACCAAGGCCTTCCTCCAGGCCTTGAAAGAGCAGAATGTCCAGGAGCACCCGGAACTGATCGGACAATTCGGCGTCGGCTTCTATTCCTCATTCATGGCCGCGGACCGGGTCACCCTGGTAACTCGTCGCGCCGGCGCAAAAGATACCGCCATTCGCTGGGAGTCAATCGGTGACGGCACCTATACCATTGAGGAATGCGGGAAGGAAACCCGTGGCACCGACATCGTCCTGCACCTGAAAGAAGAAATGAAAGAATTTCTTGATGAATGGAGAATCCGCGGCATCATCAAGAAATATTCCGATTACGTACAGTACCCCGTTACCATGGACATCACCCGGGAAGAACTGCCGCAGGGAGTTGACGGCAAGCCGATCGAAGGTGCTGATAGAATAAAGAAAACAGAGGAAGAAACCCTCAACTCCATGAAGGCGATCTGGACCCGCGCCAAGAGCGAAATCTCGGAAGATGATTATAACGAATTCTACAAGCACATCTCCCACGATTACAGTAACCCCTTCCGGACAATCCATTATTCCGCCGAGGGAACGAGTGAGTTCAAGGCCCTGCTCTACATCCCCGAACACCGCCCCTTCGACCTCTTTACGCCGGAAAACCGCAAAGGTGTGCAGCTCTTTGTCAAAAGAGTCTTCATTACCGACAAGTGCGAAAACCTGCTTCCTGACTACCTTCGTTTCATCAAAGGGGTGGTCGATTCCAGTGATCTGCCGCTGAACGTCTCCCGTGAAATCCTTCAGGAAGACCAGCAGATCCGCAAGATCCAGAAGAACCTGGTGACCAAGATCATCTCCACCCTGGCAGAAATGAAAGAGAAAACCCCGGAAGATTACCTGAAGTTCTATAAGGAATTCGGCCCGGTTCTGAAAGAGGGGGTCCACTTCGACCATGCCAATCGGGAAAAGCTCCAGGAACTGGTGCTCTTCGAAAGCACAAAAACAGACGCGGGCGCCCCTGTCTCGTTGAAAGAGTACGTGGAAAGAATGCCCGAGGGGCAGAGGGAAATCTACTACATCACCGGCACCAGCCGCACCACGGTGGAGAACTCACCCCACCTGGAAATCTGCCGGAAGAAAGACTACGAAGTCCTCTTCCTCACCGACCCGATCGACGAGTGGCTGGTGCAAGCCCTGACGGAATATGATGGGAAGAAACTGAAGTCGGTACTGTCCGGGAAACTGGAGCTCGGCAGCGAAGAAGAAGAGAAGGCAGAGGGTGAAAAGAAGAAGGAAGCGGAAAAGCAATATGGCGACCTGCTGGCCTTTATCAAAGGCAAGCTCGACGACCGCGTCCAGGAAGTGCGTCTCTCCGGTCGGCTCACCGACAGCGCCTGTTGCCTCGTGGCAGATGAATACGGCATGAATGCCAATATGGAACGGATCCTAAAGTCAATGAACCAGGAGATCCCGGAATCAAAACGCATTCTGGAACTGAACCCGGACCACGCCATCACCAAAATCATGCAGAAACTGTTTGATAAAGACAAGGAAAACAGAAAACTTGACGATTATTGCGAACTTCTCTTCGACCAGGCCCTGCTCACGGAAGGGTCACCGATCAAGGACCCGCTCCGCTTCACCAAGCTTATCAGCGAGCTGATGGTTGCTGCAGGAGAAACCATCGTGGACAAAGAATAACCGCGAAGACAAGACATCGATATCCGCACTAATGACAAAAGGGGTGGCCGTCTGGCCACCCCTTTTGTCGTTCTTATCTAAGCAGACGCCGTCAGTTGACGCCTCGCAAGGTTTGCTCAGGCAACACTACCCGGGCGGTGTTCTGCTCAGGAGAAGTTTCCATAAGTGCAATCCGGTCGGCAACTACCATCCTGAAGGCGGCTAAATTTGCAGAAGAAACAGGCCGGGCCGGTGGTGACTTGACCTTCAACGGGTTGACAGAAGCCCCGTTTTTAAACATCCGAAAATCCAGGTGCGGCCCGGTCGATAGCCCAGTGCTACCCACATAACCGATCACCTGCCCCTGCGCCACCTTTTTCCCCGGTCGGATGTTCTTGCCAAATTTGCTCAGGTGATTGTACATGGTCACCCAGCCGTTCGGATGTCGAACCTTGACACAGTTCCCGTTGAAACGCTTGCGGGAAGCAAAAATGATCGCGCCATCGCCAACCGTGTGGATCGGCGTACCTTTTGGCGCGGCATAGTCGATGGCCGGATGCGCTTTGACCCGGTGAGTAATGGGATGGCGCCGTCGCATGGTAAAGCCGGAAGAAATCCGGCTGAAGGACAGCGGTGCCTTCAGGAAAGCCTTGTGCAGACTGTGGCCTTTCTCGTCGTAATAGTCCGCACCTCGCTTGCCGTCCTGGAAATAAAAAGCCTGACTCACCTGATCCTGGTTGGTGAAGCGTGCTGCCAGCAGGCGGCCATCTCCCGCGGGTTTCCCATCGCGAAAACGCTTTTCAAGCACCACTTCAAAGGAGTCGCCTTGCTGGATATCCTGAAAAAAATCGATATCCCAGGCAAATATATCGGCAAGCTGCATGGCCAGTCGCTCGCTTTCGCCGATTTTCAGCACCGCTTCAAAAAGACTCGATTCGATCGTCCCCCGTACTGAAACAAGTTCAACCGTATAGGGAATCTTTTCGCGGGAAACAGCAAACCCGTCGCCGTTACGGACCACGACCAGCTTCTCGGAATCGTCGATATCGCAACTGAAACGCTTGAAGTTGCCATCCTGGCGTGTCAGTCGGTAGGGCCTCCCGGCGCAGATTTTGGCAAGAGGAAAAACACCCAGCGCTTCGATCTCCAGTTCGTGGATCTCCCTCGCACTGAAATCCTCCCCCAGCAGGGAAGAAATTGTTTCTCCGGACCGGATGATGCCGGTACTTGTTTTGATCCGGTCACGGGGTTCGGCAGCACTCTTTTCAGAAACATCCTGTGCGATATGCGTAGCAGGGGAATTTCCACTGAGAAGTTTGTTCGTCAATAATGAAGCAGCGACAATACACAGGATCATAACAGCCGGCAGAAATCGTTGTAAAAAGTCGCCAATAGTTCGGCACGGGGGCTTGGTCATCACTTTCTCCTCGGTCGATTTTTTTGGCTCTCGGCAGAGCTCTCAGCTGAAGCCACGTTCCGAAAAAGAACGGATTTCCAGGAAAGTAGTGGACAACAGCTTGGGCATGCTACCAGCTTTTCATAATGTTTGTCTACCCCCGGTCCTGATAAAAAACGCTGAAACGGCTCCCCGTGAGGCCTCACACCAGAGCCACCCACGCCATAAGGTCCGGGCTCTCCCCCTGACCCGCCAGTCGCCACTTCCGGATCAATGAAACCATTATAAACAGCCAGTTACCACCATCGCGCCGAGCCTTCTGTGAAGTACTGACCGCTTACAATCCTGAGGGTAAAAAAGGAAGGCGCTGAAGAAAAGGCTGGATCCTTTTGCAAAGCAGCGCAGGGATTTAATTAATATTTGACACTCGGCTCAAACAGTATATTGTTACATGCAAGCATTTGCATTTATAAAGGAGGATAACAATGGATATTTTAAAAATCTATCAGTATGCCATGCAGCGGGAGTTAGAGGGCAAACGTTTCTTTGAGCAGAACGCGGAACGTTTGAACCATGCCGCGGCAATCGGCGCCTTCAAAAACCTCGCTGCCGAAGAGCAAAAACACATCGAATTCATCCAGAGGCAGATTGACCTGCTTAAGAAGGGTGCGCCGGCTGACCTCTCCATGGCAGAAGAGATGCAAAAGGAAGGTTTTTTTTCGCATCGTGCGGTTACCGAATCCATCGACAGTACCACTCTCGAATCAATGGTCCCCGACCTGCCGGTTCTGCGCATGGCATTCCTGATTGAACGCGACTTCTCTGAGTTTTATGAGAAAGCAGCTGAAAAAGCTGAAGGTGACGGCAAAAAGGCGTTGAAGATGCTGGCTGATTGGGAGCGCGAACATGAGCGGCTTTTCAAACAGTATTATGACACGGCGTTCGAAGAGTACTCGAGAATGCCGTGGGGCGGCTAGGACAAGCAGTACAGTAAACCTTTGAAACCCGCAACAACGACAAAAGGGGTGGCCGCGTTGGCCATTCCTTTTGTCGTTAAACAGAAAATCTCCCCAGTGCTTTTCACAGCACTTCCACCCGAGCTGCGGAATTCATCGGATTCGTTCGTACCGCCAAAGAATAGAGATACGGATAATCATTCATCAAGTGCTCCATGTAGCAGAGCCACTCACGAGTAAGAGAGACAAACACCCGCCGCATGTCTCCAGCAAGGTGATCCAGGTCGGATTGTGGAAGTCCTTCAAGCCGTTGCCGTGCATCAAGCTCCTCCGTGAGATGAAAAACAGCCCAGAGGAGGTCGGTAAACTCGTCGTGCTCCAAGAGGTTCTGGTTTTCCAGAAGACCCAACAGGAAGCCACGTTTTCCCAGCAGAAAAGCTTTGATTGCCGGCAGATCTCCCTTGCTGCAATCCACGCTGATCTCAGTTTTCTTGAAGAATTCCAAGGCCTCACGAAAATCACTTCGTGACCACGATCCGTCGACCCGGAGACGCGCGATACTGTCACCCTGGTTCTTCAGGAAATCGTAAAAATTACGCAGTAGGTCGGTTCCAACTTCACTGAAAAAAACGCCGATCACCATATTAAGTTTCCGGAGCAGCGTCAATCGTTCCCGCTCCTTCAGGATTTTTTCGATCATCAAGGTAACGAAGAGTACATAGATCGGCAGAAAGGCCAGGTTCCCCATGAAGCTGGAAGCGATCTCCCCGGCCCCGCCGAACATCAGGTAGTCGGCACCGTAAACAACCAGAGAAATAATCAGCAGCAGAAAGGCGAGATGTATCATTCGCAGATGAAAAAGATTCATGATGTTGCGACTCCCGATGCTTGATGAGATGAAACAGTTTACCTGAAAGGACTCCACAACATTTTCCCGAGGAACCCAAAATGCCTTAAACCCCTGTAATATACGGGAAACGATGGAGGATTTGAAGAAGAATTTGAAGGTCAGGATTAAGCTGAAGGCCGGATACCTAGATCAAGTACAGAGACCTGACAGGTCTGGTCTAAACTTCAGCAGATCCTTCTCAGTTACAATTTTCATGCAATCCCCAGCTCAGTGAAAAATTATTGAAAAAGGTATATAAGAATGGTAATTTTCCAACTCAAACTATTTACACTATTACATGAGAATACCGTAGGAAACCAGACTAATTAGTACTTAAAGTTTTGAAAATTGGGGGCAGGTGAATGATACATGTAATCATCCCTGAAAAAAAGAAGCGTTCCCGTTGGCTTTGGCTGACAGGAGCGCTTTTTTTGTTTGTCGTTCTGGCTGTAATGGCGTGGAACCTGAATCTTGAGGGAAAAAAGGCAGACCCACTCACCGCAGTTGAAAGAGCCTGGCTAAAAGCTCATCCGGTCATCCGCCTGGCGCCCGATCCGGACTTTCCCCCGGTCGAGTATTACGACAGAAATGGCGCGTACCAAGGCATAACAGCCGACTACGTTGCGCTAATCGAAAAAAAGCTCGGAATCCACCTTGAAATCGTCCGCCTGCGTAACTGGGATGAAATCATCAGTAAGGCCAAAAGCAGAAAGATCGACGCATATGTGGCAACGAAAACCCCGCAACGTGTAGAATATCTGCTGTTCACCAGGCCTTTCCTCGAATTTCCCGTCGTGATCATTGCCCGCGAGAAAGTCAAAGGTCCTCTCACGCTGGAAAAACTGACCGGAATGAAAATTTCGGCGGTGTCCAACTATGCCGCGCACAATTTCATTGCTTACAACTATCCGAAATTGCACCTTGACCTGACACCTGATGTTCAAACCGGATTGCGTAAAGTCGCCTTCGGTCAGAGTGACGCTTTCGTTGAAAACCTTGCGACGGCGTCCTATTACATCGAAAAGGAGGGAATTACAAATCTTCGGATAGCCGGCGAATCCGGATATTTTTACAGAATGGGATTCTGTACGCGGAAAGACTGGCCGGAGCTGAACAGAATCTTGGAAAAAGGGCTTGCCGCAATCAGTGCCGACCAGAAAAAAGCCATGTACAAAAAGTGGATACCCATGGAACCGCGGTCGCTTTTCATCAGCAAGGAATTCCAGACTGGCCTCCTGGCAGCTTTCGCGATGATACTACTGATTGTCGCGGTCATCATTGCCTGGAATAGGTCTCTTACGCGGCAGGTCAGACTGAGGACCGGGGAACTTGAGAACGAGCTGGCCGAACGCAGACGCACGGATGAAGAGCTTGCACGTGCCCGCGATGGGCTCGAAGTGAGGGTCGTGGAGCGGACCAGGGAGTTGGCCGAAACAGTGCAGGCCCTGCGCTTCACCCAGTTCACCGTTGACCGGTCAGTGGATCAGGCCTTCTGGATGACACATGATGGACATTTCTTTTACGTTAATGATGCGGCCTGCCAGGCACTGGGTTACACACGCGATGAGCTGGTAACGATGTCGGTACAGGATATCGACCCGACCTGTCCTCCAGAGAGGGTTGTCCACTATTGGCACGTTTTGCGCGAGAATGGAACGGATACCTTCGAAACCTGTCATCGTGCAAAGGATGGCCGTGTCTATCCGGTGGAAATCCGTTCCAATCTGCTCACTTTCGACGGCAAGGAATATAATTGCTGCCTAGCGACAGACATTACCGAGCGTAAGAGGATGGAAGAAGACTTGCTCTTGTCCCATTTCTGTATCGGTAAGGCGGCAATCGGCATTTTCCAGATCTCGCTGGATGATGGAAAGATCCTGCACGTCAACGATTCCGCATGCAGGAGCCTCGGCTACTCCTCCGATGAATTGTGCACAATGAACGTCCTCGATATCGATACTTCCCTTACCTGGAAGAAATTCATTGAAATCAGAAGCATGGAGGAACCCTCCGGCTCCATAACATTTGAAACAGTCCACCGGCGCAAAGATGGAACGACATTCCCGGTCGAGATCACGGCCAATACCCTGGAATTCCAAGGCATGTCAACTGGCTTCAGCTTTGCCAAAGACATCACCGTGCGCAAACGGGCGGAGCAGGCATTGCGGGAGAGCGAATCGTGCGTACGGCGGAAACTGGAGAGCATTCTTGACCCGGAAGGTGATATCGGCGAACTGGACCTTGCCGACATTCTGGATGCGCCAGAAATCCAGGCACTGATGGACGACCTCTACCGCATCACCGGCATCAAAATGAGCATAATCGACCTCAAGGGACGGCTGCTGGCCGATGTGGGATGGCAGGATATCTGCCTGAAATTCCACCGCAAGCACCCGGAAACCCTGAAGAATTGTCTCAAAAGCGACACGGATCTCACTGTTGGCGTGCCGCAGGGAGAGTTCAAGACGTACCGATGCGAAAATAACCTGTGGCACATCGTCACCCCAATCATTATCGGGGAAAGACATATGGGTAATCTCTTCATGGGACAGTTCTTCTTTGCCAACGAGCAGATTGATTACGACTTTTTCCGATCTCAGGCAAGAAGGTATGGCTTCCCCGAAGAGGAATACATCGAAGCCCTGGAAGCAATGCCCCGCCATAGCGAAGAGCTTGTGAATATGGGGAAGGCCGTTTTCCTGAGGCTCACCGACATATTCTCGAAGCTGAGCTACGCCAATATCAAGCTGGCGCATTCATTGGCCGAGCGTGACCAGTTAACGGAAACACTGAGTAAAGCCAATCTGGTGGTGGAAAACAGTCCCGTAGTGCTTTTCCGCTGGAAGGGTGACGATGAGTGGCCCGTTGAACTGGTTTCCAGAAATATCATCCAATTCGGGTATAACCCTGATGAGTTTCTTTCCGGATCTACCGTTTATTCTTCGATACTACACCCTGATGATCTGAAACGGGTAACCCGGGAGGTCCACGATTTTTGCAACGACGGAACCGACCAGTTTCGACTGGAATACCGGATCAAAACCAAAGGTGGAGAAATCCGCTGGGTAAACGAACTGAGCAATATCGAAAGAGACGCCGCGGGAGGCGTCAAAAACTTCGAAGGGATCATCATCGATGTCACCGAGCGTAAGCGGGCCGAGGAAGAGCTTCAGCGACAGAAGCAACTGCTTGAGAAACTGAATGACACCCTTGAGAACAGGGTCGAGGAAGAGGTCGCGAAAAATCGTGAGAAGGACATCATGCTCATTCAGCAGAACCGCCAGGCGGCTTTGGGGGAGATGCTGGATCATATCGCCCACCAGTGGAAACAACCGCTTACTTCCCTTTCACTTGTCATCCAGGATCTGGGAGACACCGCTTCAGCTGGTCAACTGACACCTGAACTCACCAAGGAAACCGTCTGCATCACAATGGCCTTACTGGATCATATGACACAAACCATGGATGTCTTCAGGGGATTTTACCGGCCGGATAAAGAAAAAAAGGTTTTCAACATAAAAGACTCCATTGACCAGGCCATCGCTTTCATTGCGCCGGCCCTCAGCTTTCACTCCATAGCGGTTGAACTGGATGTGGATCCCGGATTGACGGCGTTCGGCTATCCAAAGGAATATGCTCAAGTGCTTCTCAACATTCTGGCCAACGCGAGGGATGTTTTCAGAAAAAGAGGAACGGAAAAACCAAGAGTGATGATCCGGGCTTTTGCGGAAGTGAGTAAGTCGGTTGTCACGGTAACGGACAATGCCGGGGGCATTCCCGAGGCAATTATTGACAAAATATTCGATTTTTATTTTACGACCAATGAATCAATCGGTGGCACCGGAATCGGTCTGTATATGTCAAAAAAAATCATAGAAAAAAATATGGGTGGGACACTGCGTGCCGAAAATACGAACGGCGGCGCACAGTTCAGGATAGAGATCAAAGAATCGTGATGGTTCCCGGCAGCAAAAAGTATCTCTTCGCTCGGAGACATGCAGGAAGTATAGTGCTCTTTGACACTACTTTACCAGAGTGAAGCAATTGCCATTGAATTGAAACACCCGTTGTATGACTTTGACTCAACAACTATCGACCTTTGCCTGTCATTGTTCCCATGGGCCGAGTTTTTGCAAAATCAGTGTCCTCGAAAGGCTTTCCTCAAGTTTCGCGATAAACCAGAAGCTACTTCTTTTATTTTCCCTGCTCCGAAGTCTGCGTGGTTTCGCCCTGCATCCCGGAAGATGTTGGTATCAGCCTGATTGTCTCCGGTGCCGGTGCCGGCGCCTTCCGCGGCGTACCCAGAAAGAAAATTCCAAATCCCAGAATCGCCAGAAGAAACATGAAAGGGATCAGCGATTCCGCTAACGACCGTGCCGGGGGCATATGGGCTTTACAACTGTGTGTATTGGAAGACCCTGCCTCAGCCGTCGCTTTCCGGGATCCCGCAGAGCACTGGCCGCAATGGGACGAAGAACTGTCACCCTCTTGCTCGGGCAAGCAGGCACCTGACATCGTACCTTGTTTATCGCAATCTAACTTTCCTGACATTTTCGCTCATCCCTCCAAGTCGCGTAACGTACTGTATGGCGGCCCTTTAATACCCGAGCATCGGGCCGCGTCGTGGCAAGGCCCGAACAGATCGCCATCCAGGCCGTGTTTCGGCAATCATCTCACAATGCGCCAAAACCCTGTAATGATATTTTCTTTAAAATAGAGGCACCATGAGCTTCGCATCCACATGATGGGTCACCACATAAGGAGTGAACTCACGGCAATCAACAGTTTCTTGGCCGCCTCCAAAGCTTCCTTTGTCTTCCAACCCTTTGCCGCCTGTAGCAGGAGTATTTGCTCGTTACTGAAACCGCTGCATCACCCACTCCAAACGTCTCACCGATCTCCTTAAGCTTCATTCCGCCGTACCGGTGGCAAAGGTGGATACTGATTTTTCGCCAAAGCACGCTGTCCGCCCCAACCGCTCTTTTCACTGCATCCACGACCTTTTCAATCGAAATGTCACCTTTTTGCAGCTTTGCAGACCCCATCAACTGCAGAGATTCATTCACCTTAATTCAGGACAATGACTTTTGAGTCTATGAGCTTGTTGGACAGCTTAACTCTAACGTTCACTTTCAGCCGGGTGCCCGCTGCCAGGTTAAAAGTCCAATAATTGCCGACAACTTGAATGGTTCCGTTGGCGGAAATTTCAACGGGAGTATGAATTGTCGTTCCGGGCATTGCGTTTTCAAGAACGTAGCCGGTTACAACCACATTGACCGGCGCATTGTTCTGATTCTTGAGAACCGCTGTCCACCTTTTGGTGGCTTGATCCCAAGTAAGATCCTGGATGAAAACATCGGGGATCCCCAATCCGTCGTCAGCGATTTCCATCGCATCGAGAAAGTTCTCCTCCCGGGCAGGACAGCAGTTCGGGTTGTCGTATTTTGCCTTGATCACAAGTGCTCCCGTCGCTTGAGACGTCGTCAAGGTACCCATGAATTTTGCCTTGCCGTTGCCCGGAACCACCTGTGAGAATTCGGTGCCCACTGCCTGGGAGTGCGGGACTTTGCTGCCCAGACTCGTCCCGGAGAAAGGCTGGGCGGATACCTTGCATGCATGTGCAGTGAGGTTCTCGATATCGGCGAACCAGGTCTTTTTCTTCTGATCGATTTTGGCGGTGACGATCTCGGCTTTCAGCGCAGGAACCTGAAGCGTCCTGCTGTCGAGCTTCTGCCCCTTATACCAGATTTCAAGACGGAATTTCCGGGCGCTGAAACAGCGGTTCATCGGTTCCCTGCCCGTCGACATCCGCCCCGGGGCCAGCGTCGTTGCATAATGGACTTCGTGAATCGCGATTTCCCCAGTGTCCGCCAGGGTCTGAAAAGCCTTGAATCTCGCTTCATTCAGGTTCAACGAAACCAGGCCGGTATTTTTTACCTCATAAAAATAGGTCCAGCTGCCGTTAGGTTCGGTTTCCAGTCGCAAGGTCTGAATTTTTAATGCCGGTTTGGGTTTCGGCATTTT
Organism: Geobacter sp.; assembly: GCA_003857395.1. The sequence goes on from RPRC01000093.1 coordinate 19,978, forward strand.
TTCCAGCGCTTGCTGGGGTTGCAGCTGGGTTATTGCAGAGCCGGGATTCTGGATTTTTTCCAGAGTCGAAGAAAACGCAATCCCTGGCAGCCACAGGCATGCCACAACAGCGATCAGAAAATGTAACAGATAGTTTTGTTTCAAGCTGTGTCTCGTTTTCATGATTTTCTCCTTAGATATCGTGCCCCAACAGTTTTTGGTTTTTTACAAATATCTTCTTGAATTCAATCACTACGTGGTGCACGTGAAATTTGAATTCACCATCAGAAGTAATGAGATTGTAGTTCATCCATTGTTTGAATTTGGAGACGTAATCTCTAAGCCTTTCCTGACAAAATGAGGCCGGCTGGCTACCGGGGCGGCGCGTTTCTCATCCCGCTCTGCATACCGGTATCTGCCGGATCGACCCCGTACGTTCCAAGTTGTTCGATCTGACTCATCCCTTCTTGACGCATCTGGTACTGGTCGTCATTCATGCCGGGATTGCTCCGGGCACCAATGCTCGCCCCAGTGTCCACATTGGAACTCCCTGCCCCTGCGCGGTCGCCTTCGCCGGAATTGACCCCGACGGCTCCCGTATCAGGTGCGTTGCCGCGCTCCCGGTTGCGGTTCTGCGGATTAAATCCCAATGGATCGTTATTCTGGCCACCTTGGTTATCGACTCCGGGATCCGGGCCAATCCCCCCACCTGATGCCTGCTCCTTTTCTTTCTCCTTGCCGTCATCTCCCTTGTCGGAGCTCTTTCCGGAATCGTCATTCTTGCTTTCCGAGGTGTCCTTTTTCCCTGAATCATCCTTCTTGTCGGAAGAAGTTTCCTTTTTCCCGGAGGAATCTTTCTTGTCCTGGTTCCCTTTTCCGAAACCGCCCGTGGTGTCCTTCTTGCCACCCCGGCCGCCTCCATAGCCCGACCCCTTGTCGTCTTTCTTGCCGAACAGGCCATCCTGACCCAGCTTTTTGTCCCCCTTGTTGCCTAGCCCTTGATCGTAACCACCGCCCGACTGCCCCAACGGATCGAACTTGCCACCCTTGTCGTCGCCGAAAGCTTCTTTGCCGAGAGCTTTTCCACCCGGATCGCCCGGTCCTCCCGGTATGCCCTTCATGTCTTTCATGCCTTCCATGCCAGACAATCTCTTGTCACCCAGTTTGCCGCCGGCATAACCAAATCCATCCGACTTCGGGCCAGCATCAAAAGTCTTTTTTTCATCCTTGATTTTTCCGGGCGTGGACAAGGTGCCTTTCATGTCCTTGACAGAGCCGCCACCGGCACCGGACAGCTTCTTTTTTGCGTCGGCCGTAGCCCCGGCAGATATCTTACCGGTTTTTTGGGGAACGACGGAACCGGCGGTGGTTCTCACTCCGGCAACCCCTCCGCTCTCACCGCTCCGGCCCTCTCTCGGCATTTCCCGCCCTGCAGCGGGCGCCGCTTCGCCTCGACGGGACGAACCGGCACTGCCTTCCAAGGCTCCACCCCGGGGGGGAGCTTCCACACCCGGTCTTTCAAAACCATCCAAAGAGGACGCCCGAGACCCTTCCGGCCAGATAAGAACCAGAATTGCCGCTGCTGTCAGTAGAAGGTAAAAGTAAACTTTGGTTTTCATGGAAATCTCCTTTTTATTCGATTGCGGCCGTATTTGAAGGGGGAGTCTCTCTTATTCTCAACTATAGATACGCGATAACGAATGCCTTAATCTCTCTGACTGGCTTTTTTCGGTAAACTACTACATCCACCGTGTCGCCTGCCACACCTTTCTCGATACAATATCCGTCCTTCTCCTCTACGGATTGAACTTTGAACGAATTTGCCCCCGCTATTTCGACAATAAACGCGGTAAAAAAATCAACGGTGATCGGTTTTTCCTGTCGTGAGAGGACTTGCAGTGCTTTGACCGTCCTTTCCTTGCGGAATACTCGAAACTCCATCGATTCGGTTACATATCTCTGCCACCCCGGATGGGAGGACGAATAAGCCGCATCTAAAGAATTAAGTGGAATTGAGCTCGGCAAGCTGTTTTTTTGTGTTGAGGATTTCACAGGAGACGGTTGCAGCGCGGCCGAGCTCGACTTCCCTGAAACCACTTTTGCTGGAGATTTGGAACGCGATGGGATTAATACTTCATCGACATAGAGATATATTCCGAAACAAATAACCAAAACCACGGGAATCCCAATACCATACCGCAAGCACCAATTCCCTTTGCGCCGCCCGATTGAGGGAGGAAGGTCAGGCTCCGCATCCTTCCAAACCGTAACGTTGCTTTTCCGCAACTGATTTGCCTTTGCCAGGGCGTCTTCAATTCTGCTCATAATTGTCCTTTATAAGAAGGAATTTACCAGAGGAGTCAGGATTTCTACATTGCAACTTCAAAGAAAGCGGCCTTGCACTAATTCAGCAAACTTTCTGTGCTTTAGTCAGTTCAAAGGTGACCAACCTACCATACGGCTTGTTGGCCAGTTTAACGTCCAACACCCACCAACTCTTTCAGGTATCAACGACCAGCGGCAGTTGAACGCAAACGAACGACACCAAAAAGCATCCCCCAATAAAGGTGCACTATATAATTGCTACTCATCATTGTCAAAACAGAATACTACTCCGCGTCAGGAAAATAACTCAAACATGTGGAACAGCGATACCGTTAATGCAATAAAGCAAGAACGTCCACAGCCCACAGAACGTCCCCAGCCCACTACAGATCAGGTCACCCGCAACGCCTCAACGATATTTTTCCGGGCAGCCCGAAACGCCGGCAGCACCCCGCCGACAAAACCCATGATGAGAGAAAAGAGCAGGGATTTGTAGAAGATTTCAAAGGTAAGAGTAAAACTGAAGGCCAGCTCCGAAAAGGTCTGGAAATTGAGGGTGGAAATAGTGAAGAACTGCAGAAAGGAGGCGAAAAAGAGCCCGATGCAGCCACCGACCAGGCCAAGCAGCAGGGACTCCATAAGGAAGGCCGCGAGGATACTGCCCCGCTGAAAACCGAGCGCCCGCAGGGTGCCGATCTCGCTGGTACGGTTGGCAACGGCGGAATACATGGTGATCATGGCGCCGATGATGGCGCCCAGGGAAAAGATCACGGTCAAAGACATACCGAGGATGCGGAGGAATTTAGCCATCACCTCCGACTGGTCGGCATAATATTTGGTCTCCCGCCGCGCCTCAAGCGTCAGGCGGGGATCACTCTCAAGCCGTTTTTTCACCGCTTCAAAGGCTGACGAATCGGCCAGCTTGAAGATCACCGAGGAAAAGACCGGCCGCCGGAAGGCCTGCATGAGCTGATCGGCATCGCCCCAGATCTCCGAGCTGAAAGCGCTGTTGCCCGCATCGAAAATCCCCACCACCGTCCAGTCGCGCATGCCGAAGCGCAGATTCTCCCCTACTCCGCCGCCGCGAAAACGCCGGGCAATGCTTGTTCCGGCCATGATCTCTGAAGAGCCGGCCTTGGGCATCCGGCCCTGCACCAGCTTTACCTGCGGCCGCAGCAGCAGGGATTCCGGCTGGATCCCACGGATAACCACCTGGGAGGTTTTATTAGTCCCGCGCTTGGGGAGATTGATCAGCACCAGCAGCTCCTTGGCCAGGAGACGCCGGCTCCGGGCACCGAAGGCAACCTCCGGCTCGGTTTCGACAATGGCGGCATGGAGACGCTCGATGCCGCTCTGCACCTCCGAAGCCGAACCTTTGCGAATTACGACAACGTTATCCGGGGAACCGGTATCCACCAGCGTCTTTCTCAACCCCTCGGACAGCATCAAAATCGAGGCAAAGACAAACACCACCAAGGCCATGCCCGAAGCGGTCAGCACGGTCGTCAGGCGCCGGGTCCAGAGATTGCGGAAGCTGTAGGAAAAGGGGATAGCCATGGTTACCCGATCCTCCTCAAACCATCAGCGATACGAATTGTAACCGCTCGCCAGGTGGGAAAGACCGCCGCAACGATTCCGACGATCAGTGCGGCCGCCAGATCCATATAGATCGTCGAGGTTGCCACGTTAAAAATCGGGAAATAATTTGACAGGGTGCTGCCGAAGGCCTTGGCAGCGGGATAGGTGAGGGCTATCCCCAACACGCAGCCGGTCATGGTGATCACCAGCGATTCGCCGAAGATCAGGCCGGCAATATGGTAGCCGCGAAAGCCGAGGGTCTTGAACACCGCGTACTCGCCGATCCTTTCCCGCGCCGTCATGGCCATGGTGTTGGCAACCACCGCCATGATAATAATGATAACCACGAACGAAACTAACTGGATAGCGATGACGATTGCCTCGGTCATGGAGATGAAGCCAAGCTGGAAAGCCTTTTCCGTTTCGGTTAGGGTCTCGGCCAGGGAGTTTTTAAAGGCCCCGTCGATGTCCAGGGCCACATCCGCCGCCCGGTTCGGATTGGTCACCCCGACCATATAGAAGCCCACCTGATTCGCACGCCGGGGCACGGTCTTTATGATGGTTTCATTCAGGTACTTCCAATTGAAAAACATCTGCGTCTCATCAACCGTTTTGTCCCGCCCGCGGTAGATGCCACGCAGCACGAACTCCCAGTCACCCGAATAGATGGTTCCCTTCAGGACAATGGTGTCGCCGATCTTCCAGCCGAACCTCTCCGCCAGCTTGCGGCCGACAACGCAACCCTTGCGGTCACGGTTGGCCGCGGTCAGCTGCTCAGGCGGGAGGACGAACTCGGGATAAAGTTTCAGATAATTTTCGATCTCCACGGCGAAATTGGGAAAAAAGTTTTTTTCGTCAATATAGATGCCGCCAAACCAGCTGCCGTAGGATACCGCCTGGACTCCGTTAATCTGGCGGATGCGGTCCTTGTAGGAAATGGGCAGGGGGAAAACCAGGGAAATGGCATTCCGGGTGACGAGTCGGCTGGCAGACGAGGCGTCGACCCCGGCATACCAAGCGCTGATAACGGTGCGGAGCATGCCGAACGAAAGGATAGCAATGGTAATGCCGAGAATGGTGAGAGAGGTGCGGAGGCGGTGACGGAAGGCATTTTTCCAGAGTAGCTTACTGAGATGCATCGCTCAATTCACCCTTTTCCAGATACCTGATGACATGGGCCTTCTCGGCCGCACGGGGGTCGTGGGTGACCATGATGATCGTCTTGCCCGATTCCCGGTTGAGCCGGTCCATCAGGTCGAGGATCTCTCCGGCGGAATGGCGGTCAAGGTCACCGGTCGGCTCGTCGGCCACCAGGATTGTCGGATCGGTAACCACAGCCCGGGCAATGGCGACCCGCTGCTGCTGACCGCCGGAGAGCTGTGACGGGTAGTGATCCATCCGGTCGGCGAGACCCACCACCCGCAACGCGGTCTCCACATGGGCGCGCCGTTCCTGCCTCGAAAGCCGGGTCAGGAGGAGCGGCAGTTCGACGTTTTCGAAGGCGGTCAGGACCGGGATCAGATTATAGAACTGGAAGATGAAGCCGACATGCAGCGAGCGCCAGCGAGCCAGTTCCGTCTCGGCCAGGGTGGTGATTTCCACCCCGTTAATCAGGATGCTGCCGGAATCCGCGCTGTCGATCCCGGCCAGGAGATTGAGAAGAGTGCTCTTCCCCGAACCGGACGGCCCCATCAGGGCCAGGAATTCACCGTCGGGAATCTCGAAGGTGATGTCCTCGAGCACCGGGATGATCTGACTGCCCCTGCGGTACGATTTGGAAAGATTCCGTATCTGGACTATGGCCCGCTTTGCTTGATTCATAGGGTTATTTTTCCGGAATGCTGATTCGAGAACCGTCCCGCAGCTTGTCACCGGGATTCAAGACCACGCTGTCTCCGGCCTTCACCCCGCTGGTCACTTCCTCCAGCTCACCCACCTTCGTCCCAAGCTTCACCGGTATCTCCACGACCCGGGTGTCCTTCACTAGGAAGACCACCTTCCGTCCGTTCCGCTCCACTACCGCGTCCGGGTTGATTGTGGTCCGCGGTTGCTCTTCACCCTTTGCCACCGACCGGGACAGGAAGGCCACCTTGGCGCTCATCTCCGGCAGGATCCGCTTGTCGAAATCAACGAATTTGACCTTTACCAGCACCGTGGCCTTGCTTCGGTCCGCGGTCGGCACAACCATATGAACAACGCCGCGAAAACGGAGGTCGGGAAAGGCATCCAGCTGTATCTCGCACGGCTGCCCAACCCGAACCTTCTCCAGGTTGGATTCCGAGACATCCACTTCAACCTGTAGGGAGGCCATGTCGGCAATGGTAACGACCGCCGCTTTCGCATCTGCAGCCGCGCCAAGAGGGGTGACGATATCTCCCACATCGGCATTCTTTGTCAGAACCACCGCATCAAAGGGCGCCCGGATATAGGTAAACTCCACCGCGACCTTGGCCGCATCGAGGGCGGCCGAGGCGGCCCGGATATTTGCTTCGGCTCCGGCAACCGCCGCCCCGGCCTTCCGATAGCGGGCCTGCGCCGTATCAAAGTCAGATGAAGAGACAATTCCTTCGGCCAGCAGGACTTTGATGCGCTTAAAGGAGAGTTCGGCATCGTGTAGCTCGGCCCTCGTCTGATCCAGCGTCGTGCGGATACTGTTCAGATTTGCTGCTGCCTGGTCTTGACCGGCCAGAACATCGGCATTTTCGATCCGGGCCAGCACCTCCCCCTGGCGAACGATGTTCCCCTCCTCGACGCCCAGCCAGACAAGACGACCGGTTGCCTTGGAAGCCACCGCCGCCTTACGCTGGGCAACAACATAACCGCTGGCATTCAGCAGGGTAAAGCCCTGGGAGGGATAGGTCTGCTGGACGCTCACGATCTCAACGGTTGCCGCGGGCCGCAATACCCCGCTGAAAAAGAGGCCTGTCGCCAGGATGACCAGTACAATTCCCGCGATCCAGTAGCGTCTGTAGCGGGACGTACCGGTATGGGATGCGATAGCTGTCTTGTCTATTTTCAGTTGGTCCAGATCTTCATGTGCCATAGAGTGTCTGCTCCATCTTCCCATCAGCGGTATGTATCCAGAATACAAACGGAACGTGTTATATGACGTAATTCACATGACAGGCAGCAATGTCAGCCCAGGAAGACTCTTGCCGTGTATAAACGGCTGCCTGACTCCCCCCGCTGTTGGAGAAGTATGATGAGTAATTTCCCAATTAGACTGCGATGCTCACTTGATGAAGTGTTATGAACAAATAGCATCAAAAAACTCAGCTGTGAAGTTTTTCTTCCTAAGTGTGGCCATGATACGGGAAATTCCCGAGAGTACTAAGATTGAAATACGATAATACCTCGAAAAGCATCCGCCACAAGGAGAAACGACTCTTAAATCAGAAGTGCCCAGCATGAACAATCCTCAGCAGTAGCACAAATTTAGAATTCGTATGTTAATTGCCTTGACTAGAATATAATTAGTGCTATCTTCATTTCCAAAAGGCACCTGCTTGATTCATGAGATGGCGCGAATCAATATTGCAACCAAGCTATGAGACATCATATAGAACAACCAGGAAGAACTAATCATGAGAAAATCGCTTCTTTCCGTCTTCCAGCTGTCGATCGCTCTTCTCGTGACGATTGTCCTGAAAAAGACCTTTCAGAAGGACGGAATAGATCGGAAAGCCCTCCAGAAAGAGATTCTCGATTCACCGTGCGAAGAGCTCTTCGATTTCAAAGAACCCTCCTTTGAGCTGCCGGAAAAGGCCCGGCTGTTTCAAAGTTACCGCTGTGAACGGTGCGGCGAAAACGCCCCCGAGCCCGTCATCCGGCTCGTTGAAGGGCAGAAAGTCTGCCTGGACTGTTATCCGGCGTACTCCCGCGGGTGGCAGGCATGAGCCCGGCTTCCTCCGGCCACCGGATCATGAGGCTCGTGACGACAGTCATACTCCTGCTGCTCCCGACGCTTGCGGCCTCCGCGGCAAAGGGTCCGGCAGGGAGGAAGATTGTGGTCCAAGACATGCTCGAACGGAAAGTGTCGGTCCCCGCAAACCCGCAACGGATCATTGCCCTTGCCGGCGCCCTGCGCATGGTGGTGTACCTGAACGCTTTTGACAGGGTGGTTGGTGTCGAAGGAATAGAAAAAGAAACACCGGCTCCAAGCGGCAGGCCTTACGGCATGGCGATCAGCCAGAAAGCAGCGGCCCTTCCCGATGTCGGAGAAGGGGGACTGAAACCGGTAAACATCGAAAAAATCATCACGCTCCGCCCTGACGTCATCTTCGCTGCAGGGTTCGACAGGTTCCAGGCGGATGACATGACGCGCAAGACCGGCGTACCGGTTGTTGCCCTGAGCTACGGCGGAACCGGCATCCTTTCCGATGACCGGGCACTACGCTCTCTCACTCTCCTGGGAAGGGTTCTGGGAGAAGAAAAACGGGCGCGGGACATCACCACATACATTACCGGCATCAGAGCGGACCTGTCCCGACGCACACGCGGCATTGCAACAGGGAGCCCGAAAGTATATGCGGGATGCATCGCCTATAAGGGGATACACGGCATCACGAGCACCGACGCGGACTTCTTCCCCCTCGACGTGCTGGGCGCCAGCAATGTGGCAAAAGATCTCCGCAAGGGCGGACACCTGTTCATCGACAGGGAGCAGATCCTGGTGTGGGACCCGGACGTGATCCTGATCGATGTGGCGGGCATGGCGCTCCTCAGGAATGACTATGCCGCGCACCCCTTTTTCTTCCGGAAACTGAAAGCTGTTCGTGAGGGCAGGGTTTTCCAGGTCATGCCGTATAACAATTACTACACCAACATCGAGACGGCCCTGGCGGATGCCTATGCCGCCGGTGTCTATCTCTATCCGCAGCGCTTCACGGGAATAGATCCCGACCGAAAAGCCGCTGAGATCATCCGCTTTTTTACCGGGGTGGCAGCCTTCGACTCGATGAAGCGGGAATTCGGGGGTTTCCGGAGACTCGAATTTTCCGGGAGGGGCATCTGTGTCCGTTGATATCTCGGTTGCAGCGCACAAGGAAAGTTACCAGGGGAAAATCCGCCGCACGTGGCTCATTGTGTTTTCCCTGCTCCTGCTACTGGCAGTTACTGCCATACTCTCCATCGGCACAGGTTCCTACCCGATCGATGCCGGAACCATCATCACCTGTCTGTCCGGAGGGGAAGTCGCCGATACCGTCAGCTATCTCATCTGGCACCTGCGCCTGCCGCGCACTGTCGGCGCCGTCATCGCCGGGGCAGGTCTCGGCCTGGCGGGAACGGTCCTGCAGACGCTGCTCAGGAATCCCCTGGCCTCGCCTTTCACCCTCGGGATCTCCCAGGGTGCGGCTTTCGGCTCCACCTTCGCCATTATCGTGCTCGGCGCCGGCCAGGGTCATATGGCGGGTAATGAAGGGGTAACCTTCTTCTCCCAAGCTCCCGTCGTCATTTCGGCCTTTGCCGGATCGCTGGTCACGATAGTTTTCATTCTCGTCCTGTCAGCGGTCAGAAATGTCACCACCGAATCAATGATCCTGGCGGGGGTGGCACTAAGTGCCTTCTTCGGCGCCTGCACCATGCTCCTGCAGTATTTCGCCGACGATGTTCAGGTGGCAGCCACAGTTTTCTGGACCTTCGGAGACCTCGGCAAGGCCGGCTGGCAGGAAGTCCTCTTCATGGGGACGGCCCTGGCGCCGGCGTTCATCTATTTCGCACGGCACAGCTGGAACTGCAACGCCCTGCACTGGGGGGAGGAAACCGCGCACAGCCTGGGAATCAACGTCAAAGCTCTGCGCCTCACCGGTATGCTCCTCGCCGGCCTCGTGGTTGCGGTGACGACCGCGTTCCTGGGGATCATTGGCTTCATCGGGCTCATCGCCCCCCATTGCATGAGGATGTTCATCGGCAATGACCACAGGTTCCTGCTGCCGGCATCGCTGCTGACAGGCAGCCTGCTGCTGCTCTGTGCGGATATCCTGTCGCGAACCCTCATTGCGCCGATCGTCCTCCCGGTCGGCATTATTACCTCCTTTGCCGGGGCGCCCCTGTTCCTGTACCTTCTCATCACAAGGAAACGGACATGATCGATGTAAACGGAATCAAGTTTTCCTACGGAACCGGCGATGTGCTGAAAGATATCTCCTTTCGCGTCCATGAAGGCCGGGTCGTCTCAATCCTCGGCGTCAACGGATCGGGGAAAAGCACCCTGCTCAAGACCATCAACGGGATTCTGCGCCCCCGCCAAGGCACGGTTCACGTCGACGGACGGGAAACAAAAGCCATGTCACGCGAAGAGATCGCCCGCAGCATGGGATACATGCCCCAGAAATCACAGGCCACACCCTGCACGGTCTTTGAAGCGGTGCTTCTTGGGCGCACACCGCACATCTCGTGGTACATCTCCCCGCACGACATCGCAAAGACACAGGAGATTGTGGAGCTTATGGGATTGGGCGGATATTCCCATCGCTGCACAACCCAGTTGAGCGGCGGCGAACTCCAGAGGGTAATCATTGCCCGCGCCCTTGCCCAGGAGCCCCGGGTACTGCTCCTTGACGAACCGGTAAACCACCTGGATATACGGAGCCAGATGAATGTCATGACCCTCATACGGAATATCACGCAAAGTTTCGGCATTGCCACCATCGTCGTAATGCACGACCTCAATACCGCCCTCCGTTTTTCTGACGAGTTCATTCTTATGAAAGAGGGGAGTCTTTTCGCTGCGGGAAACAGGGATATAATGACCGCTGCGACCATCAGCGAGGCATACGGACTTCGGGTTGCCTTGAGTGAAGTACAGGGCATTCCGGTTGTGGTGCCGTACACTGATCATGATGAAGGCCGACACTGGTCGGCAAAGGAGCTTCCACCGCTCGAGCAAAATCCCCGTGAAACGGGAGAGTACTACCAAGGTGAAGCACGCACGACAGGAGGAACACTTCGGTGGATAAGGACAGAACCATAAACCGCAGGGATTTTTTCAAGATACCTCAGAGAAGGCCATCGAAGAGTGTGTAAGTGACTCTCTGGTCCCGCGAAAAAGACTGGGCGAAGAGTAGTGTGAAGAGTGCATTCCGGTATTGGGCAGAGAATGCCATTTTATGACTGACGAAGATTCCGCTGACAAAACCCCGGCGCCGCGCAGCGACATGAACGAACCGTCAGGGACTCGGAGCGGAAGAACTAGCGCTCCTCAATATCAGCGCTCACAACCTCCACGTCCGGCCTCTCCTCCACCAGCCATTCCTCCAGCTGTTCGAGGGTCTTCCGTGCGGTGACGCGGTTCTCACTCACCGCAACAAAACCGAGAACGGCCTCACCATGCAGGTCCTGAAGATCCACCTCGGCAGCAGAGACGTTGAAGGTATTTCGCGCCCGGGCAAGAATGCTTTTCACAATCCCCCTCTTCGTCTTGAGGGAACGGCTCTGCAGGAGAAGATAGAGACTGGCGGCAAACACATACATACAGACGGCTCCCCTGACCTTCCGAGAATGTTGTTTTGACTCCCCTTTGCCTTCGGGTATACTGAAAACACTCCGCGGCAAGAGGCATGCTGCTCTGCACCGGAATAACATTTCCCCTGAACCGTAAGGAGAACTGCAATGCGCGCAACACTGAAAGGCCTTGCCTTGGCCGCACTTTTTCTTGCCGTACTGGCCTGCAGCACCACGCAGGGGGGGGAAAAGATCCCGAGTGCTTCCTCGGTCACCACGTCACCAACGGCAGCCTATCCCAAAATCGTCCTCTATACAACCTCCTGGTGCCCCTACTGCAAGCAAGCGAAAGAGTATCTCACCAGCAGGAAGATCCCTTTCACCAACCTGGACGTGGAAAAAGATGTAAGCGCTTGGGAGGACTTCTCGGAAAAATACCAGGCCAAGTCTGTTCCACTGATCGTCATCGGCAACGACCAGGCGATTCTCAAAGGGTTCAAGCGCGAAACTTTTGAGGAAGCCCTGCGTGAACTGCAGAAATGATGCGCCGCAAGCGCTCGATACAGCAGGAGAACACCTGATATGTGTCTGATCCTCCTCGCCTACCGGGTCCACCCCCGCTATCCACTGATTCTTGCCGCCAATCGGGACGAGTTCTACCAACGCCCGACCGTCCCGGCCGCTTTCTGGGAGAGCGAACCGCGACTCCTTGCCGGCAGGGACCTGAAATCGGGGGGCACCTGGCTCGGGGTCAGCAGGACCGGCAGGATTGCCGCACTCTCCAACTTTCGGGACCCTGCCAGAATACGGGAAAACACGCCGTCACGCGGCGGACTGGTTACGGACTTCCTACTCGGGAACCTTCCGCCTGCCGAATATCTGAAAATGCTGCGGCAGCGTTCCCAAAACTACAACGGCTTCAACATCATTTTCGGCGACCGGAAAAACCTTTTTGTCTACTCGAACAGGGGCGAAGTCCCACCCCAGCTACCACCGGGCATCCACGGACTGAGCAACCACCTCCTCGACACGCCCTGGCCGAAGGTCACGCTCGGGAAAAAAGCTTTGGCGGAGATTCTCTCTCACGGAAAACAGCCTGCCGTTGAAGAGATTTTTGCCCTGCTAGCCGACCGCTCACTTCCGGATGACGGCCTGTTGCCGGACACCGGTGTCGGGCTCGAAACGGAACGGCTCCTCGCTCCCCTGTTCATTTCCGGGCCAACCTACGGCACCCGCTCGTCAACTCTCATCATGATCGACGAAAATGCCTTGGTCACTTTTAGCGAACGGACCTACAACAGAATGTCAGGCCAGAACGTGACCGCCACCATTCACTTCAGCATCGAAGACTAGCCACTCTGGTCCCTGGTCACTGCAACATCCCTTCCGAACCTCCCCAACTCCCAAATAATCAGACCTTATCCCAGTTGTCGATGTCAATCTGCGTCAGGCCATTCCGCAAGGCATGGTAGGCCGCATCGAGCGATTGGACGCGTTCGCCCTCGTCACCGCCGGTGACCGTCAGGGTAATATCCAGTTCCGGTGTTTCGCCGATAGTCCTGGCCAGGGATTTGATATAAACACGCGGATGTTGCGGTACCACACGGCTCAGTACCGGCTCCAGCAGGGATTCGTCATTGCAGCGGACGGTAATGGCCCGGGTGAGCGAGCCACCATTTCCGAAGGTCCCGGCCAGGAAGGGCTCCAGTGAAGTGGTGATAATCCCCTTCAGTTCCGAAGGAACTCCAGGCAGGCAGATAATGGTCGTGCGACCGGCTTTAAAGAGAACGCCGGGTGCCGTGCCGACCGGATTATGGAGCGGTTCCGCACCAACCGGAAGCCAGGCCATCTTTTCTCTGGCCGGGTTCAAGCCACCCTGCGACATGATCCCCTGCGCAAACAACTCATCGTACCGCTCTTTGACCATCTCGCGGGCTTTTTCATCGAGCTTGAGTTCCAGACCGGCACCATCGGCTACCGCGGCAACGGTCAAGTCATCAGCGGTCGGGCCCAGTCCCCCGGATGTAAACAACACCGCCACCCCACGGATAATGGCCGAACGGATCGCATCGGCTATTTCCGCAGGGATGTCACGCAGCATGGTGGCCCGGGCCACGTAGCCGCCCCGGCCGTTAATCAGTTTGCAAATCCAATTGGTGTTCGTATCCTGAATATCGCCAATCAGGATCTCATTACCGACCACAAGTATCTCTACGGAACCCTTTTGTGACATGAAACCTCCTTGTTGAAAATCCCCCTCAAGCCCCCTTTCTCAAAGGGGGAAGCAAGAGTTCACCCCTAGCACGAAGCGTAAGCAGTATGTCCCCCCCTTTATGAAAGGGGGGCCAGGGGGGATTTCGATAGTTTGATCCTGCGGGAATAGTGTATCACAAAAGAGGATATTTCAATTCATGAAGAAATAAACAGAGGGAAGAGATTGGACTTTGCCGGAAAGGAAAAAGCCGCGGGCTCGAAACGTCTCAGCCGCCGCTGCTCTTGGTGATGAGGATGACGCCAACGCAGACCAGGACAGTTCCGGCCCAGCGCATCGGTGTCACGATCTCGCCGAGGAAATACTGGGAGAGAAAGGCAACCAGCACATAGTTCAGGGCCTGCATGGGCAGGGCCACCGTAAGGTCTTCCCAGGAAAGGACCGCCAGCCAGAGAAAAAAGAATATGGCAAGCATTGCCGTGCCGAGCACCAGCTTCGGATTTGACAGGGCCTGGTAGGCGGCAGACAGCATTCCCCGTAGATTCATGGCCGAAAGGTCGCCCAGTTCTTTCATGCCCTTGGTAAGAAGCAGGTCACCCACCGTGCCCGCGGATACGGCAAGCAGCATAACGACAACGGTCTTAAGCATCGATTCGTTCCTCTCCCCGGTAGCTACCGAGACGTATTCCCTGTTCAGTAATTTTTTCACGCACCTTGGGACTGATAAGCGCCGCCAGTTCTTCTTCGTGCAGATAGTCAGGCATCCATGCTGCAAGTTCCGGGTCCGGCAGGCAGCCGGGATGAAAATATATTTCCGTACAGCCCGGTTTCAAGCCAGCCAGAACTTTCAGGAGATACTCCTCCGTCATTCTGCCGGAGTTTAACAAGCCCTTCACCTCATCGGTATGGAAGATGCCGAGCTTTTCCAGTACCGGCCGGCAGTTTTCCGCCAGACGGGCAAAGATAAAGGCATCGAGTCTCCGGCCGAAGCGTCGCCTTCCATCAGTGGCCGGGTCCTGCGCCAGGTTTTCCCGGGTGAGACGAAAGCTGCTGATGCCGTATTTCGGCATCAACTCGGCCAGGATGGAGAAAACCGTTGGATGCATATGAATGTTCAGGTGACCGTCAATATGGCTCAAGAGCAGGCCGGTCTCCCGGAAACGAAGGATCTGCGCTTCGATCTCCCGCTGCAATTGCTCGCGCAAGGATCTTTGAAAGAAGTAGCGCATCCCGGTCAGCACCGGATCAACCGGAAATTTCCCTTCGCGGTCCACCAGACCTGGCAGCTCCTCCGGCGGGAGGATCGCCTGCCCCTGCAGCAGGGTCAGGTGCAGACCGACCTGGAGACCCGGATTTTCCCTTGCCAGAGTCACGGCCTCGGCACAGGCCTGGCCGCTCACCATCAAGGAGGTGCTGGTAAGGATCCCCTCCCGGTGGGCCCGGATCACGGCCCGATTGGCGCCGCCGGACAGGCCGAAATCATCGGCATTGATGATCAGCTTCTTCATGGCTTGGTCGCGAAGAGCGGTCATCATGTACTAGCAGGAAGAGCAGCGGGACTGCTTGCGCTTCTTCATGTAGGCAAGGTACTGAGCGCCTTCCTTGAGGAGTTTTTTCCGTTCTTCACTGCTGGAAATCATTTTCAAAATGCTGCGGGCAATGTACTTGGGCCGGAAATAGAACTTGTTGTAAATAGTCTCCACCGCATCAAAAATCTCGCGGTTGGAGAGATGAGGATAATTGATGACGCAGGTCTGATGGCCGGTTTCATCGAGGAAACTGTCGGAAGTGATCCATCCCTCTTTTTTTGCCATATCAAAGAATTCCGTACCCGGATAGGGAGAAGCAAGGGAGGCCTGAATGGAATTGATGTCCAGGCGTTTGGCAAACTCGATAGTTTCGAGGATCGTCTCCTGCGTTTCGCCGGGAAGACCCATGACAAAGGCACCATGCACGGAAAGTCCCAGTTTCTTGCAGTTTCTGGTGAACTCCAGCGCCTGCTCTTTGGTGACGCCCTTCTTGATATTTTTCAGGATCTGATCGTTTCCGGTTTCGTAGCCGACCACCACGTGACGGAGTCCGGCATCCCGCATGATCCTGAGGGTCTCATAGTCGCAGTTCGCCCGGGCATTGACGGTCCAGGAAACGCCGAGAGGTTTGATTTTTTCGGCAACGGCCCGGGCATGCTCCTTGTTGGCGGTAAAGGTATCGTCGTCAAAGGAAATCTCCTTCACTCCCGGAAGATTTTCCACGATCCACTTGACTTCCTGGTAGACATTTTCCGGACTGCGGGTCCGCATGGTACGGCCGGAAAAGGTCTGTGGCCAGAGGCAGTAGATGCAGCGCGACGGACAGCCGCGGCTCGAATAGATCGAGACATAGGGATGCAGGAAGTGGGGAATAACATATTCCGTAATGGGGAGGTCCCGCTGGTAAATCTGGCTGGCAAAGGGAAGTGCATCCAGATCGGTTATCGGCGGGCGGTCAGGAGTGGAAACGACCTTGCCATCCTTCTGGAAACTGATGCCGTCCACCTTTTCCCACGTCATTCCCTCAGCCAGTTCCTTCACAGAATAATCGAACTCACCGCGACAGACGATGTCAACTGCCGCCCCGGCTCTCTGGAGGGATTCTTCAGGAAGCACCGAAACATGCGGTCCGGTCAGAACGGTAACGATGGAAGGCTTGCGCTCTTTGATGCGACGAGCAGTTTCAACGTCAATGGCAAAGGTCGGAGTAGACGTGTACATCACGACCATTTCGTAGTCCGCAGCAATCTCAATGCAGTCATCTAAAGTGAGTTTTTGCACCGGAGCATCCACCACCCGGCTCCCTTCGATCATTCCGGCCGGAAAACAGAGCCAGGTCGGATACCAGAAAGAAGTAACTTCGCGTGACGCCTGGTAGCGGGCACCGGCGCCGCCATCAAAATCCTCGAAAGTCGGCGGGTTCAAAAACAACGGTTTCATAGGTTCTCCTATAGAGATGCACATCTCTTCTGATACTTTTTTCAAGATCAAGACAATCTAGTAAAATAAAGGTCGGCTTTTCTTTTGTCAAGGTGAAAGGAGTGAAGAAAGGAGCAAAGACCGCGGTGAAATCCGGCAAGGGAGAAACGTCCGGATTGCGGCTTGGCCCATTCTCTGCTAGAGTACTGGACACCTGTAGCAGGAGGCAGTGGATGGAGCAGGACAGCATAGGTATCATCATGGCAATGCAGGAAGAGATTCGACCGATCCTGCGGCGGCTCGGCAGACATCGGAAAGAACAGGCTGGACGATTCCCTGTCTACCTTTTCCAACGGGACATGCGGCAGCTGACGATTATCGAATCCGGCATGGGAGCTAAAAAGGCCAGGGCTGCCACAGAAGAACTCATTGCCTATGCAAAACCCCGGCTACTTGTCTCGGCGGGACTGGGCGGCGCTGTCCGGGATGGCTTGGACGTTGGGGACGTGGTGATCGCGGGACAATCCCTGGCTCTCGGAGAAGGGGTCACCAGTGACGCAGTAACCCTTGGAAACGAACCGTTGCTCCGTGCCTTGAAAGAATCACTTTCAGGGCAATCGTTCCACATTACCGGCGGAACGACTGTCACCACCAAAAGCATCGTGCACAAAGGAAACGCAGCTCAGCTGATACCGGAGGAAGTCGTAAATCCTGTCCTGGACATGGAAACGAGTGCCGTGGCAGAAGCAGCTGCCCGTAACGGTATTCCGCTGGTTGCCCTCCGCGCCATCAGTGACGCAGCAAAAGAGGAATTTCTCTTCTCGCTGGACGAGATAACCGACCGGGAGCTGAATATCCGCATACACAAGGTGCTCTTCACCATAGTAAAAAAACCTCGCATCCTGCCCCAGATGATCAGGTTGGCAAAAAACTCGAGGCAGGCCGCGGACAATCTGGCAGGCGTCCTCGAAAAGCTGGTTCTCCTGGTTTGACCCCCTGTCGGACAGCCTCACCCCGGAGACCCTGGTTGGCGATCACAGCTGAATATTTTTGCAGAATCTAAAGGACTTAGGCCTATGGATATACTTCTCTTCGATCTGGACAACACCCTCTATACGCCGGAACGAGAGCTTTTCACGCTCATCGACCAGCGAATCAACCGCTACATGACTGAAGTTGTGGGGATACCGCTGACTGAAGTAGACACGTTACGGCGTTCGTACTGGCAGCGCTACGGCGTAACCATGCAGGGGCTCATGCGTCACCATGCTGTTGACCCGGAAGACTATCTCTCCTATGTTCATGATATTGATGTTTCCAGTCGACTGCACCCAGACCTGGCCCTGCGAGATGCCCTTATGGCAGTCCCGTTGCGCAAGGCAGTATTCACCAACAGTTCCAGAGATCACAGTGAAAGAGTATTGAATGCTTTAGGTCTCAACAATCTATTCGAAGAAATCTACGACATCCGCATCGCCAACTACCTCCCGAAACCCGGACCGGAACCCTATCATGCGGTACTGGAGCGGATAAACCTGCCCGCAACAGCCTGCATCATGGTCGAAGATTCCCCGGAAAACCTCCGCACCGCAAAGGAACTCGGCATGGGAACCATTCTTGTGGGGCACCTTCCCGGCACGCCCCATGTTGATGTCCGCATCCCTGCCGCGGGAGAAATATCTTCTGCCTTGTCCCACTGGAACATGTAGCATGAGACTCTCCTGAAAATACTGCCGAGGTACCGTTAGCATTTCCTCTCGCTGCCAAAGGCCGTCATGTACGGATAATCCTTCAAATGCTCGGCCAGTTCTTCCCTGCTGCAGCGGTTCGCCCTGCGGACCAGGAGCACCGTAACGATAACGACCGGCAGAGTAAACATGAAAATTCCGGTCATGGCCATCAACTGCTCCCCGATACTGATCGTTACGGCAAGATTGAAGATCAGAACGGAAAGATAGAGTACAGGTCCCAACAAGGATCGATAGGGAAGGTTAGCTATCCCGGCCGGTTTCTCCTTGTTCCTTGTCATTCTGGCATCAATGCGCTGGAGAGTAAATACCAGAACAAGACTGACAACCCACCAGCCGATATAATTGGAAAGTGGAACACCGAAATGCCCCCCTGCCTCCCGGTACCCGTAAATCTGACCCAGGAACCAGCGGTTGCCCTGGAGTGCCACAGGATCTATCACTATGTCGAGGAAAACCTGGTAGAGAGAACCGAGCAAGAGGACGGCAAATGAGCAGCGAATAGACCTCGTTTCGAGTGATACAAGGTTCCATTTACAGGTCTTGATGGGGGATACTGTCAGCAAAGCGGCGGTGTAGCTGCAGTAGGTCAGGAATACGTACGAAAGGGAATCAAAAAATGGAACGCCCGCAATCCAGAGTTCCTGCGTCTTGGTCGTATCAATATAATAATACCAGCCATAGGGAATCCCGGTGTTGATCGAGCTGTACTCGGAAATAAAAGCAATTAGGTAGCCGGCAACGGTGAAAGTTAGCGTTTTTTTCCAGCCAAGATGAGTAACTGCTGCAACAAGGTACACCGCCAGAAAAGCAAAGACATACGGCCTCATGGTAAAGGTGCCGACCGCTATCCGTACGATATCATCCATAGTTCTCCTCCTGATAAACAAATGGCGCGGCATTGTGCCGCGCCATCTGGAAGTTGATGCTCTATGGTTCCAACCGACAGGTCACAAGTAGGGGCAACCCCGCGTGGTTGCCCGGTTCTGGACGGCCACACGGGTCCGCCCCTACAAAAACCGCGTCAGCTTAATTGTAAATGTAATTAAAACAGGGTACCGACTATGCTTCCCAGCACCGAAATGGCACCACTATCGCCAAGTCCTTCCACAGCCTGCTCGGTCTTCTTCAGGGTTGCGGTTGCATCCCGATAGAGCTTGTCTTCATTGACCAGTTTACCCATGGTACCTTGGCCGTTGTTGATCTTCTCGGTAATTTCCTTGATATTTTTCGAGGCGCCACTTAGCTCGGTATAGAGGGTTTTGTCGTTCACCAGTTTAGCCATGGTGCCTTCACCGTTATTGATCTTGCCGGCAATTTCCTTAACTTCCTTCATGCCATCATTGATGTTGGCCATGGCGCTCTTGGCTTCTACATAGAAAGCATCATCGTTGACCAGCTTGCCAATCGTGCCTTCGCCTTTATTAATCTTCGCCGTGATGTTCTTGAGATTGGCGGTAACCTCATTGGTATTTGCATAGAGTGTTTTGTCATTCAGCAACATCGCCAACGAGCCGTCACCACGGTCCAACTTGGTTGTGATGCTGCTGAGGTTGCTCATGGTTGTACGAAGGTTGGGACGATTCTCATCCAACATGGTGGACATCTTACCCATGAGCTCAGCCTGGTTCTTGTTCAGGTCGGTAATCAGGGTCTTGGCTTCCACTGTGATATCACCGAGATCTGACATGATCGTATCAACAGTCGCGGCATCTTTACCCTCAACCGTTGCTCCGGGAGGTAGCAGGGGCTCCGTTTTCGAACCGAAGGAAAGACTAAGAAACTGCCCTCCGAGGAGATTGGTCATGCGAATACTGGCAACAGTGTCTTTTCTGATTTCCGTGCCCTTTTTCACTTCGAAGTCAATGCGCACCTTAGCTTCCAGTACGTCGATTCCGTTGATCTTCCCGACGTCCACCCCAGCCAGCCGGACAGAGTCACCAACTTTCAGACCCGTCACGCTGGTAAGGAATGTCTTGTACGGAATGGATTTTTCAAAGGGATTCCATTGTCCGCCCAATTCAAGCATGACACCAAATAGAACAAGTCCGAGAATGAAAAAAAGACCGACCTTTTTTTCCGTTGAAAGTGCCACGGCATCTACCTCCTGTCTGTAAAGAGCCGCCACCGCGACTCTCGATGCAAATTCCGTTCGTGATATCGGATCAATGCCACTCCGAAAGTGGACAGTGAAAGGTCCGAATACCTTGCAGGAAGAAAGTTTTTACAATAGTACGCGGGTCAATAAGTAGTCGGCGACCAGAATCAGAATAAAGGAAAGGACCACTGAGCGGGTTGTCGATTGCCCGATCCCGCGGGCACCCCCCGAAGTGGCAAACCCGACATAGCAACCGACCAGGGATATTATCCCGCCAAATACAAAAGATTTAATGAGTCCTGCCCCGACTTCCTTGAATTGCAATGCTGCCTTAAGGCTATCATAATAGGTGGCATAGGAGATAAAAATCTTCGGATGGAGATGGCTTATCAGGGCTCCTCCAGCCATGCCGACACAATTGGCATACAGCGTCAAGAGCGGCAGACAGATAACGCAGGCAATAAAGCGCGGCATACACAGGTAACGCACCGGATCGATATCCAAGGTTTTGAGAGCATCGATCTCCTCATAGACAGTCATGACACCAAGCTCGGCGGCAATCGCAGAACCGACACGACCTGCCACGAGAAAGCTGGTCATTACTGGCCCCAGTTCGCGAACCATGGAAAGCCCAACAATGGTCCCGATAATATCCTGGGTGCCATACTTCGCCAACTCGGAACCGGTCTGCAGGGCCAGCACCATTCCAACGAAGAAGCCCATCACCGACGCAATTGGCAGCGTTTCATAGCCAATTATCGACATTTGGGAAAAGATACTCTGCAAATTTCGCGGAGCTTCACGAAAAGAGTACAGTGTCTGGCCGAGCAGTTTCAACATCTCGCCGACAATCTGCATAAAGTAAAGAATCTTTTTCCCGATTCTTTCCAGGATTTCCATCACATTCCGCTCCTCGTATCCATCCCTGCTTTCCTTTGCTCCGGCAACAGCGATTTACCCCACTCGAGCCCGAACGGTAGCCAAAGAAACCGGAGTTCATTTGTTTCGTTATGCTTGCGGTAGCGAACCAAACCCTTCAACAGGGCCAGGTCGGTACGCTGTTTTTCGGAGCGGTAGGAGATGAAGGGGAAAAGTTCATAGGCAAGACCATCGCTCCTGCTCTCATGCCAATAAAGATTCCAGAGGAAAGACACTGCTGAATCACCGGCATCGTTCCACTTTTGAATGTAGAGCCGCCACAGCGGGGCCCAGCTATTTTCGATCCCTTCCTTGTTGAGAATAGGCTCGACTGGTGCGGGAAAGCTGACGGTCTTTACGCCCCGCTCGTCACTGCGATAGGTAAACAGGGGCCAGCAGGAAACCTTGCTGCGTGACTTGCCGTCAATTGTCCAGGTTTCCGTGGTGTCAGAATAGAGAAAGAACAGAAGCCTGTTGCGCTCAAGTTGAAAGCTGTCCGAATTCAGCTCCTGATGGCTGTAAAAGGGCCACATGTACCAGCGTTTCAGGCTATTTTTGCGGCGATCTTCGCTGTAGAAGGGGAGATAACGGTTCAGATTCCTTGCTTCGCTCCGCACGGTGACAAAAAAGGGCCAAAAATAATCCCGTTCCTCGAGTTTTTTATCATTATCGGACACATAGCCGAAAAAAGGCCATAGATAGTGTTTCTCGGCTCGTTTGTTCGAGAGAGACGAGGTATAAAAGGGAAAAAGGTAAAACTTCTCGGTCGGCGACTCGGTATCGAGACCATGTTCTTCCTGTAAGTAAATTGGCCACAAGGCAAAGCGCTTCCGGTACACGCCATCTTTCTCAGCCTGACCATAGAGCGGCCAGAACTGGAAACCGCTCTCCTTCTCGCCCTTGGTGAGGGAAAAGAAGGGGTAGAGATAGTTGCGGGTCTCGGTTCCGTTTTTTACTGTCCGGCCATACAGCGGAAAGAGGACGTAATGATACTCATCTTTCCAGAAGCGATCATAGATGTCTCCATAAAAGGGAAAAACGGAGACATAGGGCCCATATTTTTCAGAGGTCCCGCTGATGTAGAAAGGAAACAGCATCGTCCCGCGATGCTCCTCAATACCAGGAAGAGGTGTTCTCTTCTGGAAAAGCTGCAGCACCTGGGAATACTTTCCATTGGTCCATGTCTCGGTTGAGGCAAGAGGATACAGGTACGCCGTTCGAGACGTATCATCAGTGACATCTTCAGTTTGATAAAAAAACGGTCTGACAGCCGTGACCTCCGTCTCACCGTCCCGCTGAAACTTGAAGAGCGGCCCGAGAATAGACAGGTTGCTGAAACCTTGCCGGGGACTCTCCCGATAGTCGAAGAAAGGCCAGAATGTAATAATGGACCCTTCCTCATTTTCTGCCTGTTGCTCCTGGGCAAGAAGGGGCGTCGCAACAGACAGAATGATGAGTAAAATGATAAAAGATATTTTACCACCCATGGGTACGTTCATGAAATTTCGGGACACCCTTAGAATGCGTAGAAGTCTCTGTCAGTATTTCTTGTCGGCATAGTCGACCCAACCGCCAGCAAGCACCAACGCCTTGTCGAACGGTGCAATTTCAAAAGAAAACGTCTCTTTTCTCCCCCCCCCTTGCACAGAGAGAGACAGACCTTCCAGGTCAACGACAATGCTGCTGTCAGGATAGTCCTGATAGGTAAAGAGCGCGTCTATTAGGTCCTTTTTCAGTTCGAGTGCCGCCATGCCGCAGTTGAACATGTTCTGACGGAAGATC
>RPRC01000094.1 GCA_003857395.1 Geobacter sp.
CGATGGCAGACTCGGATGGCATCCATGGCCTCGGTTCGCGGCGGGTCAATCATGCCTGCCAGACCGGCAAAGATCAGGTTCCCGTTTTCTTCACCCGGCTGCAACTCGTTCTCTCCGCTGCTCTGCCGCCAGGCAAAGGCAATGATCCTCAGGCCCTGCCGGGCATACGTTTCTATGGTTTCGAACACGCCTTGGCGTTGCTCTTCATCCAGCAGGCAACGCTGCAGCAGGGTTTCCGGTGCTCCTTTCAGCAGTATAAGCGGGTTTCCTTCGATCAGGTGCAGCGTGGCCATGAATTTCGTTTCCGATTCGAACGGGATGACGTCCAGGCGCGGATATCTGCCGCGCAGTTCTTCCGCGCTCAATCCGCCCTTCAGTCCGGCAACCACCAGGGCGGCCTCGGTGGGATCTCCGGTCGGTGACCAGACGCCCGCTTCTTCACGAACGGCGGCGTCATTGCACAGGATTGCCATGCTCAGCAGCTTTCCCAACCCCTGCGGGATTTCGGTCAACCTCACGCCGTCATGTTCAATCTCTCCTGCCGGATCGTACCCAACCCCTGCAAAACGGTATTCATGTCCCTCAACCCAGGCAACCTGGACTGTCATCTCGTTGCGTGTCAGGGTTCCGGTTTTGTCGGAACAGATGACTGTGGTCGCACCCAGCGTTTCCACTGCCGGTAAATGCCGGACGACCGCATGACGGGAGGCCATGCGCCGTACGCCGATGGCCAAGGCAATGGTGATAACCGCCGGCAGACCTTCTGGAATCGCCGCAACGGCCAAGGCCACGGCGACCATGAGCGATTCGCCGAGCGGTGCCTCCTTTATCCAGACGCCGAAGATCACGAACACCACAACGGCCACCACGACGGCGGCGGTAATGCCGACGCTGACTTTGGCAAGTTGTTTGGTAAGAGGGGTTTCCAGTTGCACCGTCTGGTTGAGCAATTCATTGATCCGGCCCAGTTCCGTGGCATTGCCGGTTGCAACCACCACACCGGTTGCGGTGCCTTGGAGCACCAAGGTGCCGCTGTACGCCATACCGAGGCGGTCTCCCAAGGGGGCATCCGGAATGCTAACCGTGTCAGTCTTTCCAACCGGCAGGGACTCTCCCGTCAAAGCTGCTTCTTCGATGAGGAGGTTTTTGGTCCGGATAAGACGCAGGTCGGCCGGAACCTTGTCGCCGCTCTGCAGGGTGACGATGTCACCCGGGACTATTTCCCGGGCCGGAACCGTGAGCGGAACCCCGTCCCGGAAGACCGCGGCTGATTCAGGAACCATGGCGGCAAGTTCCTCGATCGCCTTGCCGGCACGGTATTCCTGGATGAAGCCGATGAGTGAATTGATCAGTACCGCGCCGAAGACCACGGAGGCATCGGTATTTTTGCCCAGCAGCAGCGACAGGAATCCGGCTGCAATGAGGAGCCAGCCGATGGGATTATTCAGCTGCCGCCAGAAAATGCGCCAGGGGCTGTCCCCGTTTTTCTGCAGCAGCTCATTTGTGCCGTAATTTTTCCGCCGCTCATCGGCCTCTTCGCTGGAGAGACCCTCGGGCCGGGTGGCTTGCACTCGCAGAATCTCCTCTGCGGAGTGCGCATGCCAGGGGTGCTGTTCAGTTTCCATGGAATCCTCCCTTTCTGCTACGATACCGGGTGGCGCTGTTCCGTTAGCGGCCGACAGGGCCGCGTTTACTCCGCAACACGTTTTACGGTTTTATCCACGATCATTTCCTTGAGTTGACCAAGCAAAGCCCTTTCTTCAGGGTCGATGATGCCGTCTTCATCGGCGATCTGCAAAATCTCTTCGTATTCAGCATTGGTCAGTACGTGGTCCTCAATTGCTTTGTTGATTTTTTCTGCAAGCTTCTGTGCACTGGTGCTTGATTTCATGACAACCTCCTCTTGAGTGGTTTTTAAGCGCTGACGCGCGGTGCTAACTGATAGTATACCGTCGGTTCCGGTTCTGTCGGATTGCGGATCCTTTTCTTCCTGCGGAAAGGCCGTTGCCGGATTTCTACGATACGCTGCTGCTCATCCGTTCGAGCCGGGCGACCCGTTCCTCCATGGGCGGATGGGTGGAGAAAAGTGAGGCGAGTCCGCCGCTGGTCAGTGGATTGACGATAAAGAGATGGGCAGAGGCGGGCCGTGCTTCGGCCATCGGCATGATGCGGGTTGCCGTATGCAGTTTCCGCAGGGCATTAGCCAAAGCGAGCGGACGGCCGCAGATTCTGGCGCCGGTTTCGTCGGCCAGATATTCACGCGATCGGGAAACGGCCATCTGTACCAGCATCGCGGCGATCGGCGCAACGATCGCCAGGGCCAGGGAACCGAGCAGGCCTCCGGAATCTCCACCGTCTTCGCTGCTTCTGCCGCCGCCGAGAATCGCTCCCCACTGGAGCATGCTGCCGAGCATGGAAATCGCTCCGGCAAAGGTGGCGGCGATGGTGGAGACGAGAATGTCCCGGTTCTTAACGTGGGCCAGTTCATGGGCCATGACCCCTTCCAATTCTTCCTGGTTGAGGATGCGCAGGATCCCTTCCGTGGCCGCCACGGCTGCATGCTCGGGGTTTCTTCCGGTAGCAAAGGCATTGGGGCTTTCAGACGGAATGATATAGACCCGCGGCATGGGAAGTCCTGCCTGGGTGGCCAGCCTGCGGACGGTTGCATGGAAGGCGGGTTGGTCGGCTTCGCCCACTTCGCGGGCGCCGTACATTTTCAGGACGATTTTGTCGGAAAACCAATAGGAGAAAAAATTCATGGCGCAGGCCATGAGAAAGGCAAAGACCATGCCGGTCGAACCGCCGATGGCGCTGCCCATGGTCACCATGAGGAGGGTGAGGCAGGTGAGAAGCAGGGTTGTTTTAAAACGATTCATCATGTGGTATACCTCCGGCTGTATTTAGCCGAGGGTAATAAAAAAGACCTTTACCCTCGGCGCTGTGCGCGTTAGATAAAGGTCTCGCTGACGATGTATCGTCCCCGGCCCGGACTGTTCAGTCGTATTGACGGGCTCGGGGTCAGCCTTTTCTCCGGCTGATGGCTACTCCCCTTTACTGTTGAGACAGGTTATTATTTTTTGCTGAAATCTGTCAAGGATATTTTTGCTTTTCATGCACACATTTCTGATTTTGTTAGATTAAATTTCATTTCTTGATAAAAATACCGATATACTACTAAAAGATCCACCCATGCCAATGCTTTTTGGTGGGGTGCTGACGGTCAACTACCACTGAAGAAGGAGCAATAGTGAAAAACAAAACTGCCAGAACAGACCGGATGGCAGCGTTTCGAATTGTGGTTGTCTATGCCATTTTTGGTTGCCTATGGATACTCTGTTCCGACACCGTGCTTGGCTGGATCATCCATGACCCGGTTCTGATTACCCGGATCGCTATCTACAAGGGGTTGCTCTTTGTCCTGACAACCGCGTTTCTTCTTTATCATCTGATTGCCCGTCATGTTAGGCGCCTGACCAAGGCGAACCGGCGCGTCGCTGCCAGCGAAGAGCGTTTTCAGGCAATTTATGACAATATGCTGGAGGCGGTACTTATCCTGGATCCGGCGACGGGCAAAATTGTCGATGTCAATCGCACTACCTGTGAACTTTTCGGCTTTTCCCGGACGGAAGCGCTGTCGCTCACTCTTCGGGAAATATGTTCCGAAGACAGTTCCGTTTCCGAGTCTGAGCCAATGGAACGGCTGGCCTTGGCAGCCAAAGGGATTCCTCAGTTGCTGGACCGGGTTGCCCGGAAAAAGGCTGGTACGTTGTTCTGGGCCGATATCAGTATGCGAAAAGCTGAGATCAACGGTGATGAGCTGGTTATTGCGTTGCTGCGCGATATTTCCGAGAGGAAAAAAATCGAAGAGGACGTGGCATTTTTTAAAAAACTTGTTGAGACTTCCCGCGACCCGGTTTATGTGCTCAGCCCCCGCCAGGACTGGCGCATGTTCTATGCCAACCAGGCGGCCTGTGTCCATTACGGCATGACTCTCGAAGAGTTGCAGCAGAAAAGGATTCCGGACTGGGACCCTGACTTTGACATGGCGTCCCTCGATCGTGTCTTTCAACAGATGAAAGAAGGGCAGTCCATGCGCTTCGAGACGCGTCACCGGGTCGCTTCCGGGAAACTGGTGCCGGTCGAGGTCACGACCAACTACCTGGTCCACGGAGGGGAGGAACTGGCATTCGGCTATTATCATGACATCTCGGAACGCAAGCGGGCCGAGGAGGAACTGCGGGAGAGTGAGGCCCGCTATCGCGGCTTGGTTGAGATGTTTCCTGAGGCGATTTACATTCATACCGGAGGAAAGCTGGTTTTTGCCAATTCCCACGGGGCACGACTGGTCGGCGTTGAGCACCCAGAGGACCTCTACGGAAGAGAGGCTCTGGATTTCGTGCACCCGGACTACCGGGATTTTGTCACGAATCGGATCAAAAACGCCTTTGAGCAGGACAGCTTTAATCCTCCTGTCGAGGAAGTGTTTCTCCGTGCCGATGGGGTGCCGGTCCAGGTGGAAGTCTCGTCCGTTGCCTTTACCTATCACGGCGCAAAGGCTCTGCAGGTTGTTGCCCGGGATATCAGCGAACGGAAGAAAAGGCAGGAGGAACTGGTCAAGGCGCAGAAGCTTGAGTCCCTCGGTCTGCTGGCAGGGGGTATCGCCCATGATTTTAATAATCTCCTGACCGGCATTATGGGAAATCTTTCCATGATGCGGGAAGAGTTGCCGACGGATCATCCGTTGCAGGAGAGGCTGAGCCGCTGTGAAAAGGCAATCAATCAGACAACCGGTCTCACCTGCCAGTTGCTTACGTTCTCGCGGGGTGGTGAGCCGGTGAAAAAACTTTTCGATCTGCGGCCTGTTCTGCGGGACACGATATCATTTGCCCTGCGCGGCTCTAATGTTGCCCTTGAACTGGCGATGGCTGACGATCTCTGGTCATTGGAGGCAGACGAGGGTCAACTCTGCCAGGTTTTAAACAATCTTATTATCAATGCCGGTCAGGCGATGCCGAACGGCGGGACTGTCCGGGTGGAGGTGGATAATTGCCGACTTTCGGCTGTCGAAGTGCCTCCCCTGGCCCCGGGAGACTACCTGCTGATTTCCGTTATTGATCAGGGGATCGGGATCTGTCCCGAATACCTCGACAAGATTTTCGATCCCTATTTTACCACTAAGGAATCGGGCAGTGGCCTCGGTCTGACGGCACTGTACTCCATCGTCAGGAAGCATAAGGGACAGGTGCTGGTTTCTTCTCAAATCGGAGTTGGGACAACTTTCAGGATCTATATCCCGGCCTGTCTGGAGAAAAAGGGGATTTTACCTGCTCCGGAGGACCAGACACCCCTTATGGTTTCTATCGATGGGGCTTTCATCCTGGTAATGGACGACGAACTGCAGATCCGCGAACTTTCCGAAGAAATGCTGCGGCTGATAGGCTGCCGGGTTGAATCCTGTGCTGGCGGCGAGGAGCTGATAGAGTTGTATCGTCAAGGGATTATGGAAGGATGGCGGCCTGATGCGGTCATTATGGACCTCACCATCCCGGGGAAAATGGGCGGACTTGAAGCTGCACAGCGAATCATGGAGATTGACCGGGAGGCACGGCTTATTGTTTCCAGCGGCTACTCCAATGATCCGGTGATGGCCAACTACCGTGCCTATGGTTTTGCCGGTTTCCTGATCAAGCCGTATCGGATCGATGATCTTTCCCAGGTGTTGAACCGGGTCCTGTAACAGGCTGCTGGCGGAGAGATTGCCTTTAGCCTGTCTGCAGGGTGATCTCACCTGGTGCCGATGTTGTTCCAAAGCCGCCACCGCTGCCACTCTGTGGTATACTGAAGCCAATATCTCTCATGACGGAGAACAAAATGTCTGAACCAGAAGGAATACTGCCTGTCGTTACCGGAGCTGCGGTTCGGGAAAGCGAGACGGTACAAGTGAAGAAAACCGCCCCTGTGCGCCTGAAAAAGAGAGTCAAGTCTTCAGTTCGCCAAGCGGCCGCAGCTCCCGTGGCACTATCGGCACCCTCCCTCTATCTTAACCGGGAGCTGACCTGGCTCGAATTCAATCGTCGCGTACTACACGAGGCCGAGGATGACAGGACGCCGCTTCTGGAGCGGCTGAAATTCGTTGCGATCGTCAGCTCCAATCTTGACGAATTCTTCATGAAACGGATCGGTGGCCTGAAGCAGCAGCATGGTGCGGGAATCAGGATTCTCACCGTTGATGGCCGCACTCCCCGCCAGCAGATCGACGAGAGCTATGCAAAGGTGCGGGCACTGGAAAAAGCCAAGCAGGATGTGTTGCCGATTATTTTGGGACTGTTGAAGAATAAAGGGATAGTCCTGCAAGACTGGTCCGAACTTTCCGCCGCGGAAAAAAAGCAGCTGCGGCAGTATTATCTGCGGAATATCTTTCCCCTTATCACCCCCCAATCCATTGATCCGGCACACCCGTTCCCCTTTATCTCCAACCTTTCTCTCAACCTGTTGGTGACACTGCGCTACCCAAGGGAAAAAGATGTTTCGCTGGCGAGGGTCAAGGTTCCGGTGGGTACAGGGATCTCGCGCCTGATCCGGATCGGATCGTCCGACCGGTTCGTTCTGCTTGAGGATCTCATGCACTACAACCTGGACTTGCTTTTCCCGGGGATGCAGGTTGTCTGCTGCGAGTTTTTCCGGGTAACCCGTAATGCCAATACGGAAAAGAATGAGGAGCAGGCCGATGATCTGATGGCCATGATCGAATCTGAGCTGCAGGATCGGAAATTTGCACCGATTGTGCGTCTCGAGATCAGGCGAGGAATGGATCCGGTACGTCGCGGCATGGTGGCTGCGGAACTGGCGCTTGATGAGGCCTCGGATGTTTTCGAGGTGGACGGAATGATGGCACTGCGCGATCTGATGGAGATTTCGTCGCTGGAGTATCCGGAACTGCGTGATCCTCCCCATCATCCCATCGACCATCCGCTGCTCCAGAGTCAGCGCAGTATCTTTCATATCATCCGGGATGCCGGGTCGCTACTTCTACACCATCCCTATGAATCTTTTTCAACTTCCGTGGAGCGTTTCCTCCAGGAGGCGGCCGAGGACCCAAAGGTTCGTGCCATCAAGATGACCCTATATCGCACCTCCCGCCAGAGCAAGATCATCGACGGCCTGATCCATGCCGCGCAAAACGGCAAACAGGTGGCGGTGGCCGTGGAACTGAAGGCCCGTTTTGACGAGGCAACAAACATCGTTCTTGCCACGCGCATGGAGGAGGCGGGCATCCATGTTACGTATGGTGTCGTTGGCCTCAAGACACACTGCAAGGTGATCCTCGTGGTTCGTCAGGATTATGACGGCATCCGCCGTTATGTCCATGTCGGAACAGGGAATTATCACGCTGTTACGGCGCGCATCTATACCGACCTCGGTCTCTTGACCTGCAACGAGGCACTCGGCCAGGATGCCACGGAACTCTTCAATTACCTGACAACTGGCTACACGCCGCGACGCAAGTACGAGAGGATGCTGCCGGCGCCGAAATTTCTGAAAAAAGCGCTTCTGGCAGGAATTGAAAAAGAGATACACCTCAGCTCCGAGAAGAAGCCGGGATTGATCCAATTCAAGATGAATGCGTTGGAAGATGCGGACATTGTTCAGGCGCTTTACCGTGCATCTCAGGCGGGGGTCAAGGTTGATCTCATCATCCGCGATACCTGCCGGCTGCGCCCCGGATTACCCGGTGTTTCGAAAAACATCCGGGTTGTCAGCGTTGTCGGGCGTTTTCTCGAGCATTCGCGCATCTACTATTTCCACCATGGCGGCAAGGAACAGTATCTTATCGGTTCCGCCGATGCCATGAAAAGAAACCTGGAGGCACGTGTTGAGGTGGTTGTTCCGGTAGAGGACCGAAAGCTGCGCGCGGAAATCAGAACTCTCTTCGATGTTCACCTCAACGAAAAACGCAGTGCCTGGGACATGCAGCCTGATGGCTCCTATGTTCAGCGCATGCCTGCTCCTGGTCAGGAATCGCGCGGGAGTCATGAAATTCTGGTTGAACTTGCCGAGAAGCGGCAAAAGAAAATGGCGCGCCTGAAGAAGAGGAAAACGCAAGGGATCGGGGGGAGGAACCTGCGCTAGCGAAAACACGGCACAGTTCAACGCAGCAGGTGCGGAAAGTGCCCCTGATCTGCACTGCGGTCCCGATGAATGTCGCGCCTGTGAAGTTCCGACATATGTCCCTGCAAAATTTTTGTACTCTCAGCATTTCTTCGGAAGGCGAAAGCTGCATTTTTACTACCATGGAAATGAGCAGAAAGGTATACTGGCAAAACGGGAAAAGAATAGTTGCCGGATTACCATGGTGACTTTATTTTCCCTCCCGTGTATGGAAGCGGCAAAGGAAACAAAAGGAGAACTGCATGGCAAAAGAGCTGTATGTGGGAAATATGCCGTACGATGCAACAGAAGATGATTTGCGACGCATGTTTGCCGTGGCCGGAACTGTCACTTCGGTTCATATTATCACTGACCCTGCGACTGGCGCCTCAAAAGGATGTGCCTATGTTCGGATGGCAAGTGATGAAGATCTCAAGGAGGCAGTCGAATCCCTTGACGGGGCCTTACTGGGTGACCGTCTCATGACCGTGAGCATAGCCCGGCCCCAGAAGCCGCGGGTTGGGCCATTAAAAGGTCAAAGAGGAAAACCGGGTGGTGGTGGCAGATTCGGAAAGGACCGGAAATAGCTGGTCGAGAGATACTTTTCTTTCTGTTTGGAATGGAATAGAAGGGGGGCTTGCGGAATCATGTCGCAGCCCCCTTTTTGTTTATTTTAATTGCCAGATCAAACGACTGACTTGATAAAGAACTTTGACAGTCAGGTTGAAAAGCCCCGTAACCGCTGATTCAAAGAGTTTCGTCCGAGTACGGCTCTGCCAGTGTTGCTTGCAGTTGACGGATGATTTCCCGGGGGTTGATTGGTTTGTGGATGAAGCCGACGCCTTTCTGGCGAAGAGTTTCCTCTCCAAGAATGTCACCGGAATAACCGCTCATGAAAAGAACCTTCACGTCGTGGCGGATTTTCAGGATTTCTTCGCGGGCTTCCCGTCCATTCATTCTGGGCATAATTACATCAAGGAGCACCAGATCGATCGTATGGCGGTTTTCGGAAAACTTGAGAGTTGCATCGACACCATTCACCGCCTCAATGACCTTGAAGCCGTTTTCAGTGAGAATGCTTTTCAACATGAGACGGACTGAACCTTCATCCTCAGCAAGGAGGATCGTACCTCTGCCTTTGAGGAAAGCCGAGTCATCTGTTTCGATACGAGAATCCGGGCCTTCTTCGAGGGAAGAGAGATACACCGAAAAAGTCGTCCCATTGCCTGGATCGCTACTGACGTTGATATAGCCGTTATGCCGCTGAATGATTCCGTACACGATAGACAAGCCGAGTCCGGTTCCTTTTCCGACTTCCTTGGTTGTATAGAATGGCTCGAAAATCTTCATTCGAGTTTCGGCATCAATACCACAGCCCGTATCCGTAATGCAAAAGGCGGCATAAGTCCCGGGGGGGACTGATCCACCGATGGCCATGGGAAGCTGTCGGTCAAGGATGACAACATCGGTAGATATTTTTATCTTTCCTGTTCCTGTGATAGCATCCCGGGCATTGGTGACCAGGTTCATGAGAACCTGGACCAATTGGCTTTCATCGGCGAATACCACCGGATCCTTTTCGGAAAACTGGATGGTCATCTCGATATCTTCCCTTACCAGGCGTGAGAAAATATCTGAGGCTTTTCGAACAGCTTCGTTAAGACTCATGCGACGCAGATCCATAACCTGCTCGCGGCTGAAGGAAAGGAGCCCTTGGGTAAGGGTAGTTGCCCTTTCGGCAGCGAGGGACACCTGTGCGGTATGGACCAGCAGGTCTTCGCGGTCGCTCAGCTTGCTTTGGAGCAGGTATGTTCGACCGATGATGGTGGTGAGTATATTGTTGAAGTCGTGCGCTATTCCGCCTGCCAACTGTCCCACAGCCTCCATTTTCTGGGCTTGGCGCAGCTGGGCTTCGAGTAGTTTGCGGTCGGTAATATCGGTATGCGTTCCGACGATTCGGAGGGCGTTACCGTGGGGGTCACGTGCCGTAACCTTACCTCTTGCCAAAACCCATTTGTAGGATTTATCCTTGCATCTGATACGGTATTCGGCGAGGTACTCCTGGGTCTCGCCGTGTTCATGGCGGTGCAGTTCATCCAGGACCATTTCCAGGTCCTCCGGATGCACAAGCTCTTTCCACGCCTCCGGAGTGTTGGGTATCTCATCACGCTCATAGCCGAGCATGCGCTTCCATTGTTCGGAGTAAAATACCTTGCCTGACCGAATTTCCCTGTCCCACACCCCATCGCCGCTTCCTTCAAGGGCGTACTGCCAGCGCTCCTCGCTTTCCTTCAGAGCTGATTCTGTAAGATTCCGTGCCTGACGTCCGGCCATCATCTTTCCCAGCAATGCCGTGGCAACGGGATAGACTAGTAGTACCGGTATGCCGATTTTGCCCAGGGTCTCCATAATGAGTGGCCCCGGTAATAGCGCCATAAGTCCCAGCGTGACCAAGTGAACGCACAAGCCCAAAGCGTAGAGCTCCTGGAGCGAGATATCCGTCAGATCGGACTTCCTCGTTCTTCTCCAGATCATGGCAATGCTTCCGGAGGCAACTATGACCGATACTCCCATCCAGACGCCATTGCCTCCCAGGTGGATGCGGTATGCGGCAGCCATGCCAATGGCGATGAGTGCTGAAAGTGGTTCGAAGAAAAGTGCGGCAACGCAGAGCAGAACGGAACGGGTGTCGAAGATAATCCCCTGATGCCACTGCAGCGGGTTCAGCATGACTGCAATGCAGATTGTTCCGAGTATCATGCCGGAGAGTATCTGGCGCACCCTTGGCTTGACGGCTTCCTGTTTGGTCGTCAGGGCATCGTAGACGATGCACATGGCAAGGAGGAGCGCAGCATTGTTTATGAGACTGCTCAGTATCTTTGCGTCCATAGGGCAGGGTCTGTCTCGTAGTAGGTGGTCGACAGGGTAATCTTGCTGTTATGGGTGATCCGGCAAGACTTTTCATTGTTGCTGTTTCATGTAAAGCAGATTGACATTATATAGATTTTTTTGGAATTTTCCAAAAAAACTTGTGTGACTGCTCGTTAATTAACCCCAGAGGTGCTTTTCGCGGTAATCTGTCGAGGTCGTTACGGGACACTAATCACGGTTTTAGCAGGGAGGAAGATGAGTGCGAAGAACGGTTGGGAGAAAACTGATCCAGGGGAGGGAGGTCTCTCGAGTGTCTGCTCAGAAATTAAAACAGACCCCGCCGTTTTCCGGCAAGGTCTGCCGTATCAAGCACCGTAAGGTACCTTCGCGGAGGATGGCCTCGCACATGGTCGTCAGTAATGGTGGTATCGTTGTCCCTTTAGAGGGAGCAGAAGGTCAAATCTGCCGAGATAAATACAAGGTCAGGTGACGATTACCTTTACCCATTGAGAGTTATCATTGACGTAGCGTATAAGCTCTTGACTGGTAATGGTGTCCTCGTTTTTGGAGATAGTTCCGAAATCACTCCAGAACTCCGGGGTGAATCTTGTCAGGAATTCGGAAAGGTACTTTGTTTTCACATACACTCCCCGTCTCAGGAATGACTCTCCCAGATCGGCCATAACCTTATTGAATAGTTTTATCTGAATAAGTCCCTGTCCTTCTTTATGTTCGATTTCCCCTTCATGGTAGGTTATTCCGGACCGCATCCAGGTAAGATCCCCGTCCCTTCGCATGGCGGCGCCAACCAGGCCGGGCATGGCAGCGGAAAGGGCAAGGGTTGCCCCATCCTTGATAATTGCAGTTTCGATATCATCTACCGGGCTATATTCCAGAAAGATGACCTTGATATCTTTCCTGACGTACTCATAGGGAATTTGAAATTGTTCGCAGAGGAGGTCGCGCATGGTTTTCCCGCACTCGACTTTGACGTAACAGCCATTATGCATGAGTGTGCAGAGGCGGGAAATCTGTTCTGTCGTTGGTTCAAGAGTGAAGGTAACGAGTTCTTCCTCCGGAGGGATTTCCGCGAGTAGCGGATTCTTTTTGTTTTCCATGCCGTTCCTCTCTGATGTTTGAATGTAAGCGCGAGTTCAGGGTTTCTGTCGGAGCACCTGTTCAAAAAAAATGTTGATAAAATTACGCAGTGGTAACGAAGATTTCAGGACCTTGGAGACAAGCAGCGCACCTTCGAAGCCCGAGAGAAAAAATTGCGCGGTGTGCTCAGGGGAGATACCTTCCGGTATTTCCCCCCGGTCCCGAGCTTCACGGAGACAGTTCTCGAAATGGCTGCACCAGGTCTTGAAGATTTCCGCAAGATTTTCCCGGAAGTCTTCGTCCTGGTCCGCGAGTTCCTGTCCCATGTTCGCGACAAGACAGCCTATGCTGCAGTTGTTGTCTTCAAACCGGGCGGCAAGGCTCTCTATGCAGTTTCTCAGGCGGACAATGGGCGGTAATGACTGGTCTTGCATAAAAGAGCTGAAAATTTTGTCGATTCCCCGTGCGAATCGATCGAGGACTTTGATTCCGAAGTCCTTTTTGCTGGCAAAGTAGTGATAGAAAGATCCCTTGGGAACTTCAGCCTTTTTCAGGATGGCGTCAATCCCTGCGGCGTTGAAGCCCTGACGAGATATGATACTCATCCCTGCTTTCAGTATTTCCGTTTTGGTGTCTTTTGCTGCCATTTGGTAAAAATAGACCGGTCGTCTAGAGGTGTCAAGGGAAATATTGCGTCTGTTTGATGTCCGGTGCTGAAAAAATAAAGGAGGGTTGCAAAGACTTGAGATGCCTGTTTCGGGAACGATGAGGATTAAAAAACCCCGCACATTTTCTGTGCGGGGTTTTTTAATTGATGAGATATGCCGAGCCCTATAGAATTTCCCGGGCCTTGTATCAGTTCATGTCAGAGGCGGCCGGGCGATAGACAACGACAGGTCCAGATGCTTTTCTGGGTTTGCCCCAGGTCTTTTTGCCGGCGGCTCCCGGTTTGCCGTTCCTGGCGGGGGCAGCGGATGGTCGCTTGCCTGCGTAACGGCTGTTTGTGTTTCCACTGCCACTCTTCCGGGCGGAAAGGCGCTGCATGGGGCGCATTGGCTCCAGTCCCGGTATCTGTTCCTCGGGGAGGCTTTTTCCGATATATCTTTCGATGCGCTCAAGGTAACTCAACTCCTTGTTCGAGGCAAAGGAAATGGCGATTCCCGAAGCTCCGGCCCGTCCGGTGCGGCCGATGCGGTGGACGTAGTCTTCCGCGGCCTTTGGCAGGTCAAAATTGATGACGTGGCTGATGCCGGAAACATCAAGACCGCGTGCGGCAACATCGGTTGCAACGAGGAGCCTGATCTTGCCGCGACGCATGGCTTCGATGGTCTTGTTGCGGGCTCCCTGGGTCATGTCGCCATGGAGTGCGGCCACGGAATGCCCCTCTGCCCTCAGGTCCACGGCAAGTGAATCAGTGTCACGTTTTGTGGCGGAGAAGATGATGGCTTTCCGTACATCCTGGTTATCAATGAGGTGACGGAGCAGTTTATGTTTGTGCGACAGGTCGTCAGCAACGTGGAGACGCTGTTCGATATGATCGGCAGTCATTTTCTCCGGGGCGATTTCAATGCGCTCAGGATTGTTCAAAAGTCGTGCGGCGAGTCGGGACGTTTCTCTGTCCATGGTTGCGGAGAACATGAGAGTCTGTCGTTCCGTCGGGCAGGCAGCGGCGATTTTGTCCACATCTTCGCTGAAGCCCATATCCAGCATGCGATCAGCCTCATCCAGCACCAGGATTTCGACGCGGGAAAGGTTGATTTTGCCGCGTTCCAGGTGGTCGATCAGGCGTCCTGGTGTGGCAACGATGA
Organism: Geobacter sp.; assembly: GCA_003857395.1. The sequence continues at coordinate 13,926 of RPRC01000094.1, forward strand.
TATCAACCGGGGTTGAGAGCAGGCGAAGTTGCTCCCGGTACGGCATGCCGCCGAGGATTACGCCGGACTTGACATGCATATGGCGACCGTAGATACGGACTGCATCGGTAATTTGTTTTGCCAATTCACGGGTGGGCGTAAGTATCAGGATACGGGGACCAATCCCTCTCAGGGTCGAGCGGTTCGTGAGGAGTTGGAGAGCCGGTAGTACAAATGCCGCGGTTTTGCCTGTTCCGGTCTGGGCGGAGGCAAGTATGTCCCGGCCGCTCAGAGCCATGGGAATTGCCTGGGACTGGATCGGAGTGGGTGTCTCATAGCCGCATTCGGTTATGGCTTGGCTGATTTTTGATGCGAGGTCAAACTTTGCAAAGGTCATTCTTCTTCCTTTCGGTTTCCCGGTGTATGGAATATCCACTGTCCGCGTGCATTCGGCGTACAACGCCATTCGCCGCGCCGGGGACAAGATGATTCCGGACGGAAAGCCCTGAATAGGGTTTCGTGAGACACCGCAGGGCACACAAGTGCGCTGAAAAGGGAAACGGTGGCAGCACATACTGACTGGCTTCTGAAATATCGTCGCCAACCGTATTTACTGCGCCACAGGAAAAAGACTAGAAGCAGTGGGGGGGTCAGTGATCGATGAAGCTTGGACGGGTTACCTGTGAAAATTGAAATAAGAGGGGTGTTCCGTCAATGCGTTGTTCAGTCAACTGAGTACACTACGGGAATATTTTACAAATGGCAAGAAAAATATTTTCAACAGGGCAGCTCTTTGATTTTTCCCCGGGACCCGGTATGATCAATAAGAATACTATTTTAAAAGTGTAAGTATGTCAGGGAGTGCCCTGCCACAAACTCCTTGTCTCTTGAACCTTTCCCAAAGAAAAAGGATTCCCGGAGTACTTGGCAATAAGAGGCAATATCTTTGATATGATGTATACTTCCAGGCAAGATAGTGACGAAAGTTTTTACTCAGGGTGAACGATGGCCGGTATCGACATTTTTATCGCAGATGATGAACCTCATATCGTCAGGGCCCTCAGCTTTGTCTTTGAAAGAGATGGCTATGCCGTTGAGACCGCGTCTAACGGTGCTGCAGCCTTGCTAAAGATCAAAGAGACGAAACCGAAAATCGTCTTTCTTGACCTGATCATGCCGAAGATGACGGGGGACGAGGTATGCAGAACGATTAAGCAGGACGAGCAACTGAAGGACATATATATTATTATACTCACCTGCAAGGGGCAGGAACTGGATCGCGAACTGAGTATTTCCAGCGGGGCAGACAGTTTCATAAACAAGCCCTTCAGTCCCAAAGAGGTCCTGAAAATGGTCAAGGACATTCTCGGGAGCTAAACCCTATGAAATTATGGCTTCGAGCAAGTATTCTGTATCTTTCCATTCTTTCTCTGCTTCCTGTATGCTTTGTGAGTGGTGGGGCGGAAAGTCCCGTACGGTTTCTGTTTTTTCCTGTTATTGCAGTTTTTTCGCTCTATTTTTCCTCACGGGACCTTTATTTCGCAGGCCTTACCTTCACGATCCTATTCCCTCTGATGTACCTCTTCAGCCCTTCCGCGCAAATCCATCTTTCTCAAGTGCTTGCCGAAATCTCTGCTTTCTTTTTTTGCACCTTGGCAGGGGGGTTCATTTCCAAGCGCATCTATCAGGAGCGGTTCCACTATGAAAATGCCATTTCAACTTTTCATGGTTTGAGTGAGGCACTTAACCATAAAAACATGAACCTTCAGACCGCTCTGGACGCTTTGTCAGAAGCACACAAGAAACTTCAGGAATACGATAAAACCAAAACTGATTTTATCTCAAATGTTTCCCATGAACTGCGGACACCTCTTTCGTCCATCCGTTCATACTCCGAGATACTATTGAACTACGATGACATTGATGCAGAGACGCAAAGAGAATTTCTCCAGACAATAAATGGGGAAAGTGTGCGAATGTCAGCTTTTGCCACCGAGGTTCTCGATCTGATTCGAATCGGATCGGGAAAGCTGGGAACTGATTTTTCTTCACTCGATCCCACGGAACTGCTTTCGGAGAGCGAAAGGATCATACGTCCCATGGCAATGGAACAGGGATTGGAGCTGATCCTGGAGAAAAATGCAGCCCTGCCGGATGTCAGTGGAGAGAAAAATCAGCTTATCCAGGTTATGGTGAATCTTCTCAATAATGCTGTTAAATTTACCCGGGAAGGCACAATTACGCTTGGTGCACAATCGAAGGAAGGTTTTGTGGAGTTTTATGTTTCGGATACGGGTGAGGGTATCTTTGCTGAAGAACGCGAGCTGATATTCGAGCCGTTCACCAGGATCGCGGAGCATGGCGTGAATCGTCCGAAAGGCTCTGGGCTAGGCCTGAGCATATCAAAGGGGATAGTGGAATTTCATGGCGGCAGGATCTGGGTTGAAAGCGAACTCGGCAAGGGGAGCACCTTTTTCTTTACCGTGCCGGTTGCATCAAAGCCGGTCTCGGGTATTGAGCAGTTCGATCACGGAATGCAGGATCGGGCGATTGTGCACTACAAGCCAATCCTTGTTGTGACCTATGACACCGTGAGCCGGCGCTGTCTCAGGAAGAAGCTGGAGGAGGTCGGCTACCATACCCTTGGAGCGGACACTCCCGCCCGGGCGTGCGATATCATCGGGACGATGCGTCCGGGACTTATTGTCACTGAGATTCCGGATGATTGGGAACAGTTGGAAACTCTGATTCGTTTGGCCAGGGAGGCAGGGATCAGGATCCTGCTGACAACAATTCACATTCACGCCGGTGATGAACCGGCTCTGGCGGTGCACGGATATGTATCAAAACCCTTCGATAAATACGAGATTCAAGCACTCCTGAAAAGTTATCAGGTGAAGGCAGAGCCCGTGATGATTGTTTCTCCTGACAGGGATGAGTCAAGGACCCTGCAGGTCATTCTCGGTGCAGCCGGATATGAGTCGGTTCTTTTTCATGAAGGACCTCTGGCTGTCGAGAGCTGTAAAAGCGCGAATCCCGGTGCCGTATTTATCGGCTCTTTTGTCAAAGAACGGCTTGAGGAGATTTTAACAGGGGTCAGGTCTTCTCCACGGACAGGGAATGTTCCTACTTTTCTGATTCTTGGGGCAGCTTTGAACAAGTATGTTAAACCGGTTACGATGAGTCCTGCGGGCCGCAAGGCGGAATCGAAAAGCCTTTACAAGCTGGTAGGAGAAATCGAGAAAGAGTACTCGAAGGGCCTGGAGTAACCCTGAAATTTTAAGCGGAGCCTGGCATGGATAATCTTTTGCGGAACATATCGCGGCGAAAAATTGAAGAGGCCCTGACTAATCTCTCAGTGGGCTTCGGAGCCCCCCTCCTTATTCTGGATACCCAGGGTAAGGTGCTGATGAGTGCAGGGTCGAACTGCCGTGACCGGAAATCCTTCAACTCTTCAGCATGCAGGGGCGGGAAATTGGTTTGCTCGGAACCCTTGTATTTCAAAGAGAAAAAAGTCGGCATGCTCGAAATGGGTCTTGAATCGGCAAATGGGGCAGAGATCGCTCCGGGGATTGCCCGTTCTCTGGAATCGTTTCTCGGTCTCGAAGGGGAAATTGAGAACCTCTCCTCGGAGATCGTCAGAGTCTATGATGAGCTCTCCCTTATTCAGAAGATATCGGGAATGCTTGGAAATGAGATGAATAGTGAAAGGATCTGCCAGTTGGTTCTCGAAGAAGCCGACAAGATCCTTTCCGTGACCACTTTATTTATTATGCTTCTCGACGTGGAGCGGCAGGAACTTTTTACCCGCTTTGCCATCGGCAGGGACGAGGAGTCGATCCTCGGCTACCGGGTTCCCAATACTGAGGGGCTGATCGGGCACGTCTTCCGCCAGAGAGAACCGGTAACGGTCTGTGATATTGCCATTGATGGCAGATTAACGCTTCCGTTTCCAGCAAAAAGTGTGCTTTGTGTTCCGCTGATTGCCGACACAAAGCCAGTGGGGATGCTGATTGCAACGGACAAGCTTTCGGGAGAGGAGTTCTGGTCGCAGGAACTCCAGTTAATGGGAATCTTTGCTTCCGAGGTTTCATCAGCCTTGCAGAAGGCCAATCTCTATGAGGATATCAACAAGCTTTTTCTGAGCACTGTCGAAGCTTTGGCAACGGCCATTGATGCGAAAGACCCCTACACATACGGACATTCCCGCCGTGTGGCGGAACTTTCCGTGGCAATCAGCAATGAGTTGGGAATGCCGAAGGACCGGGTCAAGAAACTGGAGCTTGCCTCGCTGCTCCATGACATCGGGAAAATCGGAACCCCGGAGAGTATCCTGCGGAAGCCGGGAGTGCTCCAGCCCGAAGAATACGAAAAGATCAAGGAGCATCCGGCCAAGGGTGCGGAAATCCTGTCAATGATAGCCGAATTCAAGGAGATCGTTACCTGGATACGGTATCACCACGAATGGTACGACGGGAAGGGCTACCCCGATGGCATCTCTGCGGAACAAATTCCCATCGAGGCACGGATACTGGCCGTTGCCGATTCATATGACGCCATGACCTCCGACAGGCCATACCGGAAAGGCATGCCTTCGGACACGGTGCTGAATATCATGGAACAATTTTCCCGAAGTCAATTTGATCCTGTTATTCTCGAAGCCTTTGAGCGTTGTCTGGCGCAGGGGAAGGTTGCCTGAGATGCTCAGCCCGCTGTTTTGCTTTTCCGGTCATGAATTGAGAGCCCTTCCTGTCAGTTTCCACCTGACTTTTTCCTTTTACTCCGAGCCTGTCTTTGCTACAGTATCCCGCGGTTTTTACCGACCTGTAGATGATGCCAAGCAAGACAGGAGGTTCGTATGTCGGCCCCACATAAAACCAAGCAAAAACGAGGTCTCTGGTCCAGTCGCCTCGGATTCATTATGGCTTCCGCAGGGTCGGCCGTGGGACTTGGCAATATCTGGAAGTTTCCCTATATCACCGGGATGCATGGTGGCGGGGCCTTTGTCCTCTTCTATATCTTCTGCATTTTTGCTGTTGGGATCCCGTTAATGCTTGGTGAGATGATTATCGGCCGGCATACCCACAAGAACCCGGTCGGAGCTTTCAAATCCCTGAGGGGCGGACCTTGGACCGCGGTTGGTTGGCTCGGGGTAATTGCGGGCTTTGTGATCCTATCCTACTACTCGGTTGTTGCCGGTTGGGCGGTGAATTACCTCTGGTTTGCCCTCCAGGGGACTTTCAGTAGTCAGCATGCATTGAAAGTGCCTGAACTTTTTAGCGAACTCTTATCATCAGACCTGCGACAGCTCTTCTGGCAGTCGGTGTTCATGGCTTCGGTGATAGGGATTGTTCTTGGAGGCGTAAGCAAAGGGCTCGAGAGGGCCAATAAGGTTATGATGCCGATCCTTTTCCTGATCCTCGTTGTTCTGGCTGGCTACGGAATATTTTCGCCGGGCGGTCCGACAGCACTCCGTTTTCTCTTTTACCCCGAATGGTCGAAGCTTGATGCCCAGAGCATGCTGGAGGCGCTGGGGCATGCCCTTTTCAGCCTCAGCCTTGGCATGGGGGCCATGCTTACCTACGGAAGTTATGCGGATGAAAAAACCAATCTGCCGACTGCGGCCTTTTCGGTGTCCTGTATGGATACCTGTGTTGCCTTGCTTGCGGGAATTGCCATTTTTCCCATTGTTTTCACCTACGGGATGCAGCCTGCCGGCGGACCCGGACTGGTATTCAAGACCCTGCCGATTGTTTTCAGCCGGATGCCGGCGGGGAGCATGTTTGCGGTTCTGTTTTTTCTGCTTCTTGTTTTTGCTGCGCTTACTTCGGCAATTTCCCTGCTGGAAGTGGTTGTTGCCTATTATTGCGATGAACAGAAATGGAGCAGAAACAAAGCGACCTTGCTCATCGGGTTCCTTATCTTCCTGCTCGGTGTTCCTTCGGCACTTTCCAATAACCTGTTGAAAGATCTTCACCTCATTGGTGACCGAAACTTTCTCGATTCCATCGACTTCCTGGCGAGCAACTATCTCCTGCCCCTCGGCGGACTCCTCATAACGATTTTTACCGGCTGGGTCCTTACGACCCGGGTGGCGAAGAGCGAGGTCGAAAAGGGTGAGGTCCATTTCCACTTCTATCAGATCTGGCATTTCCTCATAAAATACGTTTCACCTGTCCTCGTGGCTATCATTTTTCTTCATACTATCGGGCTCTTCTGACCCGCTGCCGCTCGTTCATTCCGCGCACTAAATACGGTTCTGTCTGGCTTGCACTGTTGTCTCAAACAAAGGGAGTATCTTGCCGGACAGGTTTACTCTGCTGATGAAGCTCGTCCTTTGCCGTTTCCGGGGGCAGGGATCAGCCGGTTGGTGCGCAGTTTTCGGATGATTGCCGGTACCGGCAAGGAGCCGAGCATTCCGAAAAAGGCCGCCCAGGCCCCTTCGATTAGTGCCCTCAGGAGAATTATATCAATCGAGGCGCCGGTGAAAAACAAGACGATACCTTCAGCTACTCCTTTGGTTGCCGCTGCCATGCTGCCGATGATGAGGCAGGGCAGGAAACACGAGGCGAAGCGGGGCAGGAAAATGCCGGCCGAATCAATAACAAGTGCCGGGAAGACAAAGTTCAGCATGATTATCGGACCTTTGTGTGCGAGGCCCAGAGCAATGCTGATCGCACCGGCCAGCAGTCCAACCAGGGTTGCCGCACCGGTTTTCGGAACGATGCCGCGGGCAAGCAGCAGGAAGAAAGTCATGAAGAACATGGAGTGACCGGAAATCCCCAGTTTCATCCGCAGCGTTGCCTTGGTCAATACGATGAAGGTGGCGCAGAAACCCAGCAGCAGAGCTTCCCGCATGGAAAACCGGTTCCAGAGAAATTTTACGTCGTTTTTCATTGCACTCTCAACTTTCTTTTCCGTGTTTGTTTCCCTGCGTAGTATTCAGGGCAGCCACCTTTACTTGCCAGTGGGCTGAATGGTTTTTTCCTTCGAGGCAAGAATCTTTTCCAGCTCCTGGACATCATAATACGTTCGTCTCGGATGTGCCCCCATGCCCCGTGCTTCCGCGGAGAGGGCAGCCTCGTCGGCAGTTTTCAGCGCTCTGACGAGAAGCGGTATGATGATGCAGGAGAAGATATCCCTCCAGAAAACGGGTCGTCGTATGTCCTGAGGCGAGAGACGGGCGCCGCGAAGTTTCTGGGCCATGAATATCTCCTGCATCTCTCGGGCAAAGAACGGTACGAAACGCAGTGAGGTGAAAAGGAGGAAGAGGATCCGATAGGGCACGAAGCCACGCAGCCCCTTCATCATGCTCGAAACCTGCGTCGTCCGGAGAAACACGATGCCGGGGATGAAGAAGAGAACGATCTGGATCGAAGTTCTGACCCCGGGCCAGACACCCTCGGGATAGCCCAATTTGTAGAGGTACAGCGAAAGCAGAATGATGAACTGGAACAGGAAAAAACGGATATCACGCCAGAGGTCTGCCAGGGTGAGACGCGCAAAAAAATAATAGAGAAAGCATGCTGCTGTTGCCAGGAGCAGGGGCTGGGGCTCGCGCACCACCAGAATCCAGATGCTGAGCGCGGCACTGATGAGCATTTTCCAGCCTGCCGAAAGTCTATGTACCGGGGAGTCCACGGCCCGATATTGGCAGGCATAATCGCTGCCCGTCATTCTTCTTCTCATCAGAGTGCGGCCTCCGGGGAAATGATCCTGCCGTTTTGCATGGTGATTACCCTGTCGGCCCAATCGGGATCCGGGAGCGGGTCATGAGATGCTATGATGATAGCTGTACCTTTCTCATCCCGGAGTCGGCTGAGAATTTTCAACAGGCGCAGTCTCTGCAGCGGGTCAAGTCCCGCGAACGGCTCGTCCAGCAGAAGGAGTTTCGGCTCCGGCGCAATCACGGAGGCGAGTGCGACCCGGTGCTGCTCGCCAAAACTGAGGGTGAGCGGCAGCCGGTCTACGAGATGCAGAGCCTCACTGAGGGTGAGGGCTGATTCGACGCGGCGCTCAATTTCGTTAACCGGAATCTTCAATCTCTTCAGAGTAAACGCCACTTCGTCCCGAACGGTATCCTCGAAAAGCTGACGCTGTGGATTTTGGAAGAGGAGAGCTACTGTACCCAGTAATTCTCCGGCTTTGGGAAGATTTCTCCCGCAAATGGCCAGGCTTCCTGAGTCGGCCTGGATGGCCCCGGCGATGGTTTTGAGGAGAGTGGATTTGCCGCAGCCGTTTTCTCCATAAAGGTGCAGAAGTTCCCCGACGCCTATCTCAAGGGTACAATCAGACAGAATATTACTGCAGCCCGGATAGGAAACGGAGAGGTTTTCAGCGGAGACCAGCGTTTCTTCACCGGGCTTTTTCCCTCGGCGTTCTGCATGCGGAATACTGCTACGCAGCCCAGAGCGGTACTCGTCGGGAGGTTGGTCCTGGACTCCGGTAATCCTTCCGTCCGCCATGAGATAATAGCGATCGATGATGGCGACAAAGGGCTGGATGTTGTGTTCGGCGATGAGTATTGAGATCCCCTGCTTTTTCAGCTGCTGGAGGACAGTGAGGAGATCGTTTCTGCCCTTGTTGTCGAGCTGTGAGGTCGGTTCATCCAAGAGGATGAACCCAGGTTGCATGGAGAGAACCGAGGCAATACAGAGCCGCTGTTTCTGCCCGGCCGAAAAGCGCTCGACGTTCCGGTTGCCAAGTTCCAGGAGATTTACGTCTGACAGGGCGTCGATGATCCGCTGGTTGATCTCGGCAGGGGGAATACAGAGGTTTTCGGGGCCGAAGGCAACTTCGTCAAAAACCGTGGAGCAGAGCAGTTGCGACTCGGCATTCTGGAATACCAGCCCGAAGCCGGAGAGGATCTCCTCGCGAGTCAGGGCATTTCCCCCTGAGCGAATACTTCCACTCTGTTCCCCTTCCGGAAGGAGTCCTTTCAGCGCAAGCAGCAGCGTCGTCTTGCCGCAGCCGGAATGGCCGGCTATGCAGATGCATTCTCCGGGAGCGACCTGGAGTGAAATGTCGCAAAGAGCGGGTGAATCCTGCTCGGGGTAAGTGTAGGAGAGGTCGTGTACCGAAATCATAATTTTCCTTGGAAAATTTCTGGCGGTAATGACAGAAAGGCGAGAATTCGGAGGAATCCTCGCCTTTCTGTCGAAGGAGAAAAGAACTGTTAGATGCTCAGTCCGATGCCGCCATAGATGAATCTGCCAGCCTGGGGGAAGCCGTAGCTGGTTTCATAGTTTTCGTCAAATAGGTTGTTTACCCCGAAGTAGACATTCATCCGGTTATTCAGCACCTTTTGGTTGAGTTTGACGTTGACGAGGGTGAAGTCCTTCAATTTGTAGGCTATTGTTCCCTCAATTCTATCGTAGGTGACCTGATCGCCAATATACTGCACGGACACATAGGGTGTCAGACCGAAGGCGAAGTCATACCACCCTTCAAAGGTTGCCTTGTTTTTGGGGCGATATTGCAACTCGTCTTTGGTGGCATTAGCCGACTTGTCCTGTGAATCCAGGTAGCTGTAGCTTGCGCGCAGGACCAGATTTTCGATAAAACGGGTCGTTGCGGCCACTTCAAAGCCATAGAAGCGGTATTCCTCAAAGTTTTGGTTGACGTCATCGATGTCTTTCTCGATGAAGTCCTTGGCGTCAGTCCTGAAACCGGTCAGGCTGAGAAGGGATTTTCCGGGAAGTTTCTGTTCCACACCGACCTCATACTGATAGGAACGCTCGGTCTTCAAATCGGTATTGCCGGCACTTGCATCATAGAGTTGCTCAAGGGTCGGGAAGCGGATGTTTCTTTGGAAGGCAGCTTTGAGCCGGGTATCCGTAAAGAGGTCATAGTGAATGCCGGCCATAACGCTGAAGTCGTTATCGGACATCTCAGACCTGTTCTGCCAGTAATGACCGTAGCCGAAAACCAGCCCAAGGTTTTTTACCGGTTCAACCTCATACTGTGCCGATAGAGAGTAAATATCGAAGCCTTTTTTTAGATCGATGGCATTTCCAATAATAACCCTATTCTCCCAGCTATCACTTTCTACAGCTACGCCTGCAGTGACTACTCCTGCTCGACCTAAGTCATATTTGGGCTGTACAGAAAGACCTTGTATTCTTGATCTAACGTTGATTTCACTGGTGGTTGAGGTGTGTGTCTGGTTCGCATATTCAAGTTCGTTCTGATCCAGTCTGTTGTGAAATGCCCAAGTCCTGAGACTGAATGGTCCTGACGGGCTATAATCACCTGCTACCTGGGCCGAAAATCCTTCACGATTCTTCACGCTTTGATACTTGGGTCTTGAAGCAAATATGTCAAGGCCTGCAGCCAAGTTTTGTTGAATAGTCCTATTGGTTCTAGCTACCAGATTGGCCGGGGTAATGCCAGATGGTTTATCGAAAGATCCTTGAAAATAGTTTATCGTAAGGGCGAGATTCAGGTCCTTGGTTGCCTGAAAACCGAGGTTGCCGAAGATGTTGTTCCGTTCGTGGTTACTGTTGCTGCGATATCCCGAACCTTGCTCCGTGGTCGCCACGAAGTCGTTGGAAAGGGGGAAGCTGGTCGCATTGTAGGCGCTGCCGCTCAGGAAAAAATCGAGTCTGTCTTTGCTCCCGCCTACATTTGCACGTACCAGATAATTCTGCCGGTCACCGGCTTCATACGAGACGCCGCCTCGTACATCCTTGGTTCCCTTTTTGGTGATGATATTGATTACTCCGGCGAGTCCACCCTGTCCATACAGGACCGAGCTGGGGCCTGTGGTCAGCTTGATTTTTGCGATATTCTCAACCGGGATGGTGGTGGGATCGAACTGCTGATCCACGGCGGAGTTCATCGGAATTCCGTCCAGCATCAGGACGATGTGGCGTGTGCGGAGCCCTCTGATGTCGATTCGGGGCGTCCCATCTGCGCCGTTTCTGACATTCAACCCAGGTAGCAGATCGATAGCTTCATTCAGGGTCCTTGCATTCTTGGCTTGGATGTCTTCCGCGGTAACTTCATGGACGACCTGCGTAGCCTCGACCCCGCCTGTTTTGGCCGTAACCACGACTTCTCCCAGGTTGAAAGTTTCATCGCTGTTTTCAGCAGAGTAGGACGCTCCGGTGTACAACAGTGGCAGCATTGCCGCCAAGGATAGGCAACGTGCCGCATATAATACTTTTTTTCGATGAATCATGAATGTTCCTCCCGTGTAATTCCCATTATTTTTCTCCATATCAACTAGTTGTGAACTAGAAAAAACACTAATGTTAAGAATGGTTTACAAGTCAGGTCTTTTAATAATTTTTTGTAACAGCTGTATATCAAATTATATAGCGAAGTTCAAGGGTAACATCTCAAATGTACAATAATACAGGGTCAAGACGTCACGTATGATGCTTTCGCAAAAAGCAGCAGAACTCTCACTTCCGTCTTTCCCGCAAAAGTGGGAATCCAGAAAATCACTATTGTTGCAAGTAGTCAGTCATACCCGCCGACGCAGGTATGACGACATTTGGCGGGTCCATCAAGCGCAGGGAATTGAAGGGAGGCCTTCACGCAATCAGTCAAATCTTGCTGGAATTACTAGCTATTCAGTTTTTATGCGGAAACCTTGAGACAGCGCTGTTCCTTGGAGGGCTGGGGCTTTCACGGAGACTCTCGTACGGCTTCATTGCACGATGGCGACAGCAAGAAAACCACCTGAAACCAGCAAGATAACTGATCTGTGTAACGGGTGATGACCGATTACGAGAGGCTTCGGGGAAGTTCCAGTCCGGCCCCTGCCGAGACTTTCCGGACGGAAACTATGTAAGGTTCCATGGATGAAGTTATTCGATTTGGTAGGAAATGGGTATCTTCAACTCAGCTTTGATCGGAGGCCTGGGGAATGGCTCGGTTTTTTTTATCGTCTCGATGACATTGTCGTCAAGAATGCCATATCCCGTGCTTTTCAGGATCCGAATATCCGTTACATGGCCGTTTACCTGGACGACGAAAGAAATTACACAATTTCCTGTCCAGCCCATTCGTTGGGCACGACTAGGGTAGTCCAGATTCTTCTCTATAATTTTCTTTATATAGGCGAAGTTTTCCGCCCGGTACTTTTTTGAGAGCAGCTCCGCAGTTTCTCCTTGACTCATTCCTGCCGTTCGGGACGTGCCTGTCGTGCCGGTCCCTCCCGGGACACTGTTCGTTGCCGTGGCAGCTGCCGTCTGTTCCGGTGGTGACGGGAGGGATTCTCTCGGTTTTGCTACTATCGGAACTGGGCCTCCCGGTTCCACGGCCGGTGCCGGGGGGGTGACCTTCTGTTTCGGTGGAGTGGGCTGCGGAAGAGTTTTTGCAATGACTGGTGTTTCCGCCTTTTTTTGTGGAACATGGGCAGCCGGTGCCGGTGGAGCGCTTGGCTCAACGAGGGTGAAATCGATTACAATCGGCTTGTCCTCCTTGGCAAGCGAACTGTTCAGGGCAAATACCAGGGAGAGAGCTGCTCCATGGAGCAGCAGCGAAATTGTCATGGCTTTGGTGCGGCAATTCATTTTTTCATCTCAGTCTGGAGGCTCACCTGTCGGAAACCGGCATTCTTGACGCCGTCGAGTACGTCGACGAAATTCTGGAGCGCTAGCTCTTTGTCTGCCCTGATCAGGAAGGGCGTGCTCCGGTCAAGGGAATGAATGGCAGTCAGGAGGCTCTGAAGCGTGACAGGCCTTCCATTGAAAAAGATAGAGCCCTGCTTGTCGATTTCGATCGTCCGGACTTTCAGCGGCTGTTCCTGGTGTTTCGATGCCTTCGGAAGGTTTACCGGTATGCCTCCGGTGGCGATAAAGGTGGAGGTTGTCAGCACGATAGTCAACAGGACCAGCATGATATCCACGAACGGGATAACATTGATGTAATCAAACTCTTTCTCTTCCATTCATGATCTCCCAGCGCAGAATGAGTACTTTTGCCTTCCTCAAGAGGAGGTTATAAAGGACGACCGAAGGAATAGCCACCAAAAGACCGACCGCGGTTGCCTTGAGAGCAAGCGCCAGCCCCATCATGATCTTGCCGGTATCCATGAAACCTTCGCTTCCCATGCTGTAAAAGGTGAGCATGATGCCGAGAACTGTTCCAAGCAGACCTAAATAGGGTGCGTTGCTGCCGATTGTCGCGATGATGTGGAGCTTTTTCGTAAGTTCCAATTCCAGGCTCTTTTTGTCGCTGAAGTCCTGCAGGCGAATTCTTTTGAACACCATATTTCTTTCGATGGCGCAAGCTACGGCCACAATGCTCAACAGGACGAGCAGCCAGATAATCCCATAATCAATAATCACTTTCAGCCATTCCATAATAAAACCAGCTCCTCTCTGCGTTTGAGTGAATAACTATGCGTAATGTAACATAGTATACGGTGTTCTCCAATAGTGAAATCATTCTGTAATACTCCGGAAAAACCATAATTGAATCCTCGCTGTAGGAGATTCAAGAGGTGAGTTGCTGTTTTCACGATAAGGAGAAACATGTATCTTTGCTGCTTGTGAAAAAAAGAAGGCTGCCGGTTTATATGCCGGCAGCCAAATTACACCATGCGAGGAGTGATCCTAGGGCAAGCATTGGAACTAATACTTTTATACTTGCCCAAACCTGTTAGTAGCTAGCTGCATGAGTTCTAAAATTTGGCGGTAATGCCACCAAATATGTTGCGGCCAGGTGCCGGGAAGCCGGGTTCGGTAATCGTTCTGGAAACCGCGCCTGATGCAGTGCTGCCCGACTCTTGTGTATAATCCCGATCGAAAATGTTGTTGACTGACAGAAATGCTTCAAAATATTTGAGAAATTTCTGAGAAACACGGGCATTAAGAACAAAGTAACCTGGCAGATTAATCGTATCCTGGGTCGGCCTATTGACTGTGGGAAGCTGGGAGAAAGAATTACTGTAGAGTATTCCGTTGAGGTCAAGGCATGTTTTTAGATACGGGACGGTATACTGAACTCCCATGTCCAATTTATGTTCGGGCACGTTAGTTACCTGATCGATCGTTTTGCCGTCTACGACCGGTTTTACATCACTTTGGTCGCTGGCATGGTTATACGTATACCCGAGCCGAACAACCAGATCCTTCAGTGGATATAACTCCGTGTTTACTTCTATGCCATACATCTCGACACTTGCGATATTTCGGTAGGTTGAGTCGAGTCCGGAACCGTCTCGCGAAATCAAATCCGAGATGTTATTATAGAAGAAAGCCAGTTCACTCCACATCAATTTTCCAAAGGAGCGCGATACACCTACCGTCGAATTGATCGCATTTTCCGCTTTGAGGTTCACGTTTGAACCGGAGCTGGGTGTGCTGGAGAAAAGGTTGCCGAGAGTGGGGAAGCGGGTCTTCCTTGCTACCGAGGCAAAGAGCTTTGTCGTGTCGGCAAAGGCGTATGTCGCCCCGATCATTGGATTGAAGGAATCCATCGTTTTGGGTTTGTCGAGGTCCACTAAATTGAGCACTGAAGTGCCGTCAAGTGATTTAGTTGCCTGCGTTACGTGGAACCAGTCGTAGCTTCCTCCGACAACCACCGAGAAACTTTTTGTCGGATTAAATTCATTTTCCATTCCGACCGAACCGGTGTAAGAGAAAAAGTTGGAAAAGGGTATATAGGAGTCGGCTCTTTCTTTGTGAGAGTCGCCCCGATAGTTAATGGACAAACGCAAGGTGTCCCAACTTGCTGGCTTGACTTCGCTGATCAGAGCGCCTCCCACCATGTAGTCCTTGTATCTGCTGATTGAGTAAATCTCGCTGAAACTGTTATCTTTGTAGGAAACATAGTCATCGACATGGTCGTGGTAGAAGAGCTTGCCTTTCAGTGTCATTTTGTCGGAGATCTTCTGTTGCCCGCTCAGGTCTATCCCCCAATCATCATATACGGGAATTCGAGCAAACTGGGTGAACGCCGCACTGGTCACAACGCCGCCCACAATTCTTGCCGTGTTTGCTTGATTCCTGTCGATGGCGGCTGGGGCACCTTTTTCTCTGTCAATATAATAAAAGTTGACAAAATACTCAGAGTTTGCTGAAGGTTCGAAGCCAAGCTTCGCCCAGAAACTATCGCTTTTGTAGTCAGAATTGTTTCGTGTTCCCCCATCCTCAAAGACTCCGGTGGATAAAATTGTTCCTCCTCTGTAGATTTGCCCAACCATCGGCACAAAATCGTCGGACATCCTCGTCCCGTGAGCCTGGCGATGGGAATAGTTGAGCCAGTAGTTGAATTTACCAATTTTCATCCCGTGACTTGCGGATAGCCCGTAATAATCCACATCGCCAGTCTCGCCTGTTACTTCGAAGAAAGGTTTTCCGCTGGCTTTCTTCGTAATGATATTGACTACACCGCCAAGGGCGTTTGCACCGTAAAGTACTGACGCTGCTCCTTTGGTGACTTCTATCTTGGCAATGTTATCCGCGGGGATCTGGTTGAGGTCCAATTTCCCGCCTTTGGTCTCATAGTATGGAACACCGTCGATCAGAATCAGGACCCGGCTCTGGTCGAGGCCTCGAATCGATACATTCGGTTCATTTTTTCTGCCGGTTGATACTCGTATCCCTGGCGTGTGACTCAGTGCTTCGGCAACAGTTCTGCTGCTTGTTGCTTTAATATCTTCGGCGGTTATTACATTTGTCACGGAAGCTTCTTGCGTAACCGGCGGTTTCTCGCCCTTGATGTATACCTCGCCAAGTGAGTAACTTTCAAACCCCTCCGTCGCAGCCTGATCTGCTGCGAATGCAGAAGAGCTGAGCAGAAATAGACAGCTCATCAGCAGTGCTCCGGTAATCTTCATCCTTGCCATACAGTTCCTCCTTTGTGATATTTCACGCGAATATAAAAATGTCGCCAATATAATTTAGCGTACGCTATATAACAAAAAAAATAACGCATTGCAAGCGGTATTATTCATAAAAAACGTAAGAATGCTCCCCGTAAAGTATCCGGAGAATTCCTGTGGACTGAAAGGAGCCGTTCTGCAGAATTTTGTTGAACTTTGCTCAGTTTTCTGGCGCACGCTATATATTGTTGACTATAGCAAGAGGCGTTTGCTATAGTTAGTAAACTTAACTATGCACGAGGTTCCCATGAACGTTTTTGTCTGTATTGACGATACCGATTCCATTGACTCCCGGGGGACGGGAGAGCTTGCCGATTTGCTGGCCCGTGAGGTTGAAAACCGTGGGTGGGGCAGATGCCGTTCGATAACTCGCCATCAATTATTTGTCCATCCTGATATCCCCTATACCTCCCATAACAGCTCCATGTGTTTCATTGCCGAGATGGACGAGTCGTATCTGGGGGCACTGACAGAATATGCGGCCGGATTCCTCGCGCGCGAAAGCGCGGAAGGTTCTGATCCGGGCCTTTGTGTCGCCGTAGCGGAGCGGCTCCCGCAGACGGACACCCTCGTAGATTTCGGCTACCGTGCAAAACGTACTGTCATCGAAATGCAGGAAGCTTACAGGCTGGCGATAGAGGCGGGAATCCATCTTTCCAGCCACGGCGGGACCGGTCAGGGGATTATCGGAGCCTTGGCAGGGGTTGGCTTGCGTCTTGGCGGCAATGACGGCAGAATGCGGGGCAGTCTCACCCTTCCTGCTACGGATAGCGTTGCCTCGGTTAAAGACATCTTGAGACATTCAGAGGTGGATAGTGTCCGGACCTTGGAAGGCGTCTGCCTGGGTGGCGAAGATCGGGTGCGTTTTGTCGACAAGGTGAAGACCGTGCTTATGGGAGGACAGTTTGTTCTGCTTGTAATGCCCGATGATGCGGGGAAAAGCGGTGCTCAGTGGAAGTCTTGTACGAGGCAGCAGCTGAAAGCATATTAGGAATGCTGGGGCAGGATGCGTCTGTCCGGCTTTTTAGCAGTATTTCTTTCAAAAGCCCTCCTGATCTATGGGGGGCTTTTTTCTTGTAACAAGGATAGGTGCCAAAGCTTAACCAGCCTGCCTTTCTGGTAATGATGTCAATGCCGAACGATGATCCATGCTCCGATGATGAGGAGAGCTGCCCCCAGAGAGCGTTTCAGGTCGATCTGCATTCCGCCGAAACCGAAGAGACCAAAATGGTCGAGAACCAGCGCGGTGAGAAGCTGCGCCGCGATTGCGACGGCCATTGTCGCTGCAGTTCCTATTTTCGGCACAGCGAGGATAGTTGCTGAAACAAAGAAGGCGCCAAGAATCCCCCCTGTCCATTCCCACCAGGCTGTTTCGTGTAATCCCCGGACGTTGGTTTTTCCCGAGATCAGCAGCGCAATACCAAGGCCGAGTGTTCCGACTGCGAATGAAATGCAGGCACTTTCCAGAAGCCCTGCCTTCTGCGCAAGCCGCGCATTGATGGACGGTTGGAGTGCTACCGCCGCGCCGGCGCAGACCACGATGATGAGCGTAAGCAGGTTGGACATGAGTGTTTCCTTTCACGCTACAGTATAGTGTATCAGTCGCTACTATTCAAAGGGTTCTCCTAGCCCTTTTCAGCTACTGGCGATTTTGGCTTTTTTGTCAGTCTCCTATTAGAGCGGGAATGAAAAAAAGCAGATCCGTTGCGGGATCTGCTTTGTATGTACCTGTGGCTGACTTTTACGCGTCAGGAGTCTGTCAGGATGGCCGAAGTGAAAGGTATGACGCGTTTTCCGCCGTCATATGCGGGTACTTCATCATTTCTCGACAGATTTCATGTCGGAATCGAATTCGTTTGGTTTCATATGCGTCAGCCTGGGGGCCGACTCCACAATAGAGTTTTTTTGCCCTTCTGAGATTTCCCTTTGCCATCTGTATCTTGGTGAGAAGTTCACGGACCGCCGCTTCAGCACACTTCTCATCGTTAACCATCTCCTCGGGGTCGTAGCCGTGGCTTCGTGCTCGGCTTGGCATCAATTGCCAGACGCCCATGGCACCACGATACGATACTGCTTTTCCGGAAAGTCCATGCGATCCGGTTTCAGCCAAGGCTATTTCGGCCATGTCCATTGGCATTAAGGGGGTATCGAGGGTTTTAAGGTAACAGAGCACTCCCAGTTTTCGGGCCCTCTGCGGGGTAGTCCTCTTGGCAAACGCAGAAATAATTGCGGGCAGCTGTCGACGTCTTTCTTCAAGATTTGCGTTTTTCTCAGCTGCCTGGCGGATTTCCCTGTCCAGTTCTGAGAGCGCCGGCATAACGGATAGCTGGGCTTGGCGAATCTGAGGCTGGTCGCATGACGTAGCGTTCAGCGCGATTACTGCTAACAAAATAATAAATTTTTTCATAAGTAAAGGGGTTTTCGGTTTTTTCGGGTTTTTGCCGGACCAACGATTTCGATGTTCGTTGTGGTATTTTTCCTGATTTTCCGGCGAGAACCTCCTTTCAGTGGTTTTCCGCACATAGGGCGGTTAGTTTGATATTGCCTGTTGCTGGACAGGGCTGTCTGTCCAGGGTGTTCGTGTAGCGCGAGTTTTGAAAGTAGTGGCAGTGGAGGCTAGGCGTAGGGTGTGGATAAATTGCTTTGGAGTGAAGCCGGTGCCAGAGAGCTACTGGTCTGTGAAGCAGAAGGTAAACTTGCTGCCACAGATTTCAGTGGACCCTCTAATGGTAAATTTTCACCATTGAGCTGCCGGTGCCTTGGAGAGAAAACTCGCGATGGGTTTATTTGAAAGTACTACACCATACGCCATAGAAGGGGTGATGTCAAGGAAAGTGGCTGATTAATTTGTTTCAAAAGCCGTAACATGCTGAAATAAAGGTAGTATTTTGTGAGCTAAATAAGAGGGCGATTGTGGGTGTTTAATGGTGCATCGTCAGGGTCATCCATATTGCTGACAGGGCAAAAATGAAATTTGCCGCCCAGGCTGCCACCAGGGGCGGGAGGACTCCGGTGCCACCTAATGAGATCAGGATGGCATTGATGATAAAATATGCGAAACCAATGCCTATGCTGAGTCCGATTCCCAACGCAATACCGCTGGAACGGCCGCTGCGCAGGGAGAAAGGTATTCCGACAAACGCCATAATCAGACAGGCAAAAGGCATTGATATCTTTGCATACATCTGAGCCTGATATCTGGTAGCGTCATAGCCGGCTTTACGCAGTTTCTCCGTGTATTGTTTCAGTTTGAAATATCCCATGTCATCTGCGTTCTTGTCCCATACTTTGAGATCATTTATTTTGAGCTGCAGGGAAATCGGGAGGAAAGCCGTTTTTTTTGTTTCCGTAACCTTGCCGCCGTTGAAACTTTTCACCACGACATTTTCCAAGGTCCACTGGTGTCCGTTCCACGTTCCATTCTCCGCTTCCAATCGTTTGATCGGTTGCATTTCGTCTGTTGTCTGCCAGAGCGTTACTCCTTTGAGGGTCCATGTGGTTGGAATAAAAAGCCGTGCCTGGAGGATATAGTTTTTGTCTCGGTACCAGATGTTGTTGAGACGGAAAAAAGTACTCGGATTTTTCCCCTGAATCAAAACTTCATCAATGTATTTGAGTTGCTGTGAGGTGTTAGGGATGATCGCTTCATTGGAGAAAAAGGTGAAGATACTCAGGGCAAAAGCAATGACGAGCAAAGGTTTCGCAATCCGCTTCAGACTGATTCCGCAGCTTTGCATTGCGACAATCTCGCTTGATCGTGAGAGGATGCCAAGCGTCAAAAGAGTTGACATAAGAATGGCCAACGGCATGATCTGATTGATAATTGCCGGAATCTTGTACAGAAAGAAAAGCACGATGTACTCGGGATTACTGTCGGCACGGGAGAAGCGCCTGATTTTTTCAAGAAAATCGATAATCAGATAAATTGCCACGAAGGAGCTTACGGTCAAAGCCAGTAACTTGAGGAAGGTTGCGGTAAGATATCGGCTGAGTACGGTCATTGAGGCTTCCTCCACGTGACAAACCTGGATTGTGCCCAGTCAATGATTTGCTTTGGGAGTTCGAAAAGAATAATTCTTTGTTCGCCGGCGGTTTTTTTGAATAGATAAATACCCAGGGAAATAAACAGCAGGTTCGGCAGCCACATGGCAATTACCGGGGCGACGATAGCATTCTGTCCCAAGGTCTTGCCGATTGAAAGTACTATATAGTATGTCAAGAGCACTGCCAAACAGATTGAAAAACCGGAAGATTTGCCGGAACGTCTGTTTTGGAGGCCGAGAGGTACGCCAATGAGGGCAAAGACAAAGCAGGCGAAAGGAAATGCCAGACGTCGATGGAATTCCAGACGGTAGTCTCGGAGAATGTTGGGAGTGACACCGGGAATTCCCATCGCGTGTCTCAGTTCTTTGAAGGTCATGTCGAGTTCGTTTACCGTTGGAACAATTTTATATTTCTGGTCGAAGTTAATACTGAGATCGTAGCTGTCGAATTCCATGAGCTGGTAGTCGGATTTCCTTTGCATGCGGTGAATCCCGCCGTCAATAAGGCGGAGACGCAGAGCCTTCTTCCCCGGGTCAGTCATGATCATGCCGCGACGCGCGAAAATAGTTGAGGGTTCTTCTGTATTCCTTTCGTCGTAAATCAGTACGCCGGAGATATTATGACTGGTTTCGTCGTATCGGGCGACATAAATGACCAGACCCGGGAAATCGTCGTTGAAGACCTGGTCTTTAAGGCTGATATTCACTCTGACATTGATGGCGTTGTAGAGAAGGGATTTGAAGGCGGTGTTTCCCCACGGGAGCGCATAAACCGTGATGATCGAGGTGGCAATGTACGCGACAAAAGCAAAAAAGAAGACGGGAGTAAGAATGCCGTAGAGGCTAATGCCACCCGATTTGAGGGCTGTTATCTCATTGTCCGCGGAGAGCCTTCCGAAGGCAAGCAACAGTGCCAGCAGAAATGCCATGGGAATGGTGATGAACGAGAAGGAGGGTAACATGTACAGCAGAAGCCGAGCCACGTCTGAAACAGGAACTCCCTTAGCGATTACCAGGTCGGCCAGCTTCATGAACCTGCCCATGAGAAGGACAAAAGTAAAAACGGCGAAACCGAGGAGAAAAGGAACGGAAATTTCCTTTAGAATATACAGGTAAAGGGTTTTCTTCATGGCGTCGGGCATGATACATGAGCATGGCTGAAATAGCAACCGTTGCCGCTGTAACGCTGCAAGGTGACCTACCTGCGGTTCGCCGCTGCAGGATAGTGGCAATGGGGTTATTTTAAAAATTTCCTTGCTAAATCATGGTTCTTTGTGGTAAACAGATTTGCTATTTAACCACACACGCACCCTTTTGTCTCCGGTGGTGTCCGCTTGATGCGGATTCCGGAAGTTTTGAGGGTGCGGAGGGAAAACCAAAGGAGAGCATCATGTCAAACATCACCATGAAAGAGTTGTTGGAAGCGGGTGTCCATTTCGGTCACCAGACCAAGCGTTGGAATCCGAAAATGAAACCGTACATCTTCGGAGCGAGAAATGGCATCTATATCATTGACCTGCAGAAGACCGTACGACTGTTCAAGAACTCGTATAACTTCATCAGAGAAACCGCTCAGGCCGGCGAGACCATTCTCTTTGTCGGTACCAAGAAGCAGGCACAGGACTCCATTGCCGAAGAGGCGCAACGATGCAATATGTACTACGTAAATCAGCGCTGGCTTGGTGGTATGCTGACCAACTTTGCCACTGTACGCCAGAGTATCGACCGTTTGAAGCGGCTTGATGCAATGGTTGCCGACGGCTCGATTGCGGGCTATACCAAGAAAGAAATTCTGAGCCTGGAGAAGCAGCGTGAGAAGCTTGAAAAGTCGCTTGGTGGTATCAAGGGCATGAATAAGCTCCCGGGCGCAATTTTCGTAGTTGACCCGAAGAATGAGACAATAGCTGTTTCTGAGGCAAAAAAACTGGGCATTCCGGTTGTTGCTGTCGTGGATACCAACTGTGACCCTGATCCCATTGATTTTATTATTCCGGGTAATGACGATGCAATACGAGCCCTGCGTCTTCTTTCGAGCAAGATAGCTGATGCTGTCATCGAAGGTGCCCAGGCCAGGGAGATAGATCTGCAAACTGACGCGGAAGGCGAGTCTCAGGCCGAGGTTGTTGTTGCCGAAGCTCCGCTGGAATCGGTTGCTGAAGGTGAGACACCTGAAAGCGCCGGGGAATAATGGGTTGCATTCCGGTCTGCACTTCAGATCCGGACATCGAAGTTATTTCTGTAAGAATCTAAACGCATTTTTATAACGTAAGGTAACACGGCAAGGGGCTTTCCCGTGCCCGTGGAGGAGGATACACGTGACTATTACAGCTGCACAGGTGAGTGAATTGCGAAAAGTGACCGGCGCCGGTCTCATGGATTGCAAGAAGGCTTTAGCCGAAACCGGTGGCGATCAGGAGAAGGCAGTCGATTATCTCAGAACGAAGGGACTTGCCGCTGCCTCCAAAAAAGCTGGTCGTGTTGCGACCGAAGGCACCGTTGGTTCCTATATTCACGCCGGCGGCAAAATTGGCGTGCTGGTGGAAGTCAACTGTGAAACAGATTTCGTTGCCAAGAACGAGGCATTTCAGACTTTTGTCAGAGATATTGCCATGCATATCGCGGCAGCAGCACCCCAGTTCGTGAAACGTGAAGAGGTTTCAGCCGAACTCCTGGAAAGAGAAAAGGAGATTTACCGGGCCAAGGCCAAGGAAACCGGCAAACCTGACAATATCATTGAAAAAATTGTCGAAGGTCAGATATCTAAGTTCTACGCTGAAATCTGCCTGTTGGAGCAAACTTTTGTGAAGGATACGGACAAGACTATCCAAACCTATCTGAATGAGACCATTGCTGCCATTGGAGAAAATATGTCCATTCGCCGTTTTGCACGCTTTGTGCTAGGTGAAGGACTTGCCAAAAAAGAGAGCGACTTCGCTGCTGAGGTTGCTGCGGCAGTTGGCTCATAGTAAATTTATTCTCGTAGTGGGCCGAAATCCTGAGATCTGCTTTTCAGGGTTTCGGCCTTTTCGTTTGAAAGGGCTGTGTCCGCACAGATTCTGAAGTCCGTCAACGAGGATTGGTTCTCGACGAGAGAGTGAGTTGCTAGAATTATGGACAGACCGCAATACAAAAGAGTTCTCTTGAAGTTGTCCGGTGAGGCATTGGCCGGCGAGCAGAAATATGGCATTGATCCGAAAACCATTACGGAAATAGCTCTGGAAATCAAGGAAGTGGTTGCCTGTGGAACCGAAATGGCCCTTGTTATCGGCGGGGGCAATATCTTTCGCGGGCTTGCAGCCTCATCCAAGGGCATGGACAGAGCGAGTGCGGATTACATGGGAATGCTTGCCACCATGATTAATTCTCTGGCAATGCAGGATGCCCTTGAGAAGATCGGTGTGGACACGCGGGTCCAGTCGGCTATTGAGATGCGCGAAGTAGCGGAGCCCTATATTCGCCGCCGGGCCATCAGGCATCTGGAAAAGGGCCGGGTCATCATTCTGGGTGCAGGTACGGGAAATCCCTATTTCACTACTGATACGGCAGCCAGCCTTCGGGCCATGGAGATCGGCGCAGAGGTGATTCTGAAGGGGACCAAGGTAGATGGAGTTTATTCCGCAGACCCGAAGAAGGACCCGAATGCCTTGAAATTTGCACAGCTGAGTTATATAGATGTTCTGAAGAAGGGACTTCAGGTAATGGATGCTACCGCTACGTCTCTCTGTATGGATAATCGGCTGCCTATAATTATTTTTGATGTTACCACCGCAGGAAATATTATGAAGGTTATCCTCGGCGAAGAAATTGGTACTATCGTAAAAGGAGACTAATATGACAAAGGATGTCCTCTCTTCCATGAAAAGTCACATGGAAAAGACCCTCGATGCACTCCGCAAGGAGTTTCAGAAGGTTCGGACCGGGCGTGCCAGCACGGCTCTCCTGGAAGATATCAAAGTCATTTATTACGATACGCTGACGCCCATAAGCCAGCTTGCAGCCATAGCAGTTCCGGAACCTCGGACTATGACCATTCAGCCATGGGAGGCGAAGCTGATACCTTCGATCGAAAAGGCAATTCTCAATGCAAATATTGGCCTGACGCCAACAAATGACGGCAAGCTGATTCGGTTGGCAGTCCCGCCACTTACCGAAGACAGGCGAAAAGAGATTGTCAAGCAGTTGAAGAAGCTGGCTGAAGAAACCAAGATTGCTCTTCGGAATATCCGGCGGGACGCCATCGACTCCTTGAAAAAACTGGAAAAAGACAAAAATATATCGGAAGACGACTTGAAGCGTGCGGAAAAGGACGTTCAAGATGTTACGAATGTTTTTGTTGCCAAGGTTGATGAAGTAGTGGTTGCCAAAGAAAAAGAAGTCATGGAAATCTGAGGTATCTTCTTGTGTGCGGAAAATGCAGGCCCCTTCCTCTTCCGAGGAGGCTTTCCAGGGTGGGTGCCGGTATTAACCACTCAGAATCAACTGATAACCCCTTTACCAAAGGGGGTTTTTTTTAGGACCAGTCATGCAAATACTTGATCCGGAAAAGTTGCCCAGACATCTGGCGATAATCATGGATGGCAACGGTCGCTGGGCTCAGGAACGGATGCTGAAAAGGATAGTTGGACACCGGAAAGGGGTCGAGACGGTCAGAACTGTCGTCGAGGAAAGCTCTCTTCTTGGAATCAAGTTCCTCACGTTATTCGCATTTTCTTCAGAGAACTGGCTACGTCCGAAAACCGAGGTGCGTGCTCTCATGGCCCTGTTAAAGGCATATCTGGCCAAAGAAACCACCCGCATGATGGTCAATAATATCAGGTTTGCTGTTATTGGTGACCGCTCCGACCTTCCCGAAGATGTCAACAATGCTGTTGCTCAGGCAATTGCCAAAACTTCTAAAAATACCGGCATGGTCCTTACCCTGGCCCTTTCCTACGGATCACGCCAGGAAATTTTTCAGGCTGTTACGCAGTTGGTTGACGCTGTTCTGTCCGGCAAGATAGCGCGGGAAAAGATTTCAGAAGATCTAATTTCATCATATCTCTACACCAGCGAAATTCCCGACCCGGATTTTCTGATCCGCACCAGTGGTGAGATGCGCATCAGTAATTTTCTGCTTTGGCAGATAGCTTACACCGAGTTGTATTTTACCGAGGTTAACTGGCCCGACTTCAGCAAAGATGAATTCTATTGCGCTCTTGCCAATTACCAGGCGAGAGAGCGTCGCTATGGTCTCATCAGTGATCAGGTTCGTAAGAGGAGGTAACTATCAAACGACTTATTACGGGATTGATTGCTCTTCCGATTCTCCTTGTTTTTGTGCTGAAAACCGGTTTCTTTCCGTTCTTCTGCCTGATTCTGGGACTAACGGCTGCAGGTCTCCTCGAGTTTAACCGGATGGCATTTCCGCAGCGAAAGTGTGCCGGCTTTGTTGCCGCCTTTGCCGGATCACTCCTGCTGCCGGTTGTCGTTTTCGATTGTGTGCCATTTCCCCTTTGTCTGACGCTGCTGTTTCTCTTTATTGCCCTTCTTTCCCTTCTGAAAATCAGGGACATCAAGCAATCTGCCGGAGAAGCGGGGTTGTTTCTTCTCGGTTTTCTCTATATTCCCCTACTCTTGAGCTATCTGGTTTTGCTGCGTGAGATGGACCACGGCGTCAAGTGGATATTTCTGCTGCTGATCATTGTCATGTCCGGGGACACCGCGGCATTTTACGTTGGGAGCTCCTTTGGTAAGAGGAAACTGTACCCGATTGTGAGCCCTAACAAGAGCGTGGAGGGAATGGTTGGCGGATTAGGCGGCAGTATCATCGGGACACTCCTTGCCGGAGCAACCTTCTTTCCGGAACTTACCATTGCGGCAGCTGTCGCGACGGCCTTTTTTGTCGGGCTTTTGGGGCAACTGGGCGACCTGTTTGAATCTCTGCTCAAGCGGAGCTTTGGCGTAAAGGATTCCGGCAACATATTTCCCGGGCACGGTGGAATGCTTGACCGTCTGGACAGTGTTCTCTTTGCCGCTCCGGCGCTGTATATCTATGCAAGGTACTTTTTCTAAAAAATATCAGTTAGTTTGTGTTGCAGAGTTTGTCCAGCCAGTAAAATTGTCTCGTCACCTTCCACGTTGCCCATAAGAGCCTGTTCGTATCAGGCAAAGACTCGTGGGAACGGGATGCGGTTCATTATTAATCTTTTGTACATTTTGAGAAGGCAGTACTCAGCGTGGGGATATTCCAGGCAAAGCTTTTGTTTTGCTGGCAATAGATGCAGGATTGCATTATTCTTGTTCTTTACCGTTACCCTGACTGACTGAGAATCTGTCGAGGATTGCTATGAAAAGGCTTACCGTACTAGGTTCAACCGGTTCAATCGGTGTCAGCACTTTGGAAATTGTTGCTGCCCATCGTGATAAGTTCGAGATTGTTGCCCTGACGGGTGGCAAGAATTTGCAGCTCCTGAAGAAACAGATAGAAGAGTTTTCTCCACAGGTGGCAGCGGTTATTTCCGAAGAATCAGCAATCGCGCTGCGCAAGATGCTTCCGGGGGTGAAAACGGAAATTCTCCACGGAGTACCGGGCATGATAGCTGCTGCTTCCGCCGCGGATGCTACCATGGTGGTCGCTGCAATTGTGGGTGCCGCCGGCCTTGTTCCGACTGTTGCGGCGATCAAGGCCGGCAAGGATATCGCGCTTGCCAACAAGGAGACTCTTGTTACTGCCGGTCACCTGATCATGGACATGATTAAAGAGCAGGGTGTTCAGCTGTTTCCGGTGGACAGTGAGCACAGCGCCATCTTTCAGTCTCTCCAGGGACATCGTTGTGATGATGTGAAGCGAATCATTCTTACCGCTTCCGGTGGGCCATTTTCGCAGTATCCGCTCGAAAAACTGCAGGAAGTTTCCATTGCCGATGCCCTTAATCATCCCAATTGGAGCATGGGGCGCAAGATCACAATCGACTCGGCAAC
>RPRC01000095.1 GCA_003857395.1 Geobacter sp.
CGGGACACTGCTCGTCGCCGGAATCGCTCTCATCACCTGGGGCCTTCCCGCTGCCCACCGGCTGAAAAGCCCGTTTGACTGCCTGTCCGCCCTTGCGGTACTGACCGGAGTTATTGCCGGGCTCATGGGCACCCTCCTCATTACGGTGCCTGACTTTTTCAAAGGATGACAATTCCGGTGGCAACAACAAAAAAAATACTTCTGCATATTTTTCTGATTTCAGCCATCTTCGTGGTACTATTCTGGGGAAACACCCTTTCCCGCCAGCATAGCCAGTTTTCGCTGGGGGAGCAGGCCGCGGCACGCAGCGAGGTTATTACCGCCATTTCCGCCTATTCTTCCGCGATCCATATGTACACGCCGGGAAGCTCCCTTGTAAAAACTGCTGCCTCTCGCCTCTGGTCTCTCGGCGAAAGCCTTGAGCGGGCAGGGGACACGGAGCGGGCCCTGCTCGCCTACAACTCCCTGAGGAGTTCCTGCTACGCAATCCGCGGGCTCACCAACCCCTGTACGGAGTGGATCGCCCGCTGCGACGGAAAACTTGCGAAATTGACAGTCGAACGCTCTTCCCCAACGAAGAGCACCAATCCGAACCAGTAGTTTTGAAAGCACAATAATGCCCCCTGATAAAATGGAAAACTGCGATTTAAGAATCATCCCCCTCGGCGGATTAGGTGAAATCGGACTGAACATGACCCTCTACGAGCATGGTGATGACATCATCATCGTTGACTGCGGCCTCATGTTCCCCGAACCATCGATGCTCGGCATTGACCTGGTAATCCCTGACATCTCCTACCTGCGGGAAAATGCCGGCAGGGTCCGGGGCATCTTTCTGACCCACGGTCACGAAGACCATATCGGCGCCCTGCCCTTCGTCCTTCCGGAAATTCCGGTCCCGATCTACGGAACCGCACTGACGCTCGGCTTTGTCCGCGGAAAGCTGAAAGAGTATGAACTGGAAAGTCTGGTTGAACTGCGGGTAGTGAAGCCCCGCACAATAGTTGATGTCGGAAATTTTGCGGTGGAGTTCATTCGAGTAGCCCATTCCATAGTGGACGGCTGCGCACTGGCCATCCGTTCCCTGGAGGGGACAGTCATCCACACCGGAGACTTCAAGTTGGACCAGACACCGGTCGACGGTGAACTGACCGACCTGGCAACCCTGTCACGCTATGGGGAAGAAGGGGTCCTGGCCCTGCTTTCAGACTCCACCAACGTCGAGCGGGAAGGATTCACTCTCTCGGAAAGTCTCGTCGGCGACGCCTTCGACGAGATATTTCCCCTCTGCCCGGGCAGGATCATTGTCGCGGCTTTCTCCAGCAATATCCATCGAGTTCAGCAAGTGCTGGACTCTGCGGAACGGTGCGGGCGCAAGGTCCTCCTGAACGGGCGATCCATGCTGACCAATGTCCAGATAGCGCGGGAACTGGGTTATCTGCGCATTCCGGACAACATTCTGGTGGATTTGAAAGACCTCCCCCATCTGCAGAAAAACCAGATCTGCATGATTACCACCGGTTCCCAGGGGGAACCCATGAGCGGCCTCACCCGGATCGCCATGGATGACCATAAGCAAATAAAACTGGAGCCAGGAGATACCGTAATCCTCTCTTCCCGCTTTATCCCTGGAAATGAGAAAACGATTTCCGACCTCATCAACCATCTCTATCGCCGCGGTGCAGAGGTCTATCACGAAAAGGTTTCCGAAGTTCACGTCTCCGGCCACGCCAGCCAGGAAGAGCTGAAGCTGATGATCAACCTGGTACGTCCCCGCTTCTTCACTCCCATCCATGGTGAGTACCGCCACCTGGTAAAGCACTCCAAGCTTGCCCAGAAAGTCGGCATTCCGGCCGAACGCTGTATCCTGGCGGTAAACGGGGACATTATCACCTATTCGAATGGCAGCGGCCAGATCAGCGGAACAGTGGAATCGGGTCGGGTCTTCGTGGACGGCAAGGGTATTGGTGACGTGGGCAATATCGTCCTCAAGGACCGGAAGCATCTCTCGGAAGACGGCATGGTGATAGTCATCATCGCTATTAACCAAGCCACCGGCGAATTGATCTACGGACCGGATATCGTTACCCGGGGCTTCGTGTTCGAAGATGAGAGCCAGGAATACCTCGATGAAACGAGGAAGATCGTGCTCGACACCCTGGCAGGAGTCAATCTGGAGGTTCTGGCCGACCTGAACGAGGTGAAGCTGGAAGTGCGGAGAGTTCTGCGGAAATTCTTCAACAAGACAATCGAGCGCAGACCCGTGATACTGCCTCTGATTCTGGAAATGTGACACAGACAAGCTCTAAAGGCACAAGGCCATAGAGGCAGGAAACATGAACTCTGAAAGAAAATCAAAACTTATCCAGGAAATCAAGGGGATCTCTCTCGGAGCGGCAGGGCTTTTCCTGCTGATTTCGCTCCTCTCCTTCAATTCGGACGATCTCTCGTTCAACACCTATTCTACCGGAGCGCAGATCCATAATTACGGAGGCACACTGGGTGCCTATCTGGCCGACCTGCTTTTCGAATGGTTGTTCGGCCTGGCCTCCTATGCCATCCCGATCGCCATGCTTCTCGTCTCGTATAAACTGCTCCGATTCAAGGAATTAAAATGGCGGAACTACAAGGGGGTGGCCTTTCTGGTCTTTCTCGTTTCCCTTGCCTCCTTCTTCGCCTTCAGTCTGGATACGACAATATTCCTCGGCCAGAAAGTATCCACGGGTGGGCTGATCGGGATCGAAATTGCCAAGACCCTGAAGTCGCTTCTCGGCATTCCCGGCACACTCCTGCTCATCATTCCGGTGCTGGCCGTTTCCATCATGGTTCTTTCCCGCTTCTCATTCATCCTGTTCGCCGGCTGGAGCCTCGGGGCACTCAGACATCGTTGGGCGAATTATCGGGAAAAACAGACCTTGAACCGGCAGCTCCGCGATAAGAACGAACCGGGCGTGGAACGACATGGTCCGCAGATCCGCCCTCCCGCTGTTACCCTTCCGCCGCCGGTGCCGATGCAGAAAAAGGAAAAGAAGCGGGACGACGCCAAGACAGCACCGATTCAAGAAACCTTTGATTTCGCCAAAACCGAGGGAAATTACCGGACACCTCCCGTGTCGCTCCTGGACACACCCCCGGCCACCCAGCAACTTCACGACCATGAAGTCCTCACCATGAGTGCCCGGCTTTTGGAAAAAAAGCTCCGCGACTTCAACGTCGACGGCGAAGTAGTGGAAATCTGCCCCGGTCCGGTCATCACCATGTTCGAATACGCCCCCGGACCGGGGATAAAGGTGAACAGGATCGCCGGTCTTGCCGACGACCTCTCCATGGCACTCCAGGCCCTTTCCATCAGGATTGTCGCCCCCATCCCCGGCAAGGGAGTTGTGGGCATCGAGATACCCAACCGAGAAAGGGATATGGTCTTTCTCAAAGAAATCTTCAGCTGCGATGAATTCCACCGGGGCAAGATGAAACTCCCCCTGGCCCTCGGCAAGGACATTGCAGGATTGCCGGTGGTCACTGATCTGGCCCGCATGCCTCACCTGCTCGTGGCAGGCGCCACCGGCTCGGGCAAGTCGGTCTCCATCAACACCATGATCCTGTCCCTCCTTTACACGGCCACTCCCCATGACGTCCGGGTCATCATGGTGGACCCGAAGATGCTCGAGCTTTCCATTTACGAAGGAATTCCCCATCTCCTCCTGCCGGTGGTTACCAACCCGAAGAAGGCTGCCTTGGCTCTCAAGTGGGCTGTGAAGGAAATGGAGCGGCGCTACCGACTCATGAGCGACAAGGGCGTGCGCAACGTCGACTCTTACAACAAGAAACTGGAAAAAGAGGCCAAGGGCGAAGCGCTCGATGCCGATCTGATCGTGATGGATGAGGTGGTCGAGGAATCTGTCGAAGACACCGATGCCGAATTTCAGCCGTCTCTGCAGCAGGAGGAGGCCCTGGAACACGGCCACCTGCCCTATATCGTCATCATCGTTGACGAACTTGCCGACCTGATGATGGTTGCAGGCCGCGAAGTGGAGGAATCCATCGCCCGACTCGCCCAGATGGCACGTGCAGCCGGCATCCACCTGATCCTGGCCACGCAGCGGCCGTCGGTGGACGTCATCACCGGCCTCATCAAAGCCAATTTCCCTGCACGGATTTCCTTCCAGGTCTCGTCCAAAACCGACTCCCGCACAATCCTCGACTGCAATGGCGCCGAGACTCTGCTGGGGGCAGGTGACATGCTCTTCCTCCCACCCGGAACCTCAAAGCTGCAACGTATCCACGGTGCCTTCGTCTCCGACTCCGAAGTACAGCGAGTGGTCGACTTCCTGAAAAAACAGGCAAAACCGGTCTATGAAAAGGCGATCCTGGAGATGAAAGCTTCCGACGACAAACAGGATGAAGACGAAATCATCGACGAGCGGTACGACGACGCCGTTGCTCTCGTGGCTGAGAGCCGCCAGGCCTCCATTTCCATGGTCCAACGTCGCCTCCGCATCGGTTACAACCGCGCCGCCCGTATCATCGAGCGGATGGAGCAGGAAGGAATTGTCGGCCCCTCCGACGGCACGAGTCGCCCCCGCGAAGTTTTCATCAACAAGCTGTAACAGGTATCGAGGGGGCGGATTGTCCCAAACCGCCCCCGTTACCTGCCCGCTTCACTCACATCTGTCATTTCCCAACCAATTGAGAATAACCGAGACTCTGGTACAAATAAAGAATAGCTGTCCACTCATCCAGAAGACGCATTCGTATGCTTACTCAAAGAAGAACCCGAAACGATCAGTACTGGTTTATGTATCGATTTGTTTACCGAATCCCGCTTCACTGGAGGAAGTTGACATGATTATTATCGAACCGTACCGGGGAAAATCAGTTGCGGAAGAACGGATTGAAATCGTTGAGCGCAAGGGAACAGGTCACCCCGATTCCATCTGCGATTCCATCATGGAAGCTGTATCAGTGGCACTTTGTGAAGAATACCTCCGAGAGTGCGGCACCATCCTCCACCACAATATCGACAAGGGTCTCCTGGTTGCAGGCAAGGTTTTCAAGCACTATGGCGGAGGGAAAGTGCTGCAGCCCATGGAACTGATTATCGGCGACCGGGCCACCTTTTCCGTGCCAGGCAAAAGCCTGCCGGTCAAAGAGATTGCCATCGATGCGGCACAACGCTGGATTCGGAAGAATCTACGCTTTGTGAATCCCGACACTGATGTAACCTATCGGGTGGTACTCGCTCCAGGATCAGACGAATTAACCGATATCTTTTCCCGACCAGGAGAGGTTCGCTGCGCTAATGACACCTCTGCTGCGGTCGGTTACTATCCCTTAAGTCCCACCGAAAACGCGGTCCTGGACTTGGAGCGGCACCTCTACTCGCCCCAATTTAAAAAGGACTTTCCCCAAGCCGGTGAAGACGTCAAGGTCATGGGATTGCGCAAGGGCACAACCCTCGACCTGACCGTTGCCATGCCGCTCATCTCACGCTTCGTTGCCTCGGAACAGGACTATTTTTCCCATAAAGAAGCTATCAGGGCAGCCATGCTTCACTTTGCGCAGCAGTTCCCCTGGTTCAAAAAGACCTCAATCCATTACAATACCCTTGACCAGCGGGGCAGAGGACCGGGCGGCATCTACCTCAGCCTGACCGGCACATCTGCAGAAGATGCAGACTCCGGCCAGGTGGGGCGAGGGAATCGGGTCAACGGGCTCATCTCCCTGAACAGGCCCATGGGGACCGAAGCTGCAGCCGGTAAAAACCCGGTCAGCCATGTGGGAAAGATCTATAATTTCCTCTCACACAAGATTGCCAAGGAAATCCACCAGAACATCGAAGGGGTCCAGGAAGTATACGTTCTCCTTCTCAGCAGGATTGGAACGCCCATTGATCGGCCGAGAATGGCTGCCGCGCGGATTCTGCCGGAAAAGGGCAAAAAAGTGCGAGATATGGCGGGGGATGCGGAGGAAATTATCAGGCGAGAACTTGCAGACATCAACAGCTTTTGCCTGGAGTTGGCAAAGGGTACATTCCCTGTTTGTTGAAACGGGTCTGTCGAGATTCAGCAAATGTTCCTGAACGTGGCAAACCCAACGAATGTTATAACGAATGTTGTAAGCATGATGCCCGAAAAAAAGAGGCAGGGCGGGAACACCCGACCCTGCCTCTTTTACTTATGCGAGAATCAAACCACATCAGAGTTGCATCTCATGTCGGTGGAGCAAGAATGGGAAACGTGACCCTGAAGTTCTCAAGGGTGTCGGCCTGAAGATCGGTACGGGTGGTCCCAGTCCAGTAGCAGGGTATATTTTTCGCTCCGTCATAGACCTGTCCCAACGTCGTAACCGTACTTCCTGATACTGTTATTGCGCCGACAAAAGCATTGTTAGTGCCAATACCGGGCAAATCAGTGCGGGAAGTACCTGCCCAGTAACAGGGGATATATTTCGCCCCGTCATAATAGTAGCCGCCTGTATAAACCACTCCACCGGAAACCGTTATATCAGCTGCAAAAGCACTGTTTAATGTAACAGCCGGAAGGTCATGCCGGGTAGTCCCTTCCCAGTAACAAGGGATATGATATGCGCCGGTGTAATAGGAACCGGCAGAGTAGACTGTACCATTTGAAACTGTCAACCCATAAACAAAGGCGCTGTGCGTTCCATCGCCAGCCAAGTCAGTTCGAGTCGTCCCGTTCCAGTAACAGGGGACATATTTTGCGCCATCATAATAATATCCGGCACTGTAAACGGAGCCACCGGAGACTTTTATTGCATTAACAGCAGAATAGCTTGAGCCACTGCTTTCCAGGGGCGTCAATACCGTTCCGGTCCAGTAGCAGGGCAAATGATTCGTCCCATCATAATACATGCCCCCAGTATAGACGCTACCGTCTGAAACCGCTATCGCTTGAGCAAAGGCATTATGAGTTCCATCACCCACCAGGTCTTGCCGGGCTGTCCCGGCCCAGTAACAAGGTATATACTTGGGATTGTCGTAATATCGACCGGCAGTGTACACCACACCATTAGACATGATGCCCGGCGCAAAGGCCGTTGAATTCAAACCTGGCAAGTCAGCAAGGTCCGTACGTGTGGTTCCGTTCCAGTAGCAGGAGAGATACTTCGTCCCGTCGAAATATTGGCCAACGATAATTTTATCGTTAGTTACTGAATCAGGATCGCTATCACTCCCGCATCCGCCCAATCCGATCAAAAGAAAGACAATCACCACGCCAGACAAAATCCATTTGTTCATTCCCCCCCCCTGTACATTGAAATTGCTAAGGTATTCCGTAGGTCAGGAACCGACAAAACTTCCCTTTTGCATACCAGCATGGCCACTCCAGCCATGACAAATAAAGTTAAGAATAACAACCTAATTATATTTTTTGCCATTATCATCTGTGCAAACAAAAAGTCAATATATTACTAAAATATAATTATTAATCTTACCCAACTAATTATTTGCCAATTTTCCTTACAACTACGCATTATTATACGAGCCTTGAGAACTAATGCTTCACGGCAATCAGCAGTTTGAGGATTAGTTAATTTGTTTTGGCTGTAGGTTGAATTAAAAGAAGGTGTGTCCACACCTTTCCAGAGATGGCATAAACATGGCGTGCATTAGGAGAGGAAACAGCCAGCGTGCTGAGGGGAAGTGTTTACCTGTCAAGAGGAAACACCTTACCTGTCAATGCGGCTCTGGTAAACCGAAGGAGAGATAACCAAAAAAGACCCCGGCCTTCCACGGAGGGGGGAAGACGGAAAGCCGGGGAAATAAAACTTTTCGGGGGTGCGGGCATCACCTGGGGTGACGCCCGCCAGTAGCAATGTTTAAAGGTAAATCAGTCGACCGACTTGCGCAGGAAGGTCGGGATATCGTACTGGTCTTCTTCATCCATGAAGAAGGCTCGCTGTTTCATGGGAACTTCCCGCTGCTGACGCTCGATCCTCTTGAAGGTCGGAATCTCGCGATTCACTTCTTCCGAAGCGGGATGCGCAACGCTCTTCAGCTCGTTCTTGCTCTTTTCCAGATCGAAGCGATCGCCAAAGCCGGTTGCGATTGCAGTGATCTTGACCATCTCGCCAAGGCTTTCGTCAATGACCAGCCCGACGATGATGTTGGCATCTTCGTGGACCTTTTCGTGAATCACTTTGCTGGCTGCATCAAACTCATCCATGGTCATGGAGGAGGAACCGGTGATGTTCACCAGCACCCCTTTTGCACCGGAGATATCGATATCTTCCAGCAACGGGCTCGAAATCGCCTTGGTCGCGGCTTCCACTGCGCGGTTTTCGCCCGTGGCCAGGCCGATACCCATCATGGCCATTCCTCTCTCGCTCATGATAGCCTTTACGTCAGCAAAGTCCACGTTGATGAGACCGGAGGTGGTAATGAGATCGGAGATGCCCTGGACTGCCTGACGGAGCACGTCGTCTGACGGCTTGAAAGCATCAAGAATGGACATGGACTTTCCGGCCAGACCGAGCAGCCGGTCATTCGGGATAATAACAAGCGAGTCCACGTGCTTTTTCAGTTCACGCACACCGCTTTCCGCTTTGGCCAGACGAAGTTTGCCTTCCCGGGTAAAGGGCTTTGTCACGACACCGACTGTCAGTGCACCCAATTCCTTTGCCACATCGGCAATGACCGGGGCTGCGCCTGTTCCGGTGCCGCCCCCCAGGCCTGCCGCGATGAAAACCATGTCTGCCCCCTTGAGGACCTGAGCAAGTTGTTCCCGGTTTTCATCAGCCGCGTCCCTGCCGACGCCAGGATCCGCCCCGGCCCCGAGACCTTTGGTGAGCAGACCTCCAAGCTGTATCTTCACTGGCGCCTTGGACATCCGCAGCGCCTGGGCGTCAGTATTGGCGACGATGAAATCGATGCCGTGCAACTCGCAGTCGATCATGGTATTTACCGCATTGCCTCCGCCGCCACCAATTCCTATCACCTTGATCTTCGCACTCTGGTCAATACTTTCGTCAAATTCAAACATTTGCTACCCCCTTTTTGATAAAAACCAAACAAAACCGCCAAGTAAGAAAATTAGAAAAACTCACCAAGCCACTCTCTCATCCTGCGTGTGACCCTGCGGAAAACATTGTCGTCGCTTTGGGCCGTCGGGAACTCGCGGATACCCTGGTTTTTGCTTCCGTACACCACCAGTCCGACGCCGGTTGCGTAGACCGGCGAATTTACCACATCCACAAGCCCGCCGATATCCTCTGGTACGCCGCGCCGTACCGGCAGATTGAAGATCTGCTCAGCCAGTTCGGGCATTCCCTCAAGTATAGAAGTACCGCCGGTAATGACAACACCGGAAGCGATCTGATCATCGAACCCGGATTTAACAATCTCCCTGTTGACCAGGGTGAAGATTTCTTCCATGCGCGGTTCAAGTATTTCGGCGAGAAGCTGACGGGAAAGAATGCGCGGCTTTCGACCTCCAACACTGGGAACCTCGATAGTCTCATCTTTGCCCACCAGGGTCGTGTAACAGCAGCCGTACTTCTGCTTGATCTTTTCCGCTTCCGCCATAGGTGTCCGGAGACCGACGGCGATGTCGTTCGTCAGGTGGTTGCCGCCAAGTGAAAGAACCGAGGTGTGCTTGATGGCACCGTCTACAAAAATGGCAATGTCGGTGGTACCGCCGCCGATATCCACCAGAGCGACGCCAATTTCCTTCTCTTCCGGTGAAATAACCGCTTCGGAAGAGGCAAGCTGTTCAAGAACGATGTCCGCCATATCAAGACCAGCCCGGTTGCAGGACTTGATAATATTCTGGGCACTTGCCACTGCACCGGTCACGATGTGTACCCGCGCCTCGAGGCGAACGCCGCTCATGCCGAGGGGTTCGCGAATACCATCCTGATCGTCGATAATGAATTCCTGAGGCAGGATATGGATTACTTCCCGATCCATGGGTATTGCAATGGCCTTGGCAGCATCAATGACCCGGCGCACGTCATCGGGGGCAACTTCCCGGTTCTTTATGGCAATCACGCCTTGGGAGTTAAAACCTTTGATATGGCCGCCGGCAATGCCGGCATACACCGATTTGATCTCACAGCCGGCCATCAACTCAGCCTCTTCAATGGCCTTCTTGATGGATGCGACCGTTGTTTCGATATTGATGACCACCCCTTTGCGGAGACCTCGGGACGGGCTGGTACCGATACCGACGATGTCGACACCATCTTCGGTCACATTGCCGACGATGGCACATATTTTCGTGGTGCCGATATCGAGCCCCACTATCAGATTTTCCCTTCTGTTGGCCATGGCCCCCTCCTCTTTATTACACCTTTTTCACGATAATTTTATCCGGATAATTCAAATCAACATATTCAAGTGATGCTATCTGCGCTGTCAGCTCCTTGTAGATCCGGCTGAAGCGGACCAGTTTTCCCTGAAAATCGGAGTTGCCAAGCTTTACCGGAATTCCGCCCTGGGCAGTAAACAGCGTGTAGCCGTAGCCCTTATCCAGGTGAATTTCCGATACATCGCTCAAGCGAAACTCAGTCCCTTTCTTCAGCATTTCCATGAGGCCAAGGGCCATCGTCAGCATTTTTTTCGTGCCGTCGGCATCCTTCAGCAGATCCTCT
Organism: Geobacter sp.; assembly: GCA_003857395.1. The sequence continues at coordinate 10,612 of RPRC01000095.1, forward strand.
TCCGTGATCCCGGTAAGGACGGGAAAGTCAAGTTGGTCGCCCTCAGTCAAAGGCTTGAAGATCTCCCCCTTGGAATCCAGGTAGTACAAATATCCCATGTTCACGACTGCCACCGGCACCCGTTCGGTGATCTCGATCGAAAGTGTGCCGGGAAAACGCCGACGAACCTTCAGCTTCTCGACCCAGGGGTTCTTTTCCAGCTGTTCCGCCACATGCTGCAGGTCAAGCTTTAACAGGGAATTCCCAAGTTTGACCCCGGTAAGACCGACTATCTCATCGCGTGAAAGTTTCTGCAAGCGAGGCACTTCGATCCGTTCCAGCTTGAAAAAAGTCGCATCGGCAAATATCTGGTACGTTTCCGTACCGAGAGTCCAGAGCAGGGTAGTCAGGACAAATGCGGCACAGACCTGAGCCGCTTTTTTGAGCATGCGACGAAACTGTATCGGCTTGCGTGGCTTTCGCTCCCGCTTCTGGCGATTCCGGTTTTGCTGTGGATTCTGTTTTTTGTGATGCATGTCACGCATGGGCCACCGCCAAAGGCGTATATCCTGAATCTAGACTCTTATTTTCAAAGACGCGGAAAGCAGTATTTTTTCCAGCAACTCGCCAAAGGAAATGCCGACCCCTCCGGCAATTTCGGGAAAAAGGCTGAGGGCTGTCATCCCCGGAAGGGTGTTGACCTCCAGAATGTAGCATTCTTCCGTCGGCGTAACAAGCAGATCAACACGGCTGTAATCGCAGCAACCAAGGGATCGATGGGCAAGAACCCCGACCTGCAAGGCCTTACGGTACAAAACCTCCGGCAGTGGAGCAGGAAAAATATGCTCCGCCATGCCTGGGGTGTATTTTGCCTCAAAATCGTAGAATTCGTTGCGGGGGACGATTTCAATGGCACCGAGAGCCTGATCTCCAAGGATTCCCACCTGAATCTCCCGCGCGGCAATAAACTGTTCCAGAAGGATTTCACTGTCATAGCGGAAAGCAAGCTCAAGAGCAGCCGGGATTTCCTCGGGAGTCTTGACGATGCTGACTCCCACCGATGACCCTTCCTGGGATGGCTTTACCACCACCGGAAACGGGAATTCGAGCAAGGTAAGATCAAATTCCTCACCGCTCCTCAGAACCCGGTAGGGAGCAACCAGGAGTCCGGCCGACTGGAACGCTGCTTTGGCAAATATCTTGTTCATGGCCAGCGCACTGGCGAGAACTCCGGAGCCGGTATAGGGAATCCCCATCATCTCCAGCAAACCCTGGACCGCACCGTCCTCGCCATAGCGGCCGTGGAGCGCCACAAAGGCAATCTCAACACCGGCGTCGGCGAGTTTTCGAGCCAGAGATCTGTCAACGTCAATGGCCAACGCGTCGTATCCCAAGGAAAGGAGGTTTTCACAGACAGCCGTACCGCTCTTGAGAGACACATCCCGCTCCGCGGAGAGCCCACCGTACAACACCCCGATTTTCTTTGCTTTAAGTTCTTCTCGTGACATCATTTTATTTCTATCCGATCCTATCCGAAATTACCTTTCCCGGTGCTCTCCGACAATTCTGACTTCTTCCTGCAGTTCAACTCCGAATTGTTCCCTGACCGTTTCCTTAACCTTGGCTGCCAGGGCCAGGAAATCATCAGCTGAAGCCCCGCCCCTGTTCACCAGAAAGTTTGCATGGACAGTCGATACTTCCGCACCGCCGATCCGTACCCCTCGCAACTTGGCGCCATCGATACATCGCCAGGCAGGACCCTCGGGAGGGTTCTTGAAGAACGAACCGGCATTTGGGTAGCCCACCTGCTGAGTTGCGCGTCGTTTTTCAAGGAATGACTCCATTCGGCTACGGATCTCTGCCGGATCATCCTTCGTGAGTCGGAATGAAGCCTGACAGATGATTTCTCCTTGCTCAAGCTGCAGGAAGCGGTAGCCGAAGACCAGCTGCGACTTTTCCCCTTTCATGAATGTCCGACCCTTGAGGGTTAGCAGGGTATCCAGCGAATCAGTTATCTCGCCACCGCCGGCTCCGGCATTCATCGCCAGTGCCCCTCCCAATCTCCCCGGTATTCCCACCAGGAATTCAAGCCCCGCCAGCCCCTGGTCCCGACAAAAGCGGGCGAGTGCGGCATTCTCGACTCCCGCCCCGGCATGAATCAGGTTTTCCCCTTCTCGCTCCAGCTGATCGAATTTTTCCAGCGAGATAACACAGCCCCTGATACCGCCGTCCCTGACCAAGAGGTTATAGCCTCCACCCAGCACCAGGAACGGTAGTCGATATTCATCCAAGAGCGCCAGAAGGTGTTGCAGATCATCCGCGTCCATGGGCAGAACAAACCAGTCAGCCGGCCCCCCGACCCTCAGCGATGTATGCCGAGCCATGGGTTCATCACGAAGTACCGTGCCACGAATCTCTCGCACGATACGTTCGGAGAAAGCTTTTTTCACAGCACTTTTTCCATCTTCTGGAGCAGGAGCTCTCCAGTCTGCCAGATATTGCCCGCCCCGAGGGTCAGCAGGATGTCGCCCGGTTTCAGGATTTCCAGCAGGTGAGCCACCAGCTCCTCGCGATCGGCGATATGGGAGACATCTTTCTGTCCATGCTGTCTGACGCTGCGAGCAAGAGCCTCGGCAGTCACCCCTTCGATCGGCTCCTCACCGGCGGGGTAGATATCGGTCAGGATCAGCACCTCGGCATCATGGAAGGCCTTGACGAAATCGTCGTACAACTCCTTTGTCCGGGTGTACCGGTGCGGCTGAAAGACGACCACGAGACGCCTGTCCCATCCCGAAGTTGCTGCCGCCAAAGTTGCCCGAATCTCTGTCGGGTGATGACCGTAGTCATCCACCACCATGATGCCACCCACCTCACCCTTTACCTGGAATCGACGACCAACTCCGCCGAAATCACGGAAGCCCTCCTGGATCACTGAAAAAGGAACATTCAGTTCCAGCGCCACGCCAATCGCTGCCAAGGCATTGAGGACATTATGGGCGCCAGGCATCTTGAAGCTGATCTCGCCGAGCCGCTCGCCGCGGTATTGGGCCACAAAGGACGTGTCGAGTCCTTTCAGCTTTATATCACAAGCCCGGATATCCGCCTGGGCACTCAGTCCGTAGGTAATAAAGCGTTTATTGACGCGTGGAATAATGTCCGCCACGTGGTCACTGTCGAGACACAGGACGTTCAAACCGTAAAAGGGAACCTTGTTGATGAATTCGACAAAGGTATCTTTGATCTCCTCAATTCCGCTATAGAAGTCAAGGTGATCGGCATCGATATTCGTGACAACGGCAATTGTCGGGGAGAGCTTCAGGAACGAGCCGTCCGATTCATCCGCCTCGGCCACGAGGAATTTCCCCTGGCCCAATCGTGCATTACTGCCCAGTGAGTTAAGTCGGCCGCCGATGACAATGGTCGGGTCGATCCCGGCATAGCCAAGAAGGGTCGCAACCATCGAAGTGGTGGTGGTCTTGCCGTGGGTGCCGGCAATGGCAATGCCGTATTTCATCCTCATCAGCTCGGCAAGCATCTCAGCCCTGGGGATCACCGGTATCAGGTTCTCGCGCGCCTCCTGGACCTCGGGATTGTCATCCTTCACTGCGCTGGAGATAACCACCACACCCGCGCCAATGACATTCTCCCGTAGATGGCCATAGAATATCTCCCCACCCAGTCCGGCCAACCGTTCGGTAATCTCCGACCTGCGAAGATCCGAACCGGAAACCTTGTACCCCAGGTTCAGGAGAACCTCGGCAATACCGCTCATGCCAATGCCGCCAATACCGACAAAATGTATCTTCTCTATTTTTCCGTACATGGTGCCTTCTTATTCCGGCAGGGACGCCCGTCCTCTGCGGCAGCCCATTCAAGGGCAGGCACAGGGGCCTGCCCCTCCGGGTCATTTAATTGATTTCACTTTGCTTTTGCTTGCCGTCGTGTTTTTTTATGCCGCAAGCATTGCATCTACGATGATTTTTGCTGCGTCCGGCCGCGCCATGGCAGCGGCTTTTATCCCGGCCGACTTTCGGACCGCGGGGTTACGCTCCAGTTCCTCGATCATTGCCGCAAGCCTTTTTCCCGAGAGTTCCCGGTCAAGAATCATGAACCCGGCACCTTTGTTCACCAGAGCTTCGGCATTCTTTCGCTGGTGATCGTCCGTGGCATATGGATAGGGGACAAAAATACAGGCCTTGCCGCAGGCCGTCACCTCGGCAATGGTGGTTGCACCGGCCCGGCACAAAATCAGATCGGCTTTCTGATAAGCCTCAGCCATGTTATCGATGAACGGCACCACTTCGGCGCAAAAACCTTCGCGGAGGTAGGCCTGCTGAACGGCTTCCAGATCAGCCTCGCCGGTCTGATGCGTGATGGTAATGCGATCCCTCAAGGCAGCCAGTTCCGGCAGCGCCTCGATCATGGCCATATTGATCCGGTGGGCTCCGGCACTGCCGCCAAAAACCAGCAAGCGAAACCCATTGCCGTTTCCATTCGCCCTGCGCTCCTCGCTCAGTCTATCCAGGATCTGCCTCCGCAGGGGGTTTCCCGTCAAGAGCAGCTTTCCCGCCGGAACGTGCCGACGTGACTCCTCCAGCGAGATAAAAACTGTCTGCACCACCCTGGCAAGTATCCGGTTCGTCAGACCCGGCAGGGCATTCTGCTCATGGATAAAGCACTTGCAGGAGCTGTTTCTGGCAGCCAGAACAAGGGGGCCCGAGGCATAGCCACCGACACCGAGAACCAGATCCGGCTTAAAAGTGCGGATGATTCTCCGGGACTGTGCATAGCCAAGCAGCAGCAGCCAGACTCCTTTCACCTTGGAAAACACATTTTTGCCCCGCATTCCGGTCGTGGCAATGCATTTCAGATGATATCCAAACCGGGGCAGAACACGAGCTTCGATGCCCCTCTCCGTACCGACAAACAGCACTTCGTTGCCCGGATCCCTTGCCAGGAACTCCTCCGCAACGGCAATCCCCGGAAAGAGATGACCGCCTGTGCCACCGCCCGCGATAAGAATTCTCATGGCGTCACCCGTACCCGTGAAGAGATGTTGAGCAATATCCCTATGGCAAAAAGTGTAATGATGAGAGAACTACCCCCATAGCTGATGAAGGGAAGCGCCAGTCCCTTTGTGGGAAAAATGCCGGTTACCACGGCAATATTGACGAATGCCTCGATCCCGATCAGGGTGGTGATGCCGAATGCCAGGGATCTGCCGAAATTGTCCTCCGCATAGATGGCAACGCGGGTCCCCCTCATCACCAGCAGGAAAAACATGGCAGAGATCACCATAAAGCCGAGAAAGCCCAGCTCTTCGCTCACCACGGCAAAGATAAAGTCGGTATGTGCCTCAGGCAGATAGAACAGTTTCTGCTTCCCCTCACCGAGCCCTTGGCCGAACAATCCGCCGGTACCGACCGCAATCCAGGACTGGATGATCTGAAAGCCGGTATTGGTCGGATCTTCCCAGGGATTCAGAAAGGCCATGATGCGCCGGCGACGGTAATCAACATGCATAATGGCATAATAGAGGAACGGCAGCGCCAGCAACACCATGGAAAGGATATAGGATAACCTGGTGCCGGCGGCAAACAGCATCGCCATGGCAACCGCCCCGAGGGTCAGGGAGGAACCCAGGTCAGGCTGCTTCAGCAGGAACATCAGCATCACCGCCAGGACAACCATATACGGCAGGAAGCCTGTCGAGAAGTGCTTCATCTTGTCCTGTTTTTTGTCGAGGGAATAGGCCATATACATGATAAAGGCAATCTTTGCCATTTCCGAAGGCTGCAGGGAAAATCCCGGAAGCCGGATCCAGCGTGACGAGCCGCCGGCGCTGCCGCCGATTCCAGGAATCAGAACCAGCCCGAGGAGGACCAGGCAGAATATCAGGATCGGCACCGCCGCTTTTTTCCAGAAGTGGTAATCAATCCGCATGGCTCCGATCATGGCACTGATGCCGAGAACGAGAAAGATGCCCTGGCGCTTCAGGAAGTAGAATTCGTCATGATATTTCTTTGCCGCCATGATGGATGAGGAAGAATAGACCATGACCACACCAAAGCAGGTCAAGGCCACAACCATGAGCACGATAATCAGATCGTATCCTTCGGATCTGCTCATCTATTCCGCCTCCTCGATGAGTCCACACACGGCCGAGACAAATCGCTCACCGCGCACTTCATAGTTCCTGAACATGTCAAAACTGGAGCAGGCCGGAGAAAACAGTACCACATCTCCCGGTTCTGCCAGGCGATGGGCCTCCTGCACCGCCTCTTCGAGACTGTCTACCAGGATCGTCTCGGTAAGATGGCCCAGGGCGTCACGGATCTTTTCCCGGGCCTCGCCAAGCAGAATCAGATGACTCACCCGTTCCCGAACCAGGTCGGCAAGGGGAGCATACTCGCCGCCCTTGTCCTTGCCACCCGCGATGAGCGTGATGTTTCCGGGAAAACTTTCCAGAGACTTTACCACGCTGCCTACGTTGGTTCCCTTGCTGTCGTTGTAGTAGGTCACGCCGTTGATTGTCGCCACCAGCTCCATGCGGTGAGGAAGACCGGAAAAACCTGCAACCGCCGCCAGGGCCGCCGCGGCAGGACACCCCATCAGCAGGGTCGTGGCAAGAGCAGCCATGCAGTTATCAACATTATGCACCCCGCGGAGCTTGAAGGAGTCGGTGGGAAAGTGCTCCAACTGCCCGTCCCAGGCAAAGGTGATCACGCCATTATGGTAGAAAATGCCCTGCTCCAGAACCGTGAGCCTGCTCATGGGTACGACCCGGGCCGCAAGCGTATCGGCACAGGCCGCCACCAGAGGATCGTCAATATTCAGAATCGCATAATCATCGGCGGTCTGATTGGCAAATACCCTGAGCTTGGCGTCAATGTACTCCTGGTAGCTGGCGTAACGGTCAAGATGGTCTTCGGTAATATTGAGCAGAACCGCGACGCGGGGGCGGAACCGGACAATCCCTTCCAGCTGAAAGGAGCTGATTTCCGCCACAACCCGATCGGTCCGCTTTCCCGAAATCACCAGATCGATCAGAGGGTTGCCGATATTGCCTCCGACAAAGGTTCTGAATCCGCATTTCCGGAAAATTTCACCTGCCAGGGTGGTCGTCGTGGTCTTGCCATTGGTTCCGGTAATTGCTGCAATAGGCGCGTCGATAAATTCGTAGGCCAGCTCGATCTCGCTGATAACCGGGACCCCCTGATTCCTGGCCAGCACCAGCGGGGCAATATCCAGCGGCACACCGGGGCTTACCACGATCAGGTCCGCACCAAGAAAAGTATCGGCGCCATGACCACCGAGCTCATAGGTGATTTCCAAAGCTGACAGTGTCGAGAGGAAAGGAACCAGTGCCTCTTTTCCCTTGCTGTCGCTGACAGTTACCCTGGCACCACACTCGCAGAGGAACCGAGCCACCGCCGCTCCCGTTCTGGCCAGACCCACCACCAGTATTTTCTTGTCCCTTAAATCCATTTTCTACCTTCATCTCAGGGCAGACCGGATGGTAGCCCTGCAGAACCTGTCATCTGACCTTCAAGGTCGATATGGCAATCAGTGCCAGAATGATGGTAATTATCCAGAATCGTACGATAATTTTCGGCTCCGCGACACCCTTCAGTTCAAAGTGATGATGGATAGGTGCCATGCGAAAAATTCTCTTGCCACGGTATTTGTATGAGCCAACCTGGAAAATGACCGACAGGGCCTCCACCACGAAGATGCCGCCTACTATAACCAGTAAAATCTCCTGCTTGGTAATGACCGCAACGGCACCGAGGCCGCCGCCAAGGGGCAGAGATCCCACGTCCCCCATGAATACCTCGGCAGGATAGGAGTTGTACCAGAGAAAGCCGAGCCCGGCGCCGGCCATGGCGCCGCAGAGGATCGCCAGCTCACCGGCTCCCGCAACATAGGGTACCTGGAGATAGCTTGCCAGCTTTACGTTACCGGCAATATAGGTAAAGAGCAGATAGGTACCGGCGTTGATGGATACCGGGCCGATCGCCAGTCCGTCAAGGCCGTCCGTTAAATTCACCGCACTGCTGGCCCCGAAGATGACCAGCATGACAAACGGAATGTAGAAAATTCCCAGATCGGGAGTGGCATTCTTGAAAAACGGTACCGTCAGGGCTGTAGAAAAACCGGGCGTATAATAGAGGATGCAGCCTACCAGGAGACCGATAAACACCTGCCAGAAGGTCTTCTGCCGGGCTGAGAGTCCCTTGGGGTTTTTCTCCACCACTTTCTTGTAATCGTCCACGAAACCAATCAGACCATAACCGACGATAACAGAGAGGGCGATCCAGATATATCTGTTGGAAAGGTCGGCCCAGAGAAGCGTCGGGATTACGATAGCAGTCAGGATGAGCACCCCGCCCATGGTGGGAGTCCCCTGCTTTTTCAGATGCGATTCGGGTCCGTCGGTCCTGATCACCTGCATCATCTGGATTGATTGCAGCTTGCGGATCATCCAGGGACCAAGCAGGAATGAAACAACAAGCGCCGTAATCACCGCATAGATGGTTCGGAAGGTCAGGTATTTGAAGACATTCAGGAAATGAAACTCTGTCGCCAGTGGGTAGAGGAGATTGTACAGCATCAGTTCACAGCCCCTTTCGCCGCTCCGGCAGGAAATTCATTTCTTATTCCTTCGGCAACCGTTTCCATCCGCATACCGCGCGAACCTTTTACCAGTACGCAATCACCCGGCCGCATGGCACGACCTAAATCGTCAAGAATCTCGGCATGACTCTGCGCAAGAATAATCGCTTCGGCAGGAAGCCCTCCCGCCATTGCCCCACGGGCGACGTATTCCGCCATGTCGCCCAGAAGGTAGAGTCTCTCCACGCAATGGGCGGCCAGACTGCCGATTTCTTCATGCATCGCGGGGGAAGATTCTCCCATCTCAAGCATGTCGCCAAGAACGGCAATGCCGCGGCCGGTCCCTTTCAGGCCGGCTACGGTAGTGAGCGCTGCCCGCATCGAAGCGGGATTGGCATTGTAGCTGTCATCAATCAGCAGAATTCCGTTGATATCCTCGGGCGAAAAGCGTTTCTCCACCGGGGAAAAGGACTCCAGCCCTTTTCGGATGTCATCCGGAGCAAGCCCCAGCAGATGCGCAACAGTTGCGGCGGCCAGTGCATTCTGGACATTGTGGCGGCCGAAAACCTTCATTTTAACCGCTATCATCCCCGAGGGGAGAATAAGGACAAAGGATTGCCCTGCCCTGCCCAGCGATTCAATCTTTTCTGCCCGGACCTCGGCCTCACCGAGTCCAAAGGAAATTTTTCGGACCCCCGGAGGCGTCGGCAATTCGGCAACAAAAGGGTCGTCTGCATTGAAGACGGCTGTACTACCCTGGCAAAGACGGAGAAACAGTTCTCCCTTGGCGGAGGAAACAGCGGCAATGCTCCCCATGCTCTGCAGGTGCGCAGGCGCCACATTGGTAATCACCCCAAAGTCGGGTCGGGCAATCTCCGCCAGTCGGTCAATTTCTCCGGGTTCACTCATGCCCATTTCCAAGATCGCCCAGCTGTGAGCTTCAGACAATTGAAAGACCATGCGGGGGAGCCCTATGAGATTGTTCAAATTACCCGCGGTTTTCAGTCCGTCCCCACTGCGAGCTAAAATGGTCGCAAGCATCTCTTTGGTGGTAGTCTTGCCATTGCTGCCGGTAATAGCAACCACCGGCAGGGAAAACCGGGTGCGGTGGAATGCAGCCAGATCGCCGAGCGCCCGCAAAGTATCCGCTACCGTAATGCAACTGGCACCTGTCGGCAGGCTCTCCAGGTCGTAGCGGCCCTGCTCCGCCAGCAAAACCCTGACCCCGCGCGCCAAAGCCGCAGCAATGAATTCGTGGCCGTCAAATCGCTCTCCCCGCAGGGGCACGAACAGCTCTCCGGGTTCCACACTACGGGAATCAGTTGAGACCCCCAGTACCCTGGCATCTGTCACTCCGGTCACGGTTCCGCCAACGGCCTTAACTATCTCGCTAACGGTAAAGGCTGGCTTCATTCCACCCCCCCTGTCATGCGAAGAGCGATCGCAGCTTCTTCCCGGTCATCGAAATGGTGCTTTTCCTTACCAATAATCTGATAGTCTTCGTGCCCTTTACCGGCAACCAGGACAATATCTCCCGGTCTGGCAATACGAATAGCCAGCCTGATTGCTTCGCGCCGAGATTCGACCGTGAGGAAACCTTTCTCCACAATGGTAGCGGACAGCTCCGCAAGACGGTATTCCCGGATGCTTAGGGGAAGAAGACCTTCCCGCACTTCACGGATAATTGCCGCCGGCTCTTCAGTCCGGGGGTTATCAGAGGTTATGATTGCAAGGTCGCTGTAACGCCCTGCGACTGCACCCATGAGCGGCCGTTTGCCGCGATCGCGATCGCCGCCACAGCCAAAAACGGTTATTATATGGCCAGTTGCAAGTTCCTGCAGGGTTTGCAGGACGTTCTCCAGGGCATCACCGGTATGGGCATAATCCACCAGCACGGTGACCCCCCGGTCATTCTCAACCCGTTCCAGCCGGCCTTCCACCTTGCCGTGCTCCTCAATACCGGAGCGTATGGTATCAAGTGACAGGCCCAGCGCATACGCAGCACCGGCGGCAGACAGAATGTTGTACAGATTGAAGCGGCCCAAAAGGCGCGACGAGAATGCTGACTCACCGGCAGGTGTTGTGAGTATTCCACTAATTCCTGCCGTGGAAAAAACAACATCCCGTGCCGAAAGCGCGGCAGCGGGATCAAGACCATAGGTAAGGACCGGACAGGCTGCGGAACGGGCTATTACCAACCCGGCCGGATCGTCGATATTTACCACCGCATGCCGCAGCCGCTTATGCCGATCGGGAACCAGTAGTTCGGTGAAAAGCCGCTGTTTGCTTTCCAGGTAGGACTCCATATCGTGATGATAGTCCAAATGGTCCCGGGTAAGGTTGGTAAAGACCCCCACATCGAACAGGCAGCCATCAACCCTTTTCTGCTCAAGGGAATGAGAGGAAACCTCCATCACAACACCCTTGGCACCGAGATCGACCAGCTGTCGCAACATTTTCTGGAGATCAACCGACTCGGGCGTCGTGTGCGAAGATTCGAAACGGGTTGCCCCGAAACGGTAGTTAATGGTGCCGAGGACCGCCGGCGGAATTCCTCCCTTGGCGAGTATCGACTCGATCAGGTAGGTGGTGGTAGTTTTTCCGTTGGTTCCGGTAATGCCGATCAAGGGGACGCCTGCCGTAGGGTCGCCATAATAACAGGCGGCCATCCTGGCCATGGCCTGCCTTGCATCATGAACCGTGACCGCGGTAACCCCTGCGGGAAGGTCGGACTCATCCTCTACGACAACAGCAACAGCCCCGGCGCCAGCTGCCCGAGAGAGGAAGGAATGACCATCAACGGCTGCCCCACGCAAGGCGAAAAACAACCCGCCCGGAATAACCGCGCGGGAATCATAGAAGAGTCCTCGGATTTCCATATCCGTAGTACCGGTGACCCGCACCGGCTCTCCGATAGATTGCAAAAGTTCGGAAAACCGCACTGAACCTCTCCCTGGCAGACCTTATCCGCCAATTTTTCCTGGAACGCCCCTGTTTTTCATCATTACGCAGAGGGGGCGAACCTCACCCAGACCTGATTTTTCGGAGCTATCTGCTGGCCTGGTTGTGGATTTTGCTCAACGGCACGACCACTCCCCATAATTTTTACATTCAGGGAATTCTTTTCCATATAACGCATAACCTGACGGATGCTCATCCCGCGAAAATTTGGCATCATGCCGCCACCAACCACCTCATCGATTACACCTTCGGCAAAAATGGGCGCCTGGACCAGTTGGGTCGTGGAAGATTCCTTGCGCTCCGGTGTCATGGCCTTCGCTTTCAAGGGAAGGGTGGGAGGCACCTTCAGGTAACACAGCGACTGGTGCGCGATCTCCCGGAACGCCGGTGCGGCAACAACTCCCCCATAGGAACTGGTTTTCGGTTCGTCGACGACCACCAGAATGGTGAGACGCGGATTATCAGCAGGTACGAAGCCGACAAATGACGCGGTACGCTTTGTTGCGGAATAGCATCTCGTCATCGGATCAACCTTCTGGGCAGTTCCGGTTTTCCCGGCAACCAGGTAGCCGTCAACCACGGCATTCAGTCCGGTCCCTCCCTCTGACGTGACACTTGCCATCATCTTCGTCATTGTCTGGGCAGTTCGGGAAGAACTCACCCGGTGACGGATCTCGGGTGAAAACTGGCGAATAACTGTTCCTGCATCATCAGTAATCTTTTCGACCAGGTACGGCTTCATCAACAATCCTCCGTTGGCGATGGCAGAAACCGCGGTCGCCAGCTGAAGGGAAGAAATCGAAAGGCCCTGCCCAAATGATATGTTTGCCAGATCAATCGGATACCAGCGACTACGGTCCCGCAGGTAGCCGGAAACTTCCCCCGGAAGATCAACGCCGGTTTTCTCACCGAACCCGTAATTTTTCAGACTGGCCAGCAATCTCTCTGCCCCGAGGCGACTGCCGATTTTTGCTGACCCGATATTGCTCGAATATTTCAGAATTTCCGACACCCGCAGGTTTCCATACTTATGGGTATCATGGATAATCCTGCCACCGATTGCGTAACTGCCGTTTTCACAATTGAACGAATCATTCGGACCAACAAGCTTTGCTTCCATGGCAGCCGCAATGAGAAAGACCTTCATCGTCGAACCCGGTTCAAAGGTGTCGGCAATCACCCTGTTCCGCAGAGAGTCTTTGGAATAGTTGCGGAAAGCATTAGGGTTAAAAGTTGGATAGGAAGCCATCGCCAGAACTTTTCCTGTCTGGGGATCCATTACCAGCGCCATTCCTCCGGCCGCCCTGCTTTCCGTAACCGCCTTGGCAAGCTCCTTTTCGGTGACGTACTGGATATTTTTATCCACTGTCAGAGTAAGGTTGTATCCCTTTGACGACTTCTGGACAACCTTGTCCATGAGGGCAATATCTCGTCCCAGGGCATCTCGCTCAGTAACCAGGTAGCCGTTATTTCCGAGAATTTGTGAATTATACTTCAGTTCAACACCTTCAAGCCCTTGCGGGTCAAGGCCGGTAAATCCGATCACATGGGAGGCAACCTCGGAGTTCGGGTAGAAACGCCGCAACTCCTTTACAAATCCGATTCCGCCAATCTTCAGATCCCGAATTTTTCGAGTCATGTCCGGAGTGATCTGGCGTCGCAGCCAAACGAAGCCTCTCTTTCCGGAAAGCTTTCGCTGGAGTTCCTGCCGTGGCATTCCAAGAACGGGGGCAAGCTTTACTGCCGCGTCTCCAGGTTCTTCGATAAAGACAGGCTCTGCAAAGCAGGAATCCATTTCGATAGAAACGGCAAGTGCCGCCCCGCTACTGTCATAAATCGTACCGCGGGCAGGAGTCAGGGGAACGATTTTCTGGTGCTGCCTTTCTGCGATCCTGGTCCAGTCAGCTTTCTTGAGGATCTGGAGATAGAAAGCCCGAAACGACGTTATTACAAAGAAAACGGCAAACAGGACTCCGATGATGCGGATACGGATTCTGGACCATTTTTCCTTGGCATCCTTCATTTGACGACAATCACCTGTTGTTCGCTGGGCAGAGCCATTCCTAATTCACCCTTTGCCAGCGCCTCTATCCGTGCCGGATGCTTCAGGGAGGCGACCTCAAGTTTCAGCCGATTCCTCTCTTGCTGTAATCCTTTGAACAGGTGGCTTGCCTCCGTTATCTCAAGATTCAAATCAACGACCTTCACCCTTGACCAGACGTGAAAAAGCGAGAGGAGAGTAAGAAGAGACAGAAGAGTAACAAGATACGGAAAGAGGTCCCATCTCTGTGAAGCCGCCAACTCCATTTTTTTCGGCGAGGCTACTTTGCTGAGTGCAGTTTTGGCGATTGACAAGGCAGCAGACTCCTTTCCCTTTACAGTTTTTCAGCGGCCCGCAGTTTTGCACTGCGGGACCGGGGATTTACAGCGATCTCTTCCACACCCGCAACCACTGGTTTCCCCGTCAGTTTTCGCAGGACAGGAAGCTTCCCACAGACGCACCTCGGAACACTTTTCGGACAGATGCATCCTCTGGCAAATTCATTAAAGACATTTTTCACTATCCTGTCTTCCAGGGAGTGGAAAGAAATAACAACGATTCGGCCGCCCTTTTTCAACGATTCAATTCCGGCAACCAGTCCACGCTCCAAGCTTTGAAGCTCTTCATTGACGGCAATGCGCAGGGCCTGAAAGGTTCTGGTAGCAGGATGCAGACGTGCTTCCCAGCGTGCCCGGGGAATGGCGCCTTTCACCAGGTCAACAAGTCGCGCCGTAGTCGTGACAGGTTCCACATTTCGCGCCGCAACTATCATTGAGGCAATTCGTCTGGCCCAGCGTTCCTCACCGAAATCCCAGAGGATCTGCTCCAGCTCCTTTTCCGAAAGGGTATTAACGAGATCAGCGGCGGTTCTCCCGGAGGATCCGTCCATCCTCATATCCAGTGGAGCATCCTGCTGGAAGCTGAAACCGCGCTCTGCCTTGTCCAGTTGATGGGACGACACACCAACGTCGAGCACCATGCCGTCAATCGATTCGATCCCTTCCCGCACCAGCACATCGGAGAGATGGGAATAGTTTTCGTGAAAGAGTTTGACGCGACTCCCGTAAGCCGAAAGACTCAATCCCGCCGCATCCAAAGCCTCCTGATCCCGGTCAAAGCCAAGCAGCATTCCGTCAGGTGATGAGCATTCCAGGATTCCTCGTGCGTGTCCGCCACCCCCCAGGGTTCCATCCACATAAACCCCGCCGGAACGAGGTTGCAGATAGTGAAGGACCTCATCATAGAGGACTGATATATGGCGAAAATCGCCCACTACAAACCCAGTTCGGCCAAAGCCGGCGAATCGTCAGGGAAATTTTCGTCATCCTGACGGAGAACTTTTTCATATTCCGCAAGGCTCCAGATCTCAGCTTTGTTCAGGAGACCGGAAAAGACAATTTCTCT
Organism: Geobacter sp.; assembly: GCA_003857395.1. The sequence continues at coordinate 25,613 of RPRC01000095.1, forward strand.
CTCAAGAGAAGCGCCTTTGCGAAGATGGGGCGGTATCAGAATCCTGCCAAGTTTGTCAGCGGAACATTCGACAGCCGGCGCCACGATTTTTCTCTTCACGGCTGCCAACTCAGACGATGAAAGTCCGAGACCGCTGCCTTTGACAAGCTTTTCCTCCATATTCAGCCATTCCTGGTAGGGATAAATCGCCAGACCGGAACAGGAAACCCCGTCACCCAGTCGCACCGGATTGGAATTGGTGATGAAAAACCTTTCATCGCCGAAGGCTTCCACCAGGACTTCGCGAAACTTTGCCGGAAGGCTGGTCCGCCCCTTGGCATCAATGGTGGTAGTAAAAATCCCCCGAAACATTGCCCCTCCGGCACTTTTTCCACACTTTACCACTTTATACCACCTACGTGGTCAAACTATACTAAGCGTCCAGGATGTTGTCAAGGCAAAAGTATTGCAAGAAAAGAGAAATTTACTACGATTTTTCGGGGAGTTAAGAGGACTACAGGAAGAGGGGCGACAAATGGACTCCTGACCGGAATAAACGTAAAAACTTCAGTGCCGGGAACCCCAATAAGTCTTTATTCTTTAACAGGTTCCGGCCGGAGAACAAACATGGAAAAAGAAAGACGGCACGTACCGAGCAAAAAACAGGAAACAACTGGTCGAAAATGGGACGACACCCGCTCTATTCACTTCTCTTTCTTGCGATCGACAAGAGAGACGACCTTTGCCGGCTCCTTTTTATCTGTAACCGGGGCATTGTCGTTCTCTCCTGCAGATGAAAGCCCGCTGGCTTCCTTCTGCAAGGGGGACACCACTTTTTCAAGCATAACAGGCGTGCCGCCCATGGTAAAGGGGGCACCGTTAATCTGACTTTCTTCCAATATCCAGGTAAAAGTCTGAAGCGGATGGGTCAAAACAAGCAGACTGACTTTCCACCAACCCCTCTTTACATCAGGGACAATATCCTCGATACGGGCATAAAAAGCAGTCTTGTTCTCTATATGAATAGAGACAAGATCATGAATCGTAGTTACCATGGGTCCTCCGAAGAAGTAGTAAGGCTCCCGTATCATCACCATGAAGATAACGTGCACAACTCAAAAGAAGCCCCTGCATCAATCTATTCCCGAACAGTTCTTCCATCTGGCGGCAAAGAACTCGCAAACTGCGCTCAAGGTGGCACATTCGCTCCAGATCTGCAGAAGGAATAAGTTCTTCAAGGCGCTCACAGTGGAAGGTTATGCAGGTAAAGGGGCGGTAAGCAGGGGACATGAGACAACCTTCTTCCCCAAGAAAAGGACAGGGTGTTCCGCGGAATGATGGGGTAAATAGTTCTTTGCCGGTCGAAAGATACATCAGCAGATCAATAGCGGAAAAATGATATTTCCCCTTTTCACAGCAGAGCCCCCCGCAGTCGGCACAGGTCTCGACAACGGCCGCCCCCCCTGCCAGGGAATACATTTCGAGCTTATTCTGCCGAATGGCTTCGCCTATTCCGAACACTTGGGCTTTCACCTGATCGGAAAGGTTTTCATATTCGACCCTGGCGATAGAGACAGCTCGTTGCCACAGCTCCTGATCCGTCAAAAAATCTCCCTGCAAAAAAAATCCTGTCAAAACTTGTTTGGCCGAAGCAGACCGTAAGCCGGGTTCTGTTCCCATCGCAAGTTACCCGGCAATGGGTGATGACCATTCCTCTAGTGCCGCCGTTACCGACGGCATCAAGCAGCCAACCCGGAAGCATGGACGGGCCGTCCTTAGCGCTCCCCTATTTGGCCTTGCTCCTGGTGGGGTTTACCGAGCATCCGATGTCACCACCGGATCTGGTGAGCTCTTACCTCACCCTTTCACCCTTACCTGCCTTTGCCAAAGCTCCGGCGGGCGGTCTTCTCTCTGTGGCACTTTCCCTGGGGTCACCCCCGCTGGACGTTATCCAGCACCATGCCCTGCGGAGCCCGGACTTTCCTCTCCCCGCCTTAGCCGAAGCTTCGGCGGGCAGCGGCCATCTGGACTGCTTCGACCAATCTATCTATTACTCAGAAACATCTCCGTCTTCATTGCGCATGAAGAGCAGCCGTTGGCAATGCGGGCAGGTGATGTAGGTATCTTCCTTGAAGAGGCTGTTGAAAAGCTGCGGGGGAAGATTCATGTTGCAGCCCAGACAGGAACCGCCTTTTGCTTCGGCAATTGCCACACCCTGGCGCTTTTCGCGAAGGGTCTCGTAACGTTTCATCATGGAAGGCAAAACACTTTTGGCAGTTTCATCACGCGCCGCCAAGACTTCTGAGGCGGCCGCCTCCAGCTGATCGATCCTGGCTTGGAGCTCACTCTTGCGCGCGGACGCATTCACCTCGAATTCCTGCAGATTGCTTTCCTTCTCAGCAACGATGGCATTCAGTTCATCGCTACGGGTGATCTTCTGCAGAACCTGGTCCTCGAGATCGGCCTTCACTTTTTTTGCCGCGGCAATTTCCTTGGATACAGCCTGGTATTCCTTCTGGGTCTTGATCTCCCGCAAACGTTCCTCGGAGCGGGCAATGGAGTCCGACTCCGTGGCCAGATTCTCTTCCAGAATCTGTTTTTCTGCTTCAACAGCACACAGCTCCGTCTTTTGCTGAGCAATTTCCAGCTTTTTTTCTTCCGCCTTGGCCTCCAGAGTGTCAATTTCGCTCTTCAAAGCCTGCGTTTCTCCGCGCGAAGAATCAATCTTGAGATCGATCTCCTGCAGTTGCGCCAGAATCCTCACGTTCTTACCCAAAATCTGCCTCCTGTCTCACTGTTGCGGTCCATTCCCTGGTGATACTCCACCACCAGTTCAGCGGTACCGAAACGGGTCCTTTTCACCTGTACACGCCATGAGTTCCGCGACAAATCCTCGTGCGCACAACTCGCTTTCCAACCGGGAAACCAATCCTGCCACCATGGGAATTTCCGAGGCAAAATGCCCCAGATCAACCAGCGCCACACCCAATGCCTGGGCCTCGCGCGCCTCATGATATTTCACATCCCCGGTAACCAACACATCGGCGCCCTGCGAATATGCTTCCCGCAGCAGAGAGGAGCCGCTGCCCCCACAAAGGGCAACTTTTCCCAGCATCCGATTTTCATCACCTACAAACCGCAATCCTTCCACGGCAAACTCTTCTTTAATACGGGAAACAAACCGTTGCAGGGAAAGGGGCTGTTTCAGCGACCCGATCCTGCCAAGGCCCTTCCGTACGCCCTTGTTCAACAGCGGATACAGATCCACGGCCGGCTCCTCATAGGGATGGGCAGCCGATAGTACCGCAAGTGCCCGCTCTACATCCGCCTGACGGAGCAGCACTTCGATCCTCGTTTCTTCAGCATATTCGCGCGTTCCGATTGTGCCGATGAATGGCGCAGCTCCGTCATGGGGCGTAAACGTCCCGGTACCTTCGACCCGAAAAGAACAATCACTATAGTTACCGATACTACCACTGAGTTGGAACAGAGCCTGCGAAACCTTCTCTTCATAACCTTTCGGAACGAAAACGGCAAGCTTCACCAGTGCACCACTTGAGGTAACGGAAAGTGGCGCCGCGGCAACAACCTCAAGCTTGTCAGCCAGCAGATCGTTTATGCCACCCTCGGCGATATCATAATTTGTATGCAGGGAAACAATGCTGAGAGAATTGCGCAGGGCTTTTCCGATAAGGGCTCCTGAAGGATCTGCGAGACTGATTGTCTTTAAAGGACGGAAAATGAGCGGGTGGTGGGTCAAAAGGAGCTGGCACTGTTCTGCAACCGCGGCATCGATCGCCTCGTCTCCTGCGTCGAGAGAAACCATGATTCTCGAAACCGGAGCCGATGGATCTCCCACCTGCAGTCCTGCATTATCCCATTCCTCAGCCAGCTGAAATGGGGCAATACTATCAATTATTTCAACGATGTCGGATACTCTGGGGTTCATTTTCCCCGCCAAAAGAAAAGAGTGCAATCTCGGAAGGTTGCACTCTTTTCTCCAGTGTTGGATATATTTTTTGGATACCTTGGCACCGTACAGGCATTCCCAATCATCCCATGGATCAGGTGGTGGGCCCACCAGGATTCGAACCTGGGACCTACCGGTTATGAGCCGGTGGCTCTAGCCAGCTGAGCTATAGGCCCGCAAAGTGAAAAGTTATGATAAGATATGCGATAACGGGTGTCAAGGATTTTCATTATTCAATTTTGTTCCCGGGATGACCCTGTTCAAGACGACACAGGGGATAAAAATTCCAGGAACAACGACAACAGGAGCACAAAGCGGCCACCAGCAGGCATTTCAGCAAATTACCCATGCCCCATACAAAGAAAAATTGACAAATATCGCCATTTGTTTTCTAGTAAACAAATGAACAGAAAAAAAATTGATCAAATTCCGAAGCCCACGAAACAGCACGTGACGAAAGGTCAAGCTCTTGATCTTTCCATTACCAGCCTCGACGAAGATGGCTATGGCATCGCAGACCATACTGGAATCAGGATCCGTGTGAACGGCGCATTTCCGGGAGAACAGGTTCGTGCGCGCATTACCTTTTCCGGCCAGCGTGACACCTTTGCCGATACATTTAAAATTATTCGCAGATCACCGGAACGCATGATAGAGCCACCGTGCGCCACGGCAATCTCCTGTGACGGCTGCCCGCTTATCCAGATGAAATACCAGGCACAACTCGACTGGAAGAAGGGCCTGGTAGAGGGTGCCTTCAGAAACTACTCATCACTCAGGGACACGAAAATTCATCCGGTGCTTCCTTCAAAAAAACCTCTTTTCTATCGATCCAGGGCAAAGCTCGTAATCGCAGGAAAGTTCGCTGAACCAAATATCGGCATTTACCTGCGCAACACCCACGAAGTCATCGACTTGGGGAATTGCCAACTCCACCATCCGCTCATCAATCGCATTGTAGCAGCCACCAGGGAAGGTATTCGAAAGGGAAAAATACCTATCTACAATCCCAAAACCGAGAATGGTTTGCTGCGCTACCTGGTTATCCGCGTCTCAGAGCACGAAAACCGCGCCATGGTTGTTTTTGTAACCAGTGAGCGCAGCTTCAACGAAATTCACCACCTGGCAAAGCATCTGCAAAAGGCGGTTCCTGAAGTGACGGTTGTCGCACAAAATGTAAACAACTCGACCGGCAACGTAATCATGGGTGACCGTGAATACTTTGTCACAAAACAGCAGACACTCACCGAAAAACTCGGAGATATCCGCTTTTCCATTTCTCCCCGTTCGTTTTTCCAGGTAAATAACGACGGCGCCCAAACCATCTACCAACAGGTGAAACAATGGGCGGCCCTCACCGGCAAGGAATCGGTTGTAGACGTCTACTGCGGAATTGGCGGCATTTCACTTTTTCTCGCCGACAGCGCACGCGAAATAGTCGGCTTCGAGTTGGCAGAAACAGCCGTGGCTGATGCAGCAAAAAACGCCCGCCTGAACAGCATCCGAAACTGTCAATTCGAAGCTGGCGACGCTGCGGAACTGCTCTCGGGCATCAGCGAGGAGGGATTCGAGGCGGATATAGTTGTTTTGAATCCACCCCGCAAAGGGTGCGACAATGAGGTTTTACAGAGCTGCTCAAGCTTGAAGCCCACACGAATCATCTACGTTTCTTGCTCTCCGACCACCTTAGCCCGTGATCTCAACGTCCTCAAAGGACTGGGTTACCGGACCCAGGAGGTTCAGCCAGTGGACATGTTTCCCCAGACCCCCCATGTTGAGAATGTGGCACTGCTCGTGAGAGAAAACGAGGGCGCCTGATTGAACTATTTTCTTCCTTGACGGACCCGAGAGATGGTGCTAGTGTAAGTCAAATTTACTGACCGGCCTTTTAATCTAACCCTGTGAGGTTAACAAAGGTGGGGGCATGCAGCAATCCGAGTCCATTGACTAGCCAAAAGCCTTTCCGCCTATTTGCGGAAAGGCTTTTTTTGCGCCGCAAGTCACCCCTGACCGGCTGTCCTGAACCGTTCTTCAATGGCTTGCACAAGGAGGTTCGATGTGAATAGAGAAACAACCGTCATCCTTGACGGAGTTGGAGTCACGAGAGCACTAACCCGAATTGCTCACGAGGTACTGGAGCGAAACAAGGGAGTTTCCGATCTGGTGCTCGTAGGAATCCGGACGGGTGGAGATTATCTGGCGTTCGAACTGGCCTCCCGCCTGGAGGAAATCGAAGGTGTTACCGTCCCTGTCGGCTCTGTGGACATAACCCTCTACCGGGACGACATCAAATCTCAGTCAGCCCATCTCCCGGTCGGAAAAACCGAAATCCCCTTCAGCCTCGAAGGAAAAAATGTTGTTCTGGTAGACGACGTGCTTTTCACCGGAAGAACCATACGGGCCGCCATGGATGCCATGATGGACCACGGCAGACCCCAGTGCATACAGCTTGCGGTCCTTATTGACCGTGGCCACCGGGAGTTGCCGATCCGCGCCGACTTCGTCGGCCGCAACGTTCCCACCAGCAGCAAAGAAAATATCCTGGTAAAATTCGACGAAGCCAATCACCCGATTGAAGTAGTATTGGAGAAACCCTGATTTTTCATTCTTATCTGGAGGGGCAGCCATGGCATTCAAACATAGAGACATCCTGGGACTGCAGGATCTGACGGCGGAAGAGATCGAACTGCTTCTCAACACCGCCGACAACATGAAAGAAATCAGCAAGCGGGAGATCAAGAAGGTTCCGACTCTGCGCGGCAAAACGGTTGTGAATCTGTTCTTCGAGCCATCCACCCGCACCCGTACTTCGTTCGAGATCGCGGCCAAACGACTCTCGGCAGACACCCTCAACATCTCGGCATCCACCAGTGCTGTTCAGAAAGGGGAAACCCTCTCGGACACGGCTAGAAATATCGAAGCCATGAAGCCGGATATCATCGTCATGCGCCATGCAATCTCCGGGGCCCACCACTACCTGGCAAAACGTGTTTCCTATTCGGTCATCAATGCTGGTGACGGCGCCCACGAGCATCCTTCGCAAGGGCTTCTCGACATGATGACCATTCGTGAAAAGCTGGGCACCCTGAAGGGACTCAAGGTTGCCATTGTCGGAGACATCACCCACAGCCGGGTCGCCCGCTCTAACATTTACGGATTGAGTAAAATGGGAGCCAAGGTATTCCTGGCCGGCCCTCCGACCCTGATCCCACCCGGTGTGGAACGCCTCGGCAATATCACCGTCTGCAGCAGGATGAAAGACGCGGTAGAAGGCGCTGACGTTATCATGATGCTCCGCATCCAGCTGGAAAGACAGGGAAAGGCCCTTCTCCCCACCATGCGTGAATACTCCCGCTACTTCGGGCTTTCCGAGGAGCTGGTAAAGATTGCAAAACCAGGTGTTCTGGTCATGCACCCCGGCCCCATGAACCGTGGGGTGGAGATCTCTTCCGATGTAGCCGACGGTGACAACTCCGTCATCCTCGAACAGGTGGAGAACGGTGTGGCGGTCCGCATGTCGATGCTCTATCATGTCAGTGGCGGCGGGCCAACGGAATAACAAGAAATCCGATAAGGGCGCGGCAAGCAGCGCCCCTACATTTATATACCATGAGGTGCCAAATGGATCTTTTGATAAAGGGTGGTCGCATTATCGACCCGGCCCAACGGATTGATGAGAAACTCGACATCCGGATCGAGAACGGTACAATAAAAGAACTCGGCAAGAAGCTTGCCGGCGGCAAATCCTGCGAGGTCATCGATGCCACCGGGCTCATTGTCACCCCTGGGCTGATTGACATGCATGTACATCTGCGCGACCCGGGACTCGAGTACAAAGAAGACATCGTAACCGGAACAAGGGCAGCAGCTGCCGGCGGATTCACCTCTGTTGCCTGCATGCCCAACACCAATCCGGTGAACGACAACAAGGCCGTTACCTCTTACATCATCACCAAGGCAAAAGCCGAGGGTTTCGTCAATGTCTTTCCGGTCGGCTCCATCACCCAAGGCAGCAAGGGCGAAAAACTTGCAGAAATGGGCGATCTGAAAGAAGCCGGGTGTGTAGCGGTTTCCGACGATGGGCGCCCCCTCGCCAACCCCGAACTGATGCGTCGGGCGCTGGAATATGCCAAGGGCATGGAGATTATCCTCATATCTCACTCTGAGGATCTGGAACTGTCCGGGGACGGCCTGATGAACGATGGCTTCACCTCCACCGAACTGGGACTTAAGGGCATACCCTGGGTAGCCGAGGATGCGGCGACAGCACGGGATGTCTATCTCGCCGAATTCAGCAACTCGCCGATTCACATTGCCCATGTCTCTACCAAAGGCGCGGTCCAGATCATTCGCGATGCCAAGGCGCGCGGCGTCAAGGTAACCTGCGAAACTGCCCCCCATTACTTTACCCTTACCGAAGACGCGGTCAGGGGCTACAATACCAACGCAAAGATGAACCCGCCGCTCCGAACCAGTGAAGACGTGGCCGCCATCAAGGCGGGGCTTGCCGACGGGACAATCGATGCGATCGCCACCGATCACGCACCGCACCATAGTGACGAAAAGGATGTGGAATTCGCCCTGGCCTCCAACGGCATCATCGGCCTCGAAACCGCGCTTCCTCTCTCTTTAACCCTCGTGCAGGAAAAAGTACTTGATCTGAACGCCCTTGTCGAAAAGCTTTCCGCGAATCCGGCCCGGATTCTGGGGATCAGCCGGGGAACCCTCGAACCGGGTGCCGTTGCGGATATCACGATCATCGACCCGGACAGGGAATGGACCGTGGCAGCAGGCAGCCTCGCCAGCAAATCGAAGAATTCACCCTTTCTCGGTGGTACAATGAAGGGGCAGGCAGCCTACACCATTGTCAGTGGAAAGATAGTCCATAAAAACCAGTGAATCCATTGGGACGCTGCTCACTGCGTCCCAAACGTGACATACCAAACAGCAGGGAGAAATACATGAAAGCAGTTCTTGCGCTCGCCGACGGCCGTGTTTTTGAAGGGAAATCATTTGGCGCCACCGGAGAAGCAACCGGCGAGGTGGTTTTTAATACTGCCATGTCAGGATACCAGGAAGTACTGACCGACCCGTCCTACAAGGGGCAGATGATCACCATGACCTACCCTCAGATCGGCAATACCGGTATCAACCCGGAAGACATTGAAAGCAACAGGCTCTATCTTTCAGGGTTCATCGTCAAGGAGTACATCGACGAGTATTCCAACTGGAGAGCCACCATGAGTCTCGGCGCCTACCTGCAGGAAAACGGCGTAGTGGGCATCCAGGGAATCGACACCCGTGCACTCACCCGCCATCTTCGTGACAACGGGGCACAAAACGGCATTATCTCCACCATCGACTTCGACCATGCCAGCCTCATACGGAAGGCCCGCACGGTTCCCAGCATGGCAGGTCTCGACCTGGCAACCGGTGTCAGCTGTGACAAACCCTATCACTGGGCAGAGGGTCTCTGGAAAATTGGCGAGGGTTATGCCGACTTTTCTAAAAAAGAACGTACCTACAAAGTGATCGCCTACGACTTCGGCATCAAGCTGAACATCCTTCGCTGCCTGGTATCCGCAGGATGCGATGTTACGGTTGTCCCGGCCACTTTCCCTGCCGAGGAAGCACTTGCCATGAACCCTGACGGGATATTCCTCTCCAACGGCCCCGGTGACCCCGAGCCAATGACCGAGGTTATCGAAAACATCAAGCGCCTGGTCGGCAAAATTCCCATCTTCGGCATCTGCCTCGGCCACCAACTGCTCGGCCTTGCCCTTGGCGGCCGAACCGTCAAGCTGAAATTCGGCAACCACGGCTCGAACCTCCCGGTCATGGACCTGGCAACCCGGACCGTTGAAATCACCGCCCAGAATCACGGGTTTTCCGTGGACATCGCCTCGCTTTCCCAGTCCTGCGAACTGGCCCACGAAAATCTCAACGATATGACCGTTGAAGGGATGCGCCACAAGGAGCTGCCGATCTTCTCCGTACAACACCATCCCGAGGCATCTCCCGGGCCCCATGATTCCCAGTACCTGTTCGGGCGGTTCGTGGCTCTGATGGAGAAACATAAGAATGCGTAGAGGCATTGTTCATTCCCAGATTGAAATGACCCCACATCTGTAGGGGCGCTGCTTGCCGCGCCCTCAACGAATTACAGTAAATGGGCGCGGCAAGCAGCGCCCCTACAAAGATGTTGCCATGCGTTACTATGATCTTTTTCAATCAGGAGAACTCCGCGAGAGAGTTCGAGCGGCGTACGCAAGGCTCCGCAGCTGCGACCTCTGCCCCCACCAGTGCCGGGTTGACCGCAGCAGCGGTAAGACCGGCTTCTGCCGGGCCGGGTTGAAGCCGAAGATCGCCTCTGCCTCCCTTCATCGGGGAGAAGAACCGCCCATCTCGGGAACTCGCGGCTCGGGGACGATTTTTTTCTCCTGGTGTACGCTGCGCTGCTGTTTCTGCCAGAACTTTCCGATCAGTCAGCTGGGCAATGGGGAAGAATTGAGCACGCGCGGCCTGGCAGAGAGAATGCTGAAGCTCCAAAGACTCGGAGCGCACAATATCAATCTCGTCACCCCCGGCCACTACCTTCCCCAGATCCTGGCAGCCCTCTGGCTCGCCATCCCGAGGGGCTTCCGACTGCCGCTGGTCTGGAACTCCAACGGCTACGAGGCGGTGGCTGCACTTGCTCTCCTGGAAGGGATCGTGGATATTTACCTGCCTGACATGAAGTATTCGGACGAGGAACCGGCGGTCCGCTTTTCCTCCGCCCCCGGCTACCGCGACGTCAACCGTGCCGCCATCCGGGAAATGTTCCGTCAGGTAGGCCAACTGCGGCTGGATGAAGAGGACATCGCCCGCCGAGGGCTGATCATCCGCCACCTGGTCCTGCCGGAAGGGGCAGCCGGCAGCCGTGAAACCCTGCGCTGGATCGCCGAAAACCTGGGAACCGAAACCCACCTGGCCCTCATGAACCAGTACTTTCCCGCCTACGAAGCGGAAAAAACTCCCGGGCTCCAGCGAAAGATTACCTCCGGGGAATATGCCGAAGCGGTGGAAGCACTGCATGACTACGGGTTGGAAAACGGCTGGGTACAAGAATGAGAACCGTTTTCTTGCTGCTCCTTTCCAATGTTTTCATGACCTTCGCCTGGTACGGCCACCTGAAGGATCTGCGGACCGCACCTTTGTACCTGGCGGTACTCGCAAGCTGGGGGATCGCCTTCTTCGAGTACCTGATCCAGGTCCCGGCAAACCGGATGGGCTACAACGTTTTCAGCCTGGGTCAACTGAAGATTCTGCAGGAAGTGATCGCCTTGGCCGTTTTTGTACCCTTTGCCGTCCTCTATATGGGCCAACCGCTCAAGCTGGACTATCTGTGGGCCGGTCTCTGCTTGGGCGGAGCAGCCTTTTTCATTTTTCGTTGATAAAGTATCCGGAGAACAGAACGCCTGATTCTCCCGCGAGTTACCATAGCTATACCTAGCCCTGATAAACAGGATAAGTGCGTTAACGAAATCATTTTCTGCCTAAAAAACGCAGAAAATGATTTCTAACTTACTAAGGAGAAACAATGCCGAAGAGAACTGATATCAAGAAAATCCTTATTATCGGTGCCGGTCCGATCATTATCGGCCAGGCATGCGAATTTGATTATTCCGGGACACAGGCCTGCAAAGCACTCAAGGAAGAAGGCTATGAGGTGGTGCTCCTCAACAGCAACCCGGCCACCATCATGACTGACCCCGACTTTGCCGACCGGACCTATGTGGAGCCGGTCACCCCGGAATTCCTGGAAAAAATCATCGCCAAGGAGCGCCCCGACGCACTGCTGCCGACCCTGGGAGGTCAGACGGCCCTCAATACCGCCGTGGCGGTGGCGGAAAACGGCGTCCTGGAAAAATACGGGGTGGAATTGATCGGCGCCAAACTCCCGGCGATCAAGAAAGCCGAAGATCGCACCCTTTTCAAGGAAGCGATGAAAAAGATTGGCCTGGCGGTTCCGAACTCCGGCCTGGCCCACAATCTCGCCGAGGCGATGGAGATCATTCGCGAAATCGGCTTCCCGGCCATTATCCGTCCGTCCTTCACCCTCGGTGGAACCGGCGGAGGTATCGCCTACAATGTGGAAGAGTACGAGAAAATGGCCTTGGCAGGGATCGATGCCTCACCCACGAACGAAATACTGGTGGAAGAATCGGTCATCGGCTGGAAAGAGTACGAACTGGAAGTGATGCGTGACACCAAGGACAACGTGGTCATCATCTGTTCTATCGAGAATCTCGACCCCATGGGTGTGCACACCGGTGACTCGATCACCGTGGCCCCGGCCCAGACCCTCACTGACAAGGAATACCAGCTCTTGCGCGATGCCTCCCTGAAAATCATCCGGGAAATAGGTGTCGATACCGGTGGATCCAACATCCAGTTCTCCATTAATCCTCGCGACGGCAGGCTCGCGGTCATCGAGATGAATCCCCGCGTATCCCGCAGTTCGGCCCTGGCGTCAAAAGCAACCGGATTCCCGATTGCCAAGATAGCCGCCAAACTCGCGGTCGGCTACTATCTTGACGAACTCAGGAACGACATTACCCGTGAAACGCCGACCTGCTTCGAGCCGACCATCGACTATGTAGTGACAAAGATTCCGCGCTTCACCTTTGAAAAGTTTCCGGCAGCCGACGCTACGCTGACTACCCAGATGAAATCGGTCGGTGAAGTCATGGCAATCGGCCGCACCTTCAAGGAATCCTTCCAGAAGGCACTGCGCTCCCTGGAGATTGGCTCCTCCGGATTGGAATCCCGCCTCTTCGACCTGAGCGAAGAAACCCGTCGTGCCCTGACCGCCACTGAGCAGGCCACTCTGATGGAAAAACTGCGCACGCCCAACTGGGAACGTGTCTGGTACCTGGGCGATGCCTTCCGCAGTGGCATGAAGGTGGCGGAACTGTATGCGCTTACCGGCATCGACCCCTGGTTCCTTTCCAACATCCGCCAGATCATCGAGATGGAGGACGAGCTGAAAGCAGCCCGCAACATCTACGAAAAAAATCTGCCGGAACTTCGGGAAATTCTGAAGGACGCCAAGGAGTACGGATTTTCCGACCAATTTATTGCCGGGCTTTGGGGTACTACGGAGAAGAATATCCGCGCCACGCGGTCAGCCCTGAACATCGTCCCGGTCTTCAAGCGGGTCGATACCTGCGCAGCCGAGTTCGTTGCCTACACCCCCTACCTCTACTCCACCTATGAAGAAGAGTGCGAGGCTGATCCCTCCGACCGGAAAAAAATAATGATTCTCGGCGGGGGGCCAAACCGCATCGGTCAAGGCATCGAGTTCGATTACTGCTGTGTCCACGGAGTGTTCGCCCTGGCCGAAGACGGCTACGAAACAATCATGGTCAACTGCAACCCGGAAACAGTCTCAACCGACTACGACACCTCGGACCGCCTCTATTTCGAGCCTCTCACCTTCGAAGA
>RPRC01000096.1 GCA_003857395.1 Geobacter sp.
ATCTGCCTGGCGATTTCAAGGGCCTTGGTGACCTTGTCCACATCGGGGTGTGCAGCACTGCCCTTGGTGGAGAAGGAAAGCATGGCTACCCGAGCATCCACGTCGAGGAAGGCCTTGCAGTTGCGGGCGGTTGCAACGGCTATTTCCGCGAGGGCCTGGGAATCGGGATTCGGATTTACGGCACAGTCTGCAAAGAAGAGGATACCGTTTTCGCCGAACTTTACATCCTTGGAGATCATGACGAAGAAAGAGGATACAGTTCTGATGCCGGGGGTGGTTCCAATGGTTTGAATGGCTGATCTGATAACGCTGCCGGTGGTGCTGGTTGCACCTGCAACGCAGCCTCCTGCATCACCCAGTCGAACCATCATGCCTGCGAAGTAGAGATTGTCTTCGCCAGTCAGAAGCTTGCGGGCATCTTCCGGCGTTAGTCCTTTGCTTTTGCGGATCTCAACGAGAGCCTCCACATAGGATTCGAGTTTCGGAGCAGTGCATGGGTCAATGATCTCGACACCGGTGAGGTCTACTCCCTTGGCTGCTGCAGTCTCGTTGACCTTTGCCAGATTCCCCAACAGGATGACCTTTGCAATCCCTTGCGCAATAATCTTTTCCGCCGCAAACAACATTCTGTCGTCGTAGCTTTCCGGGAGTACTACGATTTGCGGGTTCGATTTTGCCTTTGCCTTGATTTTGTCAATAAAATGCATTCTCTCCTCCTGAGTTATAAGATGAAATGACGCGAAGATGCCGGGAATACTAAGAAAATACCCTCGCCGACGAGGCGGGAGGATGAAACTTTTTATATATACTATGTACTCTTGGAGTGGTCAATAAAAAACCCTGCCTCCTGTCAGGGATATGTTGCTTCGGTCAGTTGGAAACCGGGCGGGATGCCGGCAGCTGTCGGACTGCTGCAAGCAATAGCAAAGCTTAAAAGAGCTTTGCCCGCCACTTTTTATGGAGAGACTGATGACACCTCCCATGTTGCGCGGGAAGGGTGCGGTTACCCTTGTTGGGGAAAAAAAGCTTCCGTCCCTTTTGGATCGGGTATATAATGTCCCGGTTCAGTATGGGCATAACTGCAAAGAATATCGAATGTTTTGCCGGCCCTGCCGGAAGCTGGCCCGGGGGAAATCTGCCGATCGGGATTCAGGACCGGTTCCTCTGCGAGTCATACATCGGGAGCTAGCATGTATAGCAGTTTTTTCGGTTTCAAAGAAAAGCCTTTTACGATTACCCCCAATCCCCGGTTCATCTTCCTCAGCAAGAACCACAAAGAGGCATTTGCCCATCTCCTCTACGGAATTGACAGCCATGCAGGATTCATCGAACTTACCGGAGAAGTAGGTACCGGTAAGACCACCGTGCTCCGATCTCTTCTTAATCAGCTTGATGGAGATACCTACCGTACGGCACTCATTTTTAACCCGTCCCTCACCGCTATCGAGCTTCTCCAGAACATCAACCATGAGTACGGAATCCCTTGTGAAGAGCAAAAGAACTCTCCCTTGCTGCACTCGCTGAATCGTTTTCTCCTGCAGCAGAATACAGAGGGTCGAACCGTTGTTCTGGTTATCGATGAGGCCCAGAATCTCGATCCCCAGGTGTTGGAGCAGATTCGCCTCATCTCGAATCTGGAGACGGAAAAAGACAAGCTTATTCAGATAGTTCTGGTGGGTCAGCCCGAGTTGCGCGAAAAACTGAAGAAAGCGGAGCTTCGTCAGTTGAGCCAGCGGATAACGGTCAGGTATCATCTCTGCCCGTTGGATTTCAACGATACCGTCGAATATATCGAGCACCGTCTGGAGGTGGCTGCGGGAGAGAGTCTCGAAGTATTTTCTCCGGGAGCTTTGAAACGAATCTTTCGCTTCTCTGGCGGACTGCCCCGGCTCATCAATGTCGTCTGTGACCGCGCCCTTTTGATTGCCTATACGAAAGGGAGCCGCGAGGTTTCCGGACGAATGGTTACTGCGGCGATTGATGATGTGAAGAAGCAGGAACCCCGCGTACTTCCCCTGCGAATTATACGCTATAGTGCCGCCGTGGTCGTTGCTTGCCTTGCGGTCTTCGGCCTGTATGGAATCTTTGGGGGGCATGTCGCTACAACGGAGATTTCCGTGTCTGCCCCTGAACCCACGATAGTCAATGCTGCCGCTCCCCAGACTGAACAGAGTGCCCCGCTGGATCTGCAATCTCAATTAGCGGGGAAAGCCGAAGGGGAGAGCGCCGCCGCCGCTTTCAATGCTATCGCCCGAATTTGGGGTGTTGCTCCCGTTCCCGTCGAACAAGCCTCGACGGATCCTGCTGATCTGGAAGGGTATGCCGTCAGGAGCGGGATGAGGCTTTTCCTGACAAAAGGGAACCTGGGTGCTTTACTTCGTCTGGGCTACCCCGCTATCCTTGAGTTGTCCCTGCCTGACGGCAAGGGTCTGCGCTATGTATCCCTGGTTGGACGGGAGGGCGGTCTCCTGGTCGTTGCCCCCGCTTTTCAGGGCCGGACTGCCATCAGCAGCAGCGAGCTTGAAAAGCTTTGGTCCGGTCGAAGTTATCTTCCCTGGAAAAATGTGCAGAATTTGCCGCTTGTCAGCAAATTGGGCGACAGTGGAGAGTCCATAAAGAGTCTCAAGCTACTCCTTGAAAGAGCAGGTTTTTACCGAGGACTCACTACTGAACTGTTTGATGAAGAAATGCTTGCAGCGGTGAAGCGCTTTCAATCAGCCCGAGGTATCGAGGCGGACGGCGTTGTTGGCGACCGAACTCTCCTTCTCCTCTATCGTGCCGGTGATTTGGTCGGGGTGCCAAGACTTGTAGAGAAAGGGGAATCATAACCTTATGAGTTTTATTCTGGATGCCCTGAAAAAACTGGAACAGGAAAAAGCTGCTCGAAAAGGCGGCGCAATTAATATTTCGGATGAGATTGTCAGGGATAAGCGGCAGGTGATTCGGAAGGCGAGACGCACCGTGCCGGTGAGTATAGTCCTTGTCGCTCTTGGACTGCTGCTTGGTGCAACTGGAGCGTACTTGTGGTACCAACATGGTGTCGGTGATCAAGCGAAAGTCATTGCCCCGAGTTCCGAGCGGCCGCTTTCTGCTGCGCCGAAGATGTCGGCAGCCTCTCAAGGCACCAGTTTCACGGAGCCTGCTGTTCTTCAGGGCTTACCTGAGGCGGCAGTGGTACCTGACTCATCGCCGCTTCCCCTGGAGACCAAAAGGCAGACGCGGAGCGATCGCCCTGAAGGACAGAATCCCTCGAAGCAAGTTTTCCCGGCACGAGCCACACAACCTGACGTGGAAGCTTCCAGCACGGGAGAGTTGACGAGGCTTACTGTTTCGGGAATTGCCTGGCAAGATGCTCCCTCTGCCCGCCGTGCCGTCATAAATGGCGACCTGGTGAAGGAAGGCGCTCAGGTGAGTGGGGCAACAGTTGAAGAGATTCTGCCCACACGGGTGCGGTTTTCGTCAGGAGGACGTCAGTTTACCGTGTCAATCAGCGGCCCACTGGTTGCAAAGTAATTAAATTATCGTACCTTGATCGAGAAAACAGAGGATCAATTCCCGGTCGTGAAGCGGCAGGCCGGGCTCACTGTTGAGCCTCCGTTTCTATCCTGATCCCTTACCCTCCAGTAGTAGGTCGTGTTCGGCTGCAGGACCAGTGAAGTTTGTCTCCGTGGTATTGACACGGATTCCCACCTTGCTTGCGAAGGGTCATCCTTGGTGTATTCAAGCCGGTAGCCAGTGACCTCGCTCGCTTCAATGCCCGGGCTTTTTTTCCAGGAGAAGCGTGCCGGGTTCCATGAGATGCCGCTGGCCCCGTTTGCGGGGGCAACGAGTTGCGGACCCTGAAGTGCCCCGTAGATAATAATTTTCTTCTGCTCGATGTAGGCCCAGCCCGCTTCCGTTACATCAATGTCAGTGGTTCCGGCAGGCAAGGGTTCGACCTTTATGACGGTGGCACACTTTGTCGAGGAGCCGCCATTGTGGTCAAGATTAAAGTCGTATGGCCAGATGATGTCGTTTCTCGATCTGGTAGAGGGCTGGTCGGGAGGGCCGGCGGTTTTCTGGGGAGCCACAATGCAATAGGGTCCCTGGCTGCCCCTTTCCAATGCGTTAGCACGATCAAGGCTTCCCGGCTGCAGATCCTTTCCTTCGGAACGAAGCGCCAGTAAAAGTCTCAGGCCGTCGTGAACGTGGATCGCTGCTCCATGGCGGAGGCCTTTTATGCTGGGAGAGCGGTAATCGCACCATCCCCCCGGAGTTTTATCCTTGTCAGCAACTGTGTTGTAGTAGTAGGTCGCGGCCGGATACACACCTTTCACGAAGGGGTCGCTGGAGCTGTCGGACTCCAGTGGGTGACCTTGGGCGTAACCATCCGGGGAGTAGACGGTGATTTTGGTCGCAGAGGGATCCATCCCCGCTTTGCCGAGGAGGTGCTCCACCGGTACTCCGGAGAATTCGGCATAGGAATCAACCGCTTTGGCGGTGTTCATCAGTAGCAGCTGGCTATGCTGCGGCATTGACTGAAGTTGTTTCCTGGTGAAAATGCGATAGGGGGCTACAACCTTTGCCAGGTCGTCTTTCGGGTCCCCCGGATAGCGGACTGCAACAATTTCAGTGAAATTGGAATAGCTGTCGCCATCAGAGTCGTGCTGTTCAATGGCCCGGAAGGCTGCCACGTTTCGACCGTTGGCCCGATACTCCTTTCCGAAATGGTTAAGGGTGGCATTGATCTCGCCCTTTCCGTCATAGCCGAAGGTGTGGTGGCACCACTGGCAACTTCCCAGCTCAACTTTTTTTCCGTTTGCCTGGCTATACGACCCGCCGCGGTGGCAGAGCACGCAATTATCGAGTTTCGTACCGGCCTTTTCAGGATATGCCTGGAGGAATTTTGGAGTGTCCGACTCGCCCATATGGTGGTAGCCCGCGGAGGAGATGCCCGGAGAACAGCAGAATAACAGAAGTAATGCCATAAAAATCAACGGGATAGCCGTTTTCATGTTGAGCCTCCAAGGCGGTTTTGATGGTAAGAACTAATTCTTGACATCATTGATCGTGCCAGATGGCGGCAAGAAGTTCTTGCGCTAATGTCGCAGTACGCTATATAACAAACTATGCAGTATAGGGCAAGGGAAAGTGAATTGATCTATGTTCCCTCTACAAAGTTGACGCTATCATTAGGGTGTTTTGCTTTTCATGACAGGATTGACGATAAGCCGGCTTACGGAGACATGATCCCGAGAAGCCTCGCAGGAGGCCAAAATAATGTGGAAAATGCTGGAAAATGGTTACCGAGAGTATCTGGGTGGGCAGAATGACTGGTCCGGAGCCGCGAACGAGGCTCTCCAGTGCGTTTCTTTTTGTGAAGATGTTGAGGAGGAGTGTGTGGCCGATGAAGTCAGGTCATGTTACAACTGCCGCTATCGCCGCTGGACAGAAGACACGTTTCTTTGCGTTCATTCTTCGGGTTGAAAAGTTTTGGTGTCTTCTTTTTCCTTCATTTCGCAACGGTGGCATTCAATGCCGCAGTGCTCGCATTTTTTCTTCATCTCCCTTGGCAGAAAGATATTCAGTCCACCGCAGATTTTGCACAGTATTTCTAACGATTCATCCAGGTAAAGATAACAGTTATAGTACCATTCCCAGTTCATGTTCTTGAACTTTTCAACTTCCTCTTCCGTCATTTCCTTTTTCGAGCGAACCCATTGTGGTGTGGTAGGTAACGAGGTGTTCTGAATTTTCTTCGTATCGGGTTTTTTCATCTTCATCCTCTTTTACAAGAAATAAGCAGCAGGAAAACTCATTTTCATAGCGCCGCTTAATTGCATTCAGATTAAATTCTCCCGTTAATTTGTGGTTCGTCAAGGACAATCGGTGGTTTTTTGCATACATCCTCAAGATCAGGCGGATATTTTTCCATTAATCCTGTCAGAGTGTATCCACCGGGTCAACATCAATGATTATTCGTAGTACCCTCGGGGGGGTCCATTCCCTCTGAAAGGTGGTGAGGAGACGTTTCAGCTCGGAACGATTTCGGGCCTTCAGCAGAATTTGCCAGCGGAATCTGCCGCGTACCTTTGCGAGAGGCGCCGGTGCCGGGCCAAGGATTTCCGTTCGAATCTTCAGATGTTGTCGTTCTTCCCGCAGATGGTTTGCCGCATCCTGAGCGCCCTTTTCAACCGCCTTTTCGGCTGTGCCTGAGAGAACGACCATTGCCAGATGCGAGAATGGAGGATACCCGGCATCTTCCCGGAAGGCAATTTCTTCTTCGTAAAACCCTTCGTAGTCGTGAGCTGCCGCCCTCAAAAGGGCGTAATGGTCGTATGATATTCCCTGAATGAGCACCTTTCCCGGCGAGTCCCCCCTGCCTGCCCGGCCCATGACCTGGCTGACCAGCTGAAAGGTGCGTTCGGCACTCCTGAAATCGGGAATATTCAGGGTTGCGTCAGCTGAAACAATGCCCACCAGGGTTACCCCGGGATAATCGTGTCCCTTGGCGATCATCTGGGTGCCGATGAGAATATCGATACTGCCGTCTTCCAGGCGCTTCAGGATGCGGGCATGTCCGCCACGGCCGGTGGTGGTATCACTGTCCATTCGGGCGACCCGTGCATCGGGAAACAGTTCCTTTACCTCGTCTTCCAAACGTTCTGTGCCGCGACCGAAAAGACCGATATCCGTGCCGTTACATTCGGGACAGACCGAGGGCGCAGGGAGAGAATAGTCGCAGTAGTGGCAGAAATGCCGTTGTTTCGCCCGGTGGTGGGTCAGGGTGACCGAACAATTGGGGCAGCGGTAGACATGGCCGCAGTCCTTGCAGAGGAGAAATGTTGCGAAGCCTCTCCGGTTGAGAAAGAGCAGGGTTTGCCCGCCCTTTTCGAGGTTGTCGGCAATGGCTGCAATCATTTCCGGCGAAAAGGTGACACCTTTCAACTTACGGACGTCAAGTATCCGGGTTTCCGGCATAGGCCGGCCCTGGACTCGTTCCGGAAGGTGTAGATAATGAATCCGGCCTTCCTTGGCAGCGTGGAAGGTGGTGATGAGGGGTGTGGCCGAGCCGAGTACCACGGTAGCCTTTTCCAGTTTGCCTCGCACAAGGGCCAGATCCCGGGCATTGTAGGTAACCCCTTCGGACTGCTTGTACGATGCCTCATGCTCCTCGTCAACCACGATGATGCCGAGATTGTCCAGCGGGGCGAAGATGGCTGAGCGTGCCCCGATGACAATGGCGACCTCTCCCCTCCGGATGCGGCGCCATTCGTCGTATCGTTCGCCAAGGGACAGCCCGCTATGGAGAACAGCTATCCCTTCCGTAAATCGTCCGCGAAATCTTCGCACCAGTTGGGGAGTGAGGGCGATTTCCGGTGTGAGCACCAGGGCCCGTTTGCCTTGACTCAGGGTATGGGCAATGGCATGGAGGTAGACCTCGGTTTTTCCGCTTCCCGTGACTCCATGAAGGAGAAACGGTGAAAATTCAGCTGCGCAAACCGTTTCCGCTATTCTGGAAAAGGCAGCGGCCTGATGCTCATTGAGGCTCAAGGATGTCTCGGCGGTAACATCTTCTTCGCGGAACGGGTCCCGATAGACCTCGCGTTCTTGGACGGTTACGAGGCCCAGTTCCGTCAGTCGCTTCAGGGGAGCTGACGGGTTGAGGAATAGTTCGCTGATTTTTGAGCGGGATGTTTCGCCGTTCTCAAGCAGAAAAAGGAGGATGCGGGCGCCTGTTCCCCGAATTCCGGAAGCGTCCGCTGCGGCTGCGGCTGCTTGGTAAAATCGTTCCCGGCGAATGCCTTTCCCTGTGGTGAGATGCTCCTCGGTGAAGATCGAGCCGTCATCGTTGGTCACTATTTTTCGGCGGCTTTCGATGTTGATGCCCGAGGGCAAAGCCGTCTTGATTACCTCCCCCAGCGGGTAGAGGTAATAGGCGGCAATCCAGCGATAAAAGGCGATTTCACGTGTGGTGAAAAGGGGCTCGGTATCAAGTATCTCAATGACATCTTTTAATTTCCCGGCAGTGGATGCGGTTGATCCCAGCACATAACCGGTCAGTTTTCTGCGTCCGAAGGGGACAAGAACACGGACACCCGGTTGAACCTTGCCTCTGAGGGATTCCGGGACACTGTAGTGAAATGTTCGGTCAACGGGGAGGGGAACCGCGACCTCGATGATTTGATACCGGCTGTGGGGCATTTCCTGGGCGGCCTTTGCATACGGGATAGTGTGGTGGCTGGTAAGTTTGTCTTCCATCACAATAGCAGAGCAGCGGATTCCGGGCAAGTGACGATCCTGGCGTTTAAAGGGAAAAATTCAGAGTCGGGAAACTTGACTTTTTTTCTTGGTTTCCGGTACGGTGTCGCGGTGCCACTTAATCGGGTTCGAGGAATTTTCTGTGATTTTAAGAGGAGGTAAGAAAGAGGCGCAGAATTTCTTCGCCACGCTTCCCTTGTAACGTTCCTTCCCTTAGCCTATGGGGAGGACAGGAGGGTTTACCTGGGAAGATTGTATTTTTTCAGGAAACGGAATGTTTGCTAATAATTACACAGAAGAGGAGTACGAGTTGTGTTAGCAGAAGAAAAACTCTACAAGAAAATAAAGAATGCGGTGGGCAGGGCCATTGCTGATTTCGGGCTGATCGAGGAAGGTGATCGGATTGCCGTTGCGGTTTCCGGGGGGAAGGATTCCTACGCCCTGCTGCACATCCTGGAGGCTCTTCGCAAGAGAGCGCCTATTCGCTACGAAATTCTGGCCATCAATATAGATTCGGGCTATCCCGGGTATCGTGCCGACATTATCGAAGGGCATCTTGCCGCGCATGGCTTTGCCTACCACATGGAAAAAACCGATCATTACGACATTATTCAGGAGAAAAGGCGCCCCGGTTCATCGTACTGCTCCATCTGCGCACGGCTCAAACGGGGTGTGCTGTATACCCTTGCCCAACGATTCAACTGCAACAAGCTGGCGCTCGGGCATCACCTGGACGATTTCATCGAGACCCTGCTCTTGAACCAGTTTTTTGTCGGGTCGCTGAAGGCCATGGCGGCGAAGATGCTGGCCGATAACGGAGAAACCACAGTCATCCGTCCGCTGGTCTATGTGCAAGAGCAGGATATCATTCCCTTTGCCAGGAAAAACGGCTATTCGGTCGTTTGCTGCCGCTGCCCTGTCTGCGGTGGTGCTGATTTGCAGCGAAAGAAGATGAAAGAACTCCTCAGCTCCCTGGAAAAGGATAATCCCCATGTGAAACGGAGCATGCTGCGAGCATTGTCAAATGTTCAGCCCCGCCACCTGCTTGATCTCAATCTCCGCAGGGAGGGTGCCAGTTCCGTAGAGATATAAAGACGAGTCGACTGCCGCGTAGGGGCGGCCCCCGTGGCCGTCCTCCACAAGGGCAGGCACAGGGGCCTGCCCCTACCAATAAATGTCATCTATTGTTGCATGATGGGATTACCGGACAACGACGCCGAGCAGCTGATCTTTGTCGATCCCGGTAATCCGCACGGTAACTTCGGTGTTGACTGGTGTGCCGTGTCCCGGGATCGATACGGAAAGGTAGTTCCTGGAAAGCCCTTTTGAGTTTCCGTCTTTTCGTTTTTCCTGGATGAGCACCAGGACCTCCCTGCCAAGAAAGCTCTCGAAATAGGCCCTTTTTTTGCTGGAAGAAAGGGTTCTGAGCGCTTCGGCCCGTTTCTTGATCACCGCTGCCGGAACCCGGTCCGGCATGGTTGCCGCTGGTGTTCCTTGCCGTGGGGAAAAGGGAAAGACGTGGAAGTAGGCAAGGGGGAGTTCTTCCAGAAAATGGTAGCCGCATTCGAATGCCTCCTCGGTCTCGCCGGGGAAACCGGCAATGATGTCGGTGCCAAGGCAGAGAGAGGGGGCGGCTGCGGTAAGTTTATCAACCAGTTCACGGAAAAAGCCGCTGGTGTAGGGACGGTTCATTGCCGCCAGCACTCCGTCTTCACCGCTCTGGAGCGGGATATGGAGGTGTGGACAGATAGTCGGTCCGGCTGCAATGCGCTCGATCAGTTCAGCGGAAATTTCCGTTGGTTCGACGGAGCCGAGTCGCAGGCGGGGGACGATCCTTTCCCGGTCGGCGCGGGAAAGGAGCTCCAGCAGGCTGGATGGCGGGGAAAGATCGAGGCCGAAAGCGCCGAGGTGGATCCCCGTCAGTACTACTTCCTGGAAGCCTTGTCGGGCAAAGGTCCGGATGCCTTCCAGGGCATCGTTTAAGCCTACGCTTCTGCTGGGACCCCGGACATGGGGCACGATACAGTAGGAGCAACGGGAGTCACAGCCGTTCTGCACCTGGAGAAAAGCCCTGGTATGTTCCGCGAAGGTTTCGAGTATGAGGGGGCCGGTTTTATGGACCTGGGATATGTCGGCTACTTTGATCTGCTGCTCTTCGCCAAGCTTCCGCAGCAGGTGCAGAAGTTCACGTTTTTCGGTGTTGCCGATGATCAGCGCGACACCGGGCATGGTGCGGATTTCATCGGGTGCGCTCTGGGCATAGCAGCCGGTGACGACGATTCGGGCGGCAGGGTTTTGTCGGAGGGCCCTCCGGATCAGGCGGCGGGACTCGGCATCGGTCCTGGCCGTTACCGTGCAGGTATTGATGACGCAGATGTCGGCTGCTTCTCCCGTGGAAACGACCTGGTAGCCTTCTTTGCGGGCTGCTTCCATCATAGCGGCGGATTCAAACTGGTTGGTTTTGCAGCCAAGGGTTACAAAGGAGATTTTCTTCATAGTCCTTCTTCGATCCAACCCCCGCCGAGCACCCGGTTTCCGTCATAGAAAACAACCGCCTGGCCTGGGGTCACCGATTTTTCCTTCTCTGTGAAATGTACCTCAACCCGGTTGTCCGACAGCGGGGTGACACGACAGGTTACCGCCTGGTGACGATAGCGGATCCGGCAGGTGGTGGAAAATTCTGTTGTCGGCTTTGGCCTCAGCCAATTGACATCGGAAGCTCTCAGCCCTTCCTTGTGGAGTTCTTCATGGGGGCCGACGATGACTTCACGCCGTTTCGCATCAACGCCGAGGACATAGAGGGGTTCTTTCCAGGCGATGCCAAGCCCTCTTCTCTGTCCCACCGTATAGCGGTAGGTGCCATGATGCCGGCCCAGTACGTTTCCTTTCTGGTCCACGATAGAACCGGAAAGGTTTTCGGTTTCCTTTTGTTCTTCGAGAAAGCGGACATAGTTGTCATCGGGGATGAAACAGATCTCCTGGCTTTCGCTCTTTTCGGCAACGCGGAGTTCAAAGCGAGATGCCAGGGCACGGACCTCCAGCTTCGTGAGTCCGCCAAGGGGAAACAAGGTTCTTGCCAACTGCTCCTGAGTGAGGGCAAAGAGGAAATAGGATTGATCTTTCTTCGGGTCGAGCCCCTTCAACAGGTGGTAGAAGCCGTCGTCACCCTTTTCCACTTGCGCATAGTGGCCGGTTGCCAGAAAATCGGCGCCTAACTCTCTGGCCTTTTCCAGCAATAGGCCAAACTTGACGAGTTCATTGCAGCGGACGCAGGGGTTTGGTGTCCGGCCTCGATAATATTCACTGATAAAATCGTTAATAACGAGTCGACGAAATTCGTCTTCAAAATTGACCACATAAAAAGGAATACCGAGCTGGTCCGCGATTCGGCTGGCATCGCGCACATCGTCCGGTGAGCAGCAACTGGCTTCTGCCTCGTCTCGGGAGCCGCAATCAGCCGAAGGGTTCCAGACCCGCATGGTAATGCCGATCACGTCGTGCCCCTGTTCCGTCAAGAGGGCCGCGGTAACCGATGAATCGACTCCTCCGCTCATGGCCACTGCTATCCGCTTTGGGCTGTTTGATTTTTCTTCCATCTCAGAACTACCCATTCAGCCGTCGTTTCAGGGCCTCATGGTCCTGTGCCAATTCGTTATATTTTCGTTCTAGTTCCCTGATCTGATCGAAGAGGCAGGCGATTGCCTTGGCTTCCGGGTCTGGCATTTTGCCATGTTCCAGATCGGTCTTGTCCGCGCGTATTTCGGCGGCCATAACCATCCTGCCGGGAACGCCGACAACTGTGGAGTTGGGGGGGACCTCTTTGATGACAACCGAATTGGATCCGATCCTGCTTCCTTTGCCAACGGTGAACGGACCAAGCACCTTTGCGCCCGAGCCGATGACGACGTTTTCGCCAATCGTCGGATGGCGCTTGACACGTTCAAGGCTGACGCCTCCGAGGGTTACGCCATGGTAGAGGGTTACGTTGTTTCCGATTTCAGCGGTTTCGCCGATTACAACACCCATGCCGTGGTCGATAAAAACACCTTTGCCGATGGTGGCTCCCGGGTGGATTTCGATCCCAGTCAGGAATCGTGCTCCATGGGAAACCAGTCTGGCGAAAAAGTTTGCGTCATGAATCCACAGCCAATGGGAAAACCTGTGCAGCCAGACGGCATGTAATCCTGGGTAGCAGCAGATTACTTCGAGGACGCTTCGTGCCGCCGGATCCCTTTCGAATACTACCTGTATGTCTTCCCGCATCCTTCTGAACATGGAAGCCCCTTTTGTTGACCACAATCATGGTGAGGATTTCTATTTTTACCGAATAACATACCCGACAAAATATGTCAATTATTCCGGCAGTGACACGGGAATGAGTGGCGCGGGATTGCAGTCAGCTATTGTATACTTTGTTTCCCGAAAATTACTGCTGCTTTGCGGAAGGGCGGGCACAAGAATTGTTTCACAGAGAGCAGATGGGGTGGGCAGGGAAGCGCGTGGGGGGAGGGTATCCCCCCACGGATGAGGATCATTTCTTTTTGGCTGACTTTCCAATCTTGCGCACGAGATCGTCAACATCATCAGCTACGACTTTTTTTCCGTCAACCAGGGCAATCTTGGCTTTTGAGCAGTCACCGCACAAGTCGATACACTTCTTTATCTTGAGATCGAGTTCAGGGATTTCTTCTTCAAGCCGCTTGGCAATCTTGGCTTTTCCCTTGTTTTTGTCACAGAGTCTTACTTTCATGGGGCTATCCTTTCCTGAGAAGCCCGTTGCTTACGCGGCAGTTGCTGCAGGGGATACGAAGACGCGTGCGGCCAAATCTCTGTCAACCATCATAAGTCCCTGAGGACTGTCGCCCACCAGTTTCAGTTTGGCGATGATATCATTATCGTTTCCTTCTTCTTCGATCTGCTCGGTCACGAACCACTGGAGGAAAATCTGGGTGGCATGGTCCTTTTCCTTTACCGCCAGATCCATGAGTTCGTTGATGCAGTTGGTGATGAACTGCTCGTGCTTCAAGGTCTGCTCGAACATGGAAAGAAGCGTCCCGTATTCAGCCGGAGGGGCGGCAATCGCCGCCAGTTGGACATGGTTTCCCTGGCTGTTGACATAATCATAGATTTTCATGGCGTGGACCATTTCTTCCTGGTATTGCACCATAAACCAGTTTGCGGCTCCCTTCAGTCCTATGTGGTTGGTGTAGGACGACATGGAGAGGTACAGATATGCGGAATAAATCTCGTTATTGACTTGTTTGTTCAGTGACTGAACCATTTTTTTGCTTATCATGAATAGGATCCTCCTTACGTTATTTTCCTGATTTCTTAGTATAGCTGGAAAACGTGCCTATGCCAGCAAAAAAACGGAATATTATTTTGTTTCAGCGATTGTCAGGGCCTTTTCCGCTTCCAGGAGAACTCTCCACAGGTCGCTACTGTCGCCAAGGCCGAGCTTGATGAGATATGCCGCGATACTCATGTTTGCTCGGGCGCGAAATAGCTCCACCTGGGTG
Source organism: Geobacter sp. (assembly GCA_003857395.1). The sequence goes on from RPRC01000096.1 coordinate 13,761, forward strand.
GGAAAATCATCCTCACTGTTTCCGGAAGCCTCCTGGTAGGCCGTGAGAAAGATTTTATCGGGGAAATTCCGGATGATATCCTCATGGTGGAAAAACTGATTCCGGAACTGCGCCAGAAAACAACCTGCGTCAAAGGCAGGCGGGAGGCGCAATGAGCTTTCGAAATCTATGGCGGCGACGAAAAGGGTATCCCGCTTTTCTTGAATGTCCTGTCCGATCAGGATGTTTTTTGGGTGAAAGTCGCCGTGTCCCTGGACAAGATACTCAGGATTGCCCGTATAACGTCTCACCTCTTCCTTTTGTATGGCGCACAGTATTTCTTCCGCTCTTCGGGCATGGCGGTGGTTGATGGCGGTAAAACGTTTCAGGTACTTTCCCAGGCGATCGGGTTCACGAGACAGAAATTCATCGGCAGGGGTGAGGGTGAGGCGGCAGACATGGAGTTTCGCCAGCCACTGGGCAGCCATGCGGACATAGTGCCGGCCGTCTTCCCGTGAAGCGGAAAGGATTTTATCGAAGAGAGATTTCCCCCTGATGCCTTGCTCGATGAGGGTCATGGAGTCGTGGTCCTGGTCGATAGGAACCGGAACCCGATAGGGGCCGCTTGCGAAGCCCTGCCGGCTGAGCTGCTCTTCGACATGAAAGGCGCGGTCGGCCACATCCCATTTGTGGCGGCTAGTGATGTCCCTAATGATAATTCGCTCCCGAACTTCGTCGAAGCCCTTAGCGCCTATGGTCACTTCGGTTACCAGACTGCCGGCTCCCGAGCGGGGAATCTCCTTCAGAAACGGTCGGCAGCGGCCTTTTCGAATCTCAGCAGCAAGCTCAGGAATGTTGTCTACCTGATGGTCGAAATGGGTCGGATAGAGGCCGGCATAGCCATTCCCATGGGTATCGGTTCCTCCAATGGCAGTGAAACGCAGGCGGTGCCAGTCCCTGAGCCCTTGGCTGTTTTCACGTACCGAATGATTTGAGCTGAAGATTTCCACAGCGTCCAGCAAGGGAAGAAGAAGTGAAGCATCGTCGGGTCTTCGTCCCTTGCGGTATGGGTGCGCCCAGACCAATGCGGCCTCGGGGGAAGTTCCGCGGATTTCTCCGAGTGAGGTGCGACGCGAGAACAGCCTGCAGGCTCCATACACGATAACATCACCTACCTCCGGGGTCGCGACTTCCTGGCCGGAGAGGATCAGGAAGTGGTCCGGAACCGCACTTAAACGGCGGACCTGGAGGAGCTCTCCGTCGCTCCAGAGATAGTGGTGATCGGTGAAGACGATGCCCTGCAATCCCTTGGCAAAGGACTGTCGGACCAGTTCTGATGCAGCAATAGAGCTGCAGCGTGAATGTTCCGCGGTATGGGAGTGCATTTCCAAAAGCATGGAGAAAGGATAGCAGAATGTTCTGCGCCCACAAGGGCGGGAAGAATGATCTTGCTTTCCTTTCCGCTCTTGGGATAAAGTGTCAACAAGTATGCCGTGCGTTTTCCGCGGCATTTCAGTATATGGACAGATTTACGCGCTCGTAGCTCAGCTGGATAGAGCAACGGACTTCGAATCCGTCGGTCGGGAGTTCGAATCTCTCCGAGCGCGCCAATAATAACAAGGGGTTACGGTCCATGCCGTAGCCCCTTCTTTTTTCCCCGCAATTTGCTGCTTTCCCCAGCTCTTTTCAGGTTTACAGAGACCAAAAAGTACCTGCTCCCGGATACAACTGAAGAAATAATATAGTGAGCATCATACTATTTGTTCTTGACAATCCTGAATATCATTAGACAATTAATTCATTACCTCTCTTCGGTGAATGTTCCGGAACCACACACTATTCCTCTTCGGTCTCTATCACCGTTGCCAATTGGCATGTATGGGGTGGGAAAAAGATCGATCTCATTAGCACGAAACTCCTGTGCAACATCACCATAGGCGGTCATTGGAAAAAAAGGAGATTCTATGAAAAGGATATCCCTGTTGTCCCTCGGCATTTTCATCGTGGTTGCTTTCTGGGGAAGCAATGCCTCTCGGGCTGCCCACAAGGAGACCATTCGGATCACCTGCTGGGAAGGATATGCAGATGCCTCGGTCGTGAAGGAATTTAAAGATCTGATAAAGAAGAAATATAAAATAGACGTCGAGGTCAAGACCGATTATCCGACCGACCAGGATGAATTTTACCAGGCGGCGAAGGATGGTACCGCTGACCTGATCTCTCCGCCGGCGGATCTGGCCAAGACACCAAGATTCAACTGCTTTAAAAAAGGGAACTATTTGCTTGCAGAGGTGGATTTGAAAAACATCCCCAACGCGAAGAAAATGATCCCTTTTTTTGCGGCTGATCAGTCTCTTATCCATCGAAATAAACGCTACGGAGTTCCCTACAACTGTGGCCCGTACGGGTTGGATTACAACACCGAGGTCGTGAAAGCGGCCCCGCAAAGCTGGAACATATTCTGGGATCCGAAATACAAGGGGAAATACACCATTAATAACAACTTCCCCAAATGCAATATCTGGATTACCGCACTTGCTCTGGGGTACCGATACGATCAGATATTCGATATCGACAAACTGGATCGAAAGAAAATCCAGGAAAAGCTGAACGTTCTGGCCTTGAATGCATACAGCCTTTGGGATGGTTCTGCAAACCCTGAGGAGTTCCCCAAGTTAGCTCTTGCCACTGATTGGGGCTTTGCTGCGGCTCAGGCAAACAAAAAGGGCGGGAAGTGGAAAATTGCCGCTCCGAAAGAAGGGGGAACGGCCTGGATTGATTACTGGTGCATAACCAAGGCAGCAAAAGGGGAAAAGAAGAAGCTCTGTGAAGAATGGATAAATCTCCAGCTTTCACAAACAGCCCAGGCGGCGGTCGTCAAGAATCAGGGCGTTTCACCGGTAGTAAATGTTGCCGGAGACCTGTTGACTCCGACGGAAAAGAGCCTCTTCCATGTGGGTGACAATGCCTACTTCAAGACCGTTGCAATCTGGCAGGTCATGAGCGAAAAGACGGAAAAAGCCTACGGCGAAATGTGGGAGGAGGCCAAAAAACTGAGAAAGAAGTGACGTTCGCAGACTGGAGACCCGCGGTCATCGCCAGGGAAGCGTTTGGAAAGGGTGTGATGAGCACAGTAGCAACAGTAAATAAAGGAGCTTCAGGAGCTTCAGGAGAATCAGGGGACGAGCAAGGTACGGGAGTAAAAAACTGAAAAAAATGACAAGGAGGGCACTATGAAGGTATCTCTAAGGGTAATTTCTTTGAGTTTCTTGATTGTCATGGCGATGGGTCTGGGAACCTTTTCCCAAGCGCAGGACGTGGCAGTGGATCCATCGTGTGTGAAGGCCGAGGCGGCGCAACCCGCTGGGAAAGTGATCCCGGAAGACCTTACTGCCGACCTTAACGTATCGCTCTACTCCCAATACATCTGGCGCGGATACGAGCTGAGCAGGGGCAGTCTGGTCATCTTCCCCACCATGACCGTCGGCTACAAGGGTTTTGCTGTAAATCTCTGGGCCGATCTGGACACCCGCTTCGCAGGGAGCGACAATCACGGGAAATTCAGACTTCAGGAAACGGATGTGACGCTCTCGTACAGCAACTCCTATGAGCCGTGGAAACTGAACTATACCGTGGGCTGGATCCTTTACAACTACCAGCCATATCAAAACCAGGAACTCTTTCTGACCCTCGGGCTGGATACCATTCTTAAACCAACATTCACTGTCTATAACGAAATAGAGATTGGACAAGCCTGGTACTTCAGTCTTGGCGTATCTCACAGCTTCCCCGTCAACAAGGACTGGTCCCTGGATGTGGGGGGCTGGGTCAGTTACTTGCACGACAAGTCAGACAACACCTTCGCCAATTTCCATGACGGCAATATTTCGGCCGGCCTGAAGATCCCCCTGAACAACTACCTCTCGGTCAAGCCGAATATCCAGTACTCGTTTCCGCTCAGTGGAGACGCGTCACGCGAAATCAGGGGCGTAAGCTACAGTGACAGTAACAACTTCGTGTATGGGGGAATTATTTTCGACCTGGCAATTTAGCTGATGGGGAAGTGGCGCAGTAATTTAACTGGTAAGGGAGGACCCAGAGAATGAAACGATTTATCTTGTTTATCGCAATGCTTTGCTTCGGGGTTTTAGCTCTCAGCACGAACAGCGATGCCGTTACTATTAAGGACGTTAAGCCTGGAGAGGATGTTTTTAAATATATAACACGAGTCAATGGTTCTTTTGACCAGAAACTGTATCAGCAGGTTATCGGTGCGGCAAATCCCTTCAAGGAGGGTGACAAGACTATCGGCGTTGGTGCCGATACCAATGCCAGCAGGGAAAATGCCCGGAAGCTTCTGGCCAATACCAAAATCAAGGACATAACCAACCATCCCTTACTGAATGACGACCTGTACAAATTTATCGCCAAATCAACGAACTCGGCCCAGTACAATAAGATTAAAGACTGGAAAATGGGACAGATGAAAACCTTTCTTCTGGCCAAATCAGAATCGCAAATCAAGGCGGTCATGTTCGGTATGAACAGCGAGGTGGTCGGTTGCCTGCCCAAGCTGATGAGCAATCAGGAGCTGATTGCGGTCAATAAGAAAATTTTTAATCCCCTGCCGGGCAGCAAGCTTGGAGCCAAGGGCTATATGGGGGCCAGAATTCAGCCCAATTCGCCGACCGATGACCCGGAAGAAATCGTCTGGCAGGTATTTGACGGATTTTCCTACGCTGTCGGTGATGTGGTCATTGGGACCAATCCGGTAGACGGGACAAAGGAAAGCGTTGCAAAAGTAGAGGGAGCCCTCAAGAATGTTGTCGATGTGTTCAAATTAAATGGGACTATTCCCTGGTGCGTGTTAGGCCATGTTGACGTACAGCGTGAATTATTTGAAGAGACGCCGGAACTGGTTGACTTCATGTTCCAGAGCCTTGCCGGAACTGATGTGGCAAATAAAACATTTGACGTGACCGTTGATAAGATGATCTCCCACGCAAAATCCCGCCAGGGACATAGATTCGGGCTGTATTACGAGACCGGCCAGGGCGCTGACTTCACCAATGGCGGTGCTGAAGGCGTTGACATGGTGGTGCTTGAATCCCGCAAGTACGGCTTTGCCCGCGGGTTGAAACAGATACTTGCCGGAGTACAGCCGGAAGGCGCGTGGACTCATTTTAACGATGTTGCCGGATTCATTGGCCCGGAAATATTCAGGACTAAGGAACAGCTGGTCCGCTGCTGCCTTGAAGATATCTTAATGGGTAAACTGCAGGGGCTTACAGCCGGTCTTGATATCTGCTCTACCTTGCACATGTCGGTAAGCCTTGATGATCTTGACTGGTGCATCGATCAGATTATGCCGGCAAATCCCGCCTATCTCATGGCCCTTCCCACCAAGAATGACCCGATGCTCAGCTATCTGACCACCAGTTATCAGGACCATGTGCGGATCCGCAATAAATTCGGCTACAAGGTAAACGATGCCATGTGGGCATTCTTCAAGCGTATCCAGGTTATCGACAAGAACGGCAAACCGACAAAACATTTCGGCGACCCCGTCTGGGTCTATTATCAGTACCGTGTAGCCAAGGGCGACAAGCGCTCTCAGCAGGTCATAATGGCTGAAGGCAAGAAGCAGTTTGATGCGATTCACACTACCTGGCTCAAGACCGGAAACAAGGTGCCTCTGGCCTCAGGGTACGGCAAGAATACTTGGGATCTGAATCCGGAACTGGACAAGAGGATCCGGGAACTCTACGCGGATGCCAAGAAAGCTATCTGGGCGGAGTTCACGCCAGCATTTATCAAGAGTGTTCCTGATTCAATTCAGCTCGCCACCCTGTCCAAGGATCGTGAAAACTACATCGTGCATCCTGAGACCGGTGAACAACTGAATCAGCAGTCAGTGGCAACCCTTGAAAAACTGCGCGATTCGTGGCAAGGCAAAGCCCCGGATGTGCAGATTGTCATATCTGATGGCTTGAACGCCAATTCAATCATGGCTCCTGAGCATACGGTACCGTATATCACGGCGTTGCGAAAAGACCTGCAGACTGCCGGTCTGACCGTTGACAAGAAAAACATTATTATCAGCAGCGGTCGTGTGCGTGCCGGCTACATGGTTGGTGATATCCTGTTCGCCAAAGCGGACCCCAACAAGCCCCGTGCCGTAATCCACATAATCGGCGAGCGTCCGGGCACCGGCCAGAACGCCTTCTCCGTGTATATTGCTGCACCCAAGGCAAAAGTCTGGGCCGAGAAGAAGGTCGACCACAATATCGTGAAAGTGGTGAGCGGAATCTCCAAACAGGCTACAAGTGCGGGAAATGCAGCTAAGCAGACAGTCACTTTACTCAAAGGCATGATGGCAATCTAAAGAGATTCAGCCCCGAAGAGGTCGCGTAACGGTGCCTCTTTGGGGCTTTCTTTCATCCTTGTCCAACTGGCTGCCTGAAATATTACGGGGGCAATTAAACATATCAATGGCAGGGGCACGGCGCGCCGTGCCCCTGCATCAGGGTTGTGATGTTTAATTGTCGAAGTGATAAGCCGATACGCACACAATGAATCGAGCTTCTGTCTATGAATAACGAGCAACCGATAGCTCACTCTGACCATATCACCCCTCCTCTCTCCCAGAAAATAAAACTTTATATCGCGGCGCTGCTCTCCGTTCCCTTTTATCGTTATGGGGAAATTGGGAACATCTGCTATACCGTTGGGAAAAACATCCTTGACGGCGTCATTCTCTACACCATGTTTTCCATGGCGGAACAGGAGTTCAAAGTTGCCGCTATTCTTGGTATTGTTGTGAAATATGCCTATCCGGGCATAACCATGATTTCCAGTACCTATACTTCTGAATTTATAGATCACCTGGAAGCAGCGCGTGACGCAACAAGGCAGATCGGTCGCCTGATCAGGGTACAGGTTGGAATTGCGCTGGGGCAGTCCCTGGGTGCTGTCTGCCTTTTACTCTGCTTCCCGCCGGTATTCATGTACTTTTTTGCGGGCCTATCCTTTAAGGCCTATCTGCTGGTGGCGATTTACCTGCTGCATCATGTCTGCGACGGATCATCGCAAATAATCGAGGGCCGGACCTGGTTTAAAATCATCGAGATCAAAATACGCAGAGGCGACAACGTAAAACTTTCACAAAATTTCTGGGTTATTTACACTCTGGCTCAAAACTTTCAGCTGCTGCTGGGGCAGCTTTTTATCTGGTCGGCATTAGGTATAACCAGCGAGTTTTCGCCCGATCTGACGGCACCAATTATAAGTTGTACCGTCTATAGCGGGTTCTTCTGTGTCGTTATCTCCAAATTCATTCTTCCCGTTACCTACAAATTAAAACTGTGCTCGTGAGGCACCGCTTGCTGCTGGGTTACTATGCTTGAAGTAAACACTATTCATTTTTCACTGGATGGGAAAAAGATTCTTGACGGTATCTCTGCGCGTTTTGAGTCCCGCAAGATCCATGGCATCATCGGACCAAATGGTTCCGGAAAATCCACCCTGTTAAAAAATATCTGCAGGATCTGGGAGCCGCAGTCCGGTTCTATCGTAATTAATGGTGTAGACTATACTGAAATACCAAGAAAAGAGCTGAGTACGCTAGTTACCCTGGTTCCGCAAAACACAGCCATCGGTTTTCCTATATCAGTCTTTGACATTGTTTCCATGGGACGCAACCCGCACCTGGGACGCTTTGAAGGTTTGCGGCAAAAAGACCGGGAAATAATCGAACGGGCCTTACGGCAGACCAACATCTATGCATTGAAAGACAGAAACATCAACGAATTGTCCGGGGGAGAGGGGCAGTTGGCAATAATCGCCAGAGCCATTGCGACAGAGGCGTCTCTGATCCTGCTTGATGAGCCGACCTCGGAGCTTGATGTGAAACACTCACTGGAGATTGTGAAAGTGTTAGACGAGTTTAAGGAGCAAAACAAAACCATCCTGGTGTCCATTCATGACCTGAATCTGGCGAGAAACTTTTGTGATACAATTTCCATACTATGTCATGGGAAGCTGTTCTATTCAGGCACGCCGGAGGATGCCTTTTCCGAGGAAAACATCAGAGAGGTTTTTCAGGTACATATGAGGGAATACAGACACAATGACACCACCTTTCTTGATTTTTACAGGTAAAATCATTCAAACTGCTGCCAGGCATACCTGTCTGATTTTTACAGCATGTTGTTTGGCCTTCTCGCTCATTGCCGGCGCGGCATCTTCAGCAGCGGGCAGCGATCAAAAAACAGTTCCACCGCTTGAGATGGAAAGATTGAAAAATGAGCTGAGCTTTGTCAGGGGCAAGCCGAAAGTTGAGGGCCCATGGCCCCGGGAAATACGCTATACCTTGAAAACCTTTGATTTCAAGACTGACACGTTCCAGCAACAAGCAAAAACCTTTGTACTAAAGAAGAAGCCGATGCGGATAATACCGCACGCAGTGGGCGTTGCTGAAATATTGTGGGCTATCTGCCCGCGTGAGCGATTGGTTGCCTTTAACGAATTTGCTGCTGATCCGGCCTCGAGCTTCATCGCTGACAAGGTGCGAGCGCGAGGGCCGATTTTTAAATCAAAGCAGACGGAACTGGTTATCGGCTATCAGCCTGACCTGGTTTTTACCGTGTTTTATTCCAGTGCTGATTTCAAGGAAAAACTTACACAGGCTAAGATCCAAAGCTTTGACCTTGGTTACTTTGGAACAATTGAGTCAATTAAAGAGCAGATTCTGCTCATGGGAAACATTGTCGGTGAAGAGAGTAATGCGCGGGCATTGGTACAACGTATAGATACAAAGACCCGGGAGTTGAAGGCGAAGGTTCCCCGGAGAGCTCGGCCAATCCGTGTTCTGTACTATGATGAGGGCGGCTATGTTCCCGGCTCATCATCCAACTTTACCTCGATCTGTAAAATAATCGGCGCCGTCAATGTCGGGGCAGAACAGGGAATAAAATCCTGGTCGCAGATCGACTATGAAACCCTGCTCAAGTGGAACCCGGATGTCATTATCGTTCCCGGTCGCAGCAAGCTTAAAGAGTTGCTTATTTCAAACAAGGTGCTGTCATACGCCCGAGCCATTAAAAGCGGCTCCGTGTATTACGTTCCCAGTGAGTATCTGAGAGTTGAATCCCAGTATATGCTTCTGAGCGCGAATTTTCTCGCAGGCATCATCTACCGGCAGTCCCGTAAACCGTTATGAATAAAAAGGACATGTATATATTTTCAGCCTTAACAGCCCTGATTATTACGGGAGGCTTACTTGCTTTGACATCAGGCTCATGGCCGATTTCCGTTTCCCATGTGCCAATGATTATTTTATCGAAATTGGGACTCTATAACGGCATCATCAATGACGTTGAAGCTGCCATTGTCTGGGACGGACGGCTTCCGCGCTTTCTGGTTGCGCTTCTGGTCGGTTTTTCCCTCGGCGGCGCAGGCACGATAATGCAGGGAATATTCAAGAACCCCATGGCCAGCCCCGGTGTTATGGGCATTGATTCGGGAGCCGCGCTGGGTGCCGTGCTGGCCATTTATTTGGGTCTGGCATCAAGTTCGCTTATAGTACTCCCTTGTGCCGCCATCATTTTTTCCATACTTACCCTGGTGGTGGTTTTTGCCATTGCGACCTCACGGGGGCGGACTTCCATATCGACGCTGCTGCTTGCAGGCATTGCCCTCAATCTGGTGCTTGGCGCGCTCACGTCCTTTATCATCACCTTGAGCACCAGGGAGTTTGATGTGGGGCGGGTGATCGTTAACTGGCTCATGGGAGACCTCAATAACCGCTCCTGGGAGCATGTCCATATAATCATTCCGACTACTGGTATAGCGCTGTTGGGGGCCCTGTTCTTTGCCAAGGATCTAAACATTCTCATGCTCGGAGATGAAACCGCGGCAAACCTGGGGGTCAATATAAAGCGTGCCCGCAATTGGCTCCTGCTCTTTTCTTCCATTGAAACCGGCGGCGCCATTGCCGTCTCGGGGGTTATCGGCTTTGTCGGGCTGGTTGCGCCGCACATCATGCGCAGCCTTGTCGGGCCGGATAACCGGAAGCTGATATTTTTTTCCGGACTGCTGGCGGCGGTTTTTATTATCTACGCAGACCTTTTTGTGCGGCTTATCGTAGCAGTTGATCTGAAGGTGGGTATTATTACCTCAATGCTTGGTGGACCGTTTTTTCTCTACCTGATCGTAAAGCACCGAAAACAGTTTGAATATATGTAAAGGGAATCGATATGCAGGACAGTATCGCAGTCGACGGCACCACTAAAGAGCTTTTTGACCGCTACGCTGACAAGATTCAGCAGATAAAAGTTGAAATCGCCAAAGTAGTTATTGGTCAGGAAGAAATGATCAGCCTGATGATTTTGACGCTTCTTTCCAAGGGGCATATCCTGCTCGAGGGCGTGCCAGGGCTGGCAAAAAGCCTTGCGGTCGAAACGTTCGCAAACGTGATCGGCGGTAATTTCAAGCGCTTCCAGTTTACTCCCGACAAGATGCCCAGCGATATCACCGGCACGATGATATGGAATGAGCTGGATAGGAAGTTCGAATTTTATTTTGGCCCGATCTTCTGCAATGTCTTCCTTGCCGACGAAATAAACCGGGCCTCGCCGAAGGTCCAATCCGCCCTGCTGCAGGCGATGCAGGAGAAGGAAGTAACGGTTGAATGCCTGCGCTACGATATCCCGCATCCGTTCATAGTGCTTGCTACGCAAAATCCGATTGAGCAGATCGGCACCTATCCGTTAGCCGAATCCCAGGTTGACCGTTTCATGGTGAAATATGATGTCGGTTACCCGCAAAAGGATGAGGAATTTGAGCTGATACGGAGAAAAAACACCAACTTTGACCAGCTCAAAGCTGACATAAAAACGCTTCTTACCCTTGATGATATAACGGCCATCCAGCAGCTCATCCATGACCAGGTACGGGTGAGCCGGAAAGTCATGAGCTACATACTGAATATCTGTATTGCCACACGGCCGCGCGAGACCTATGCCGCGCAACAGCTAACCGCGGATATTCATCAGTATATCAGGCTCGGAGCGTCACCGCGGGCCTCTGAATCGCTTCTGGCGTTGGCAAAATCTTTCGCCTTCAGCCAGCAGCGGGACTATGTCAATTTTAACGATGTAACGACCTGTGCCGTGCATGTGCTCAGGCATCGCATACTGCTCAACAGCACGGCGCTGTCGCAGCAGATCAACGCCGACATGCTCGTTCAGGAAATCCTGAAAATCATCGAGCCGTACTGATGCCCAAGGCCAAATCAGAAAAAAGCCTGCTATCCAAGAAAGAGCTCTTGGAAATATTTATCAATCACCGGGTGCATTCACCGTTCCCCGGCGACTGGGAAAGTATCTTCAAAGGCCTGGGCTATGAATTCTGGTCGCTCCGGGAGCTTGAACCCGGCGATCCGTATAAAAATATCGACTGGAAGGCAAAGGCAAAAACCGGAAAATATTTTGTGCGGGAGTTTCTTGCCGAGAGCTATTTCAACGTCATGCTCCTGTACGATATCAGCAGGTCGGTACATTTTGGCCGGAAGGAGCTGCTCCAGGCGCACATTGCCGTGTCACTGGCATACAGCGCTGTCCTGAGTAATGACGGCTGCGGCCTGATTCTGTTCGCCGACGAGATTGTTCAGTATATTCCGCCGCGCATGGGCAGAGCTAATTTTATGGAGATTCTCGAAGCCATTGTGCATGCCGAGCCTGTTGCCTGCGGTACGACAAACCTGGCGTTCGCTTTGACCAAGCTTATCAATGAAGTTCCGGAAAGCCTCACCTTCATTCTATCTGATTTCATGTATCCGCTTGATTTCAGCTACAACTTTCACCACACGGTACACGGAACCAATAAGCATGAGATAAAAGCTGTTCAGGTGCTTGAGGAATGCGAAATCGGTTTGCCGCCCAATGGGAGAGGAATCTTGCCGCTCTATGATTATGAAAGCGGCACAACGGTGGCGCTCGATCTCAGCAAATGGCAGGAGTACAATGATACGATGAGCCGGCTGCGTGCAGCTACCAGAAACCGGCTGAACCGCGCGGGCATCGATCTTGTAACCATCAGCCCGGCAGAAGATTTTGCGCAGAAAATCAATGAGTTTATGAAGAGACCTCCTTCAAGTTTCTAGCAGGTAGGCATACCATGAATTATTGGCTCAATATATACTTTACAATCCTAGTGCTTTCCCTGCTTGTTGCCCTGCCCGCAGCTGCTGCCTCTGAAGCGGTGGCCATTTCCAGTTCCGCAACCAACGAGCAAAAGATCGCCGCTCCCTTTTCTTTTGACTCTGTATGGTTTTATCGTGACGCGACAAGGGTCATACCGGAGATTGGCAAGCGCTGGCTCACGGTTGTCTTTAATCCGGGCGACAACGCTGATAGTGTTGATTTTGGCGCCAGCAACGACAGTCTTATCCAGGAGAAAGCCAAGGCTGTCTTACTCGCCCATGATCGTCTCAGCGAGTACCTGTATGACCCCAATCTCGCTGAAGACGCCTGCTTTTTCAGGATGCGTGATGGCTTGAAGCTTGAAAATATACGCCAGCTTATCACCCAGGTGAGTCAGGATGAAACAGTCAAATACGTCCACCCGACGTTGGTCCTGAAGAATAAAACGTTCGCATTTTTCACTGTATTTCAGCTGGAGTGGAAAACAGGCGCTGACGCGGCAGAGCGCGAGGCGCTGCTCAACGCGGCCCATGTGGTATTCGATGAAAAAGAAAATCGCTACGCTGTTGACGTTACCGCGCTACCCTATTTCAAGGCGCTTAACCTGCTGGCAGAAGATATACGGGTGCTCAGGGCGACACCCTCTCTGGTTGAGATCAAACCATCGATCAGTGCCAGCTTGTCTCTTCACATGAGCGGAGGGAACATCGGCAACAGCATACCGTTCCAGCTCACCATTACTTTTTCCGACCGGGTCAGCATCGATCCAAGCTCACTTGCAACACTGAATCTGCGGCCGCCAAATCTGCAGAAGGAGCTGTTTGACTGCACCTTTGACCCGTATGATACTGCAAAAGCAGTCACGAAAAGCCCCCTTGTCATCACCGGCCGAGTAACATTCTATGCCCCCGGAGAATACACCATTCCAGCCATTGCGATCAGCTATGCCTGCCCGTCCTGCCCCGGCAGCAGCGTGCGTTCTACCGAGACGGAACCGGTTGTATTCAAAGCTTCCTCGATGATACCGGTAGAACTGGCAGAATACCGGCTTATCGTACCGACCGAGCCAATCTCTCCTGATTTTCACCGTGCGGCGCTGCGCCAGCAGTCCCAGCGTGATCTATGGTTCGCCCTCAGCTGTTTTGCCGGATTTATTCTCTGTGCCGCATGGCTGCTCCTTCTGCGCCGTAAAGTAACCGCTGAGCGGGTCCTGCTCACGGAGCGTAAAAAGGATGAACTGCTGGCCGAACAGCTGCGAACCCTGTTGCAGGCCACAGCAACTGCACCACATTGGCGCTATCTGGGCGAAGTTGGCAGCCTGTTGCGTGAGTATCTGGTGGTTCACTACGAAATCGATGGAAAATATCGGGGAGGAAGCGGCAAGCAGTTCATGGAAACCATACGAGAGCATCTTTCCGGGGAATGCCTTGAGCCATTGAGCCTTATTTTTTCTGCCATCGATACCAGCGTTTCCCTTGAGTCGGAGCATTATCAGGATATTGAACAGCTTCAGCGTGAAATTCTGAGGGTTGTTGATCTCACCGCGCAAAATGCGGCAGCCCATGGGTAACCTTCTATGAGCATCCAGTATCCCTGGGCACTGCTGCTCCTGGCACTGATACCGGCAGTGCTCATTGCCAAGAAAAAATATGCGGTCAGAACCGGTTTTTCCTGGGTTTCAGTGCTCGGCCAGAACCTGCAGCCCGGGCCGCTAAAGGCTCATGGCGCTGATTTCCTTGCCGCTGCCGCCATGGTCCTGTTCGTGCTTGCTGTGGCAAATGTGCAATATTCCAGCTACTGGCAAAAAAACTACCTTGAATCCAAGTGGATTATGTTGGTTCAGGATCTCTCCGGCTCCATGGGAAGGCCCAGTGATGAGAGCGGCAATGTAACCCTTGGGGATGTTGCCCTTGAGGGCGCGAACGCTTTTATTGATTTGCGTAATAAAGACGATCTGATCGGCATTATTGCTTTTTCCAATCTCGCACAGCTGATCGCCCCTCCTTCCTTTGACAGGGAAATTCTCAGGAAGAAGCTGGAGCTGCTGAACAGGAAAAGTGATTCCGCTGTGTTCAGGGAGTTGACCGGGGGCGGTGAGACCAATGCTTCCTATGCAGCCTGGTTGGCACTGTGCGTTTTCTTTATGTTGCTCCCGGAGGAAAACCAGCCATCGTACGAACAGATAAATGACCTGCGCTACTCGCTGATGGGAGAAAGCACTGCGGCACTACAGATTCCCGCTACCTTGAAAAAGACGGATTTCGGCCGGGGAATGGCCATCGTTCTCTTTACCGATGGCCGCATCGAAGCGAACAAAAGCACTGAAGATGTTGAGAAGGGGCTGCTTAATTTTGTCAATGTGATAGGTCTGGTCAAACAGCTGGGGATCAAGCTCTATCTTGTCGTGGTAGGCGGTGATGTCGCCGGCGAAGTGCGCCTGGCCCTTGAAGGAGCCGCGGCTGAATCCTCCGCAGGCCAGATATTTTACATGCCCCGCACCTTGGATAAAACGCAGATCAACGCGGTGTACAATAAAATAAATGCTCTGGAAAAAAACCGGCTGCTGGTGAAACTGGAGAAACGGAAAAAGGATACGAGAGGGCCACTGGCGGTAACGGCAGCCGTCCTTTTAGTTGCCTATTGGATGTTTCAGATACTCCCTGCGACAAGAAAGATCTGACCGATGAAAAGTATACAGGGCAGAACCATAGTTCTTATCATTCTATTGGCTGTCACCTTTATGCTGCTGGGCATCTACAGTGTCCGCGAGTACCGTCACCGTACCGTGCAGGAAGCGCAGAACAGGCTTCTGCAGCAGAAACTACATACCGCGGACGCTATCGCGGACGACCGTGCCGCCGTAGCGGCCTATAAAAAGCTGCATCCGGCGCTTCCCGAAATTCAGTTGCGAATTCTGCAACGGCAATGGCTCAGTGCCCTGGAGCTGATGAACTATCTACAGCGTGCCCGGCTCAATACTGAGCTGCAGGACAAGACGGACGAATACAGCACCCGGCTTACCAGCCTGCTTGATGAGATGCTTGACCGCTGCGGCGGCATGCTGACAGACTCAGCGTCGCTGCGCTCTGATATCATCTGGCAGGTATATAATATTGCCGGGTCGGCAAAAGTCCTGAACGCACTGGTGATGCTCGAAAATGAGCAAAATGCCGATAAGGTGCAGGGCGTTATGCGCGATGCGCTGACAGACTTCAAGTCTGCCGTAGAAGCTGTGGAGAAAGCCAACGTGCCGCCGCTGCAGAAAAATATCCCCCGCTGGAACCTTGAACTGCTCAACGGAGAGCAGTACGTCAAAAAAATTGAGGTTGCCATGACGGATACGGAAAAAAACCAGGTGCTGAAAGAAAATCTTGAAACGCTGCTGCCTGAAATGGGCGGCTATGCCCCCGGCGAGCCGATAGAAACGAAAATTGAAAAATAATCGCTTCCATCCAGAAACTCCAAAACAGAGCTATCCTCCGTTGGGCTGGGGCTTTCTCGGAGTCTCTCGTAGGCTTTATGGCAAGACAGCTACAGCAAGGAAAGCGCCTGAATTCAGCAGGTAGCCTGCTCTATGTCTCGGGTGGCGACCGATTACGAGAGGCTTCGAGGAAGTTCCAGCCCAGCCTCTGTTGAGACTTTCTAAATACATTTGGCCACAGGGTACACACGTGTGCGCAGTAGCTTTAGCAAAGGCACAGAGTTCTCAGAGTACAATCAAAAAGGCAGGGATAAATCCTGTCACAGCGATCAGGTAAGTTTGCTCACATGGATTTCTTTATTTTCTCTGTGATCTCTGTGGCGTACCGCCTTTTTAGCCTTTCTCTGAGAGGATCAGCGCCGTCTTGATTTCCTGGTTTTTTGATTATGCTTTTTCCACGAGGCTCAATTGCCATGAATCTGGAACATAGCGGCTATCTTTGGTTTCTGCTGGTCATCCCCTGTTTCCTCTATTTTTCACTCAGATCCTATCGGACCACGAGTGAGTGGCTGTACCGCTTTGCCCTTATCAAAAAGAGCCCCATTCCCTATCTTGTTTCAACGCTATTCTTGAGCCTTGCACTGGCTGCGGTGATTTTTTCTCTGAGCGAGCCCAAGGCGCAGTATCACAAAAAGGTGTTCAAGCGGAGCGGTATTGATGTTGCGATCGGCATCGATGTGTCAAAATCAATGTTGGCGGAAGATGAAACTCTTCCCGAAGAGGGAAAAAAGCTCTTTGCCATCCCTAACCGGTTAAACCGCGCGCGCTATTCTGCACTTGGTATTATCGCGGCACTCAGGGGGGAACGTGTCAGTGTTTTCATGTTTGCCCGCAAAGGGGTTTCGATTATTCCGCTGACCACCGATTATGGGTACTGCCAGTACATCCTGAAGCACTTTAATGATGCGACTATTGCCATTCCCGGCAGCGATCTGAACCAGGCGATTGTGACCGGCGTTTCCCTGTTTGAAGACTCTTCCCGTAAAACCGTCAAAACTATTATTCTTATTTCCGATGGTGAAGATATCAGCGCTGACAAATTTCCGATTTTTGAAGCTGCACAACGTGCTGCAGCCCAGGGAATCGCCATCTACACGGTTGGCATCGGCATGGGACGAGGTGCTCTGATCCCGATCAGAGATTCTGGGGCTACCATTGAGGGCTATTACCAGAGTGAAGATGGGTCCTATCTGAAAACCCGCTTGGAACAGGACACCTTGCAAGGTATTGCCGCCACTACCGGAGGGCGCTACTTTCGTGCTCACGATGAGCGCAGCGAGGAAAGTGTCATTGATGCCATAGTAACGCGTGCCCGAACCATCGAATATACCAGAGTTACCGAGCTTGCCTGGTTCTATCTATCCCCGCTATTGCTCTGTGTCGCGTTATTATTTTTTGTCTTAGGAATAATTGCCTGGAGGTGTCTGCCGCTGCAGCCCCTGCGGTAAGAGAAGTATCACCGTCTCCGTGGAACGGTACTATTTCAGTGTCCATCCGGAAAGTCTCGACAGAGGCTGGGCTGGAACTTCCTCGAAACCTCTCGAAATCGGTCGCCACCTGAGACATAGAACAGCTACCTGCTGGATTCAGGCGCTTTCCTTGCTGTCGCTGTCTTGCCATAAAGCCGTACGAGAGACCCCGAGAAAGCCCCAGCCCAACGGGGGATAGTTCTGTGTTGGATTTCCCGGATGAAAACTAATTAAACTGTAGTGATCTGTTCCCTGGGAATAGATCACTACAGTTTAATTAGTTGTTCAGGAAGGAGACTGAAGTTCAGGGTAGTGAGGTAAATTTTCATGGAATCTATGTTCGTGAGGCAGCGAAGATCAATTTGACAATTTCCCCTGCCCCGTTTACCCTTTAACTACAATCCTCTTCAAGGGATGTAAAAACGCAAAGAAGATTATATACACTCATATAAAGAACCGAGCTTGTTGCCTTTGCAAGGGTTGCTTCGCTGCAGTATCCGGATCCCTCCAAAATTACAGCTTTCTCGTTATGGTAATTTTGGAGGGAGATGCGTGCTGCAAAGTAAATTTTAATTTCGTGGCGGAGCTGCGTCTTCTGGATTTCCGGCGCAATTGAAGAGTTCTATTTTGTTGCTTTTGTGAAATGACTTCTGGCATATTTCTCTATGAGAGCTTAAAATCAGATGATTTGGCCGCTACCATCAGCGTAGTCAAACCCCGTGAAGAATACCGAGTGAATCCGGGTTCATCCGCGGCACCAAGAGCGTTCTATGTCAATGTACATCTGTAAACTGGGCGCGCCTGACGGGAAGATTCTCACCAGGGAATACGAAGCGGCAGAGCCGTCCGATTTGCGAAGAGAGCTTGAAGAGCAGGGCTATCACATCTTCGAGGTACGCAGGCGGTCCGTACGGGGCTTTCTCGGGAGAGGATTCGGCCGCGGCAGGATAAAGAGACGCGATCTGCTGCTCTTCAACCAGGAGATGCTGGTGCTGATACGGGCCGGATTACCGATCCTTCAGGTGATTGACACGGTACTGGAACAGTATGAAAGCGGTCCGCTCAGCAGTGCCTTGAAGCAGGTGCGGGAAGACGTCAAAGGTGGAGCTGCCCTCTCGACGGCGCTGGAGAAGCATCGTCAGGTCTTTCCGCAGCTCTATACTGCTTCCATTCGTGCGGGAGAAAGAACCGGAGATCTTCCCGTTACCATCCAACGGTATATCAGCTATCTCAAGAGAATGGAGAGTGTGCGCAAGAAGATTATTTCTGCGTTACTCTATCCTTCCATTCTGGTTGTTGTCTCCATCCTGGCCATAAGCCTGCTGCTGTTTTATGTCATTCCGATTCTCAGCAATGTCTTTGCTGATTCCGGTTCGCAACTGCCGTTGCTTACCCGGATGATGATATCGTTTGCCGCACTTGTCAGGAGCTGGTTTCTGGCCGGCATAGTTGCGGCCATTCCGCTCATCGTCGCCTTTCGCTTCTGGGCCTCCGGCGTTAGGGGACGCTATCAGACCGACCGTTTCAAGATAAAGATACCGTATCTTGGCGCAATTATGACTGATTACTCCCTGACCAATTTTTTTCGCACACTTGCCAACCTGCTTGGCGGCGGCATTCCGATCGTAGAATCCCTGCACATGGCAACGGGGACGCTGAACAATGCCTACATGGAAAGGCGCCTTGGTGAAGCCGGCAAATATATTGAAGAAGGGGGGCGGATCTCGGCCGCCTTCAAAAAGACCCGGATCATGCCGCCCCTTGCCGTTCGCATGCTGCTGGTTGGCGAATCCACCGGAGCCCTGGAAGAGATGCTGGCGGGTATTTCAGAGTATCTGGAAGAGACCTTGGAGGAACGACTCCACCTTCTTACCGCCGCTTTCGAACCGATCATCATGATTGTCATGGGCTTGGTCATCGGGGTGATTATCATTGCCATGTACCTGCCGATCTTTAAAATTGCCGGTGCTGTCGGCTAGCTCTGATACCGTAGAGGAAGAACGAACAATGTTTTCAAGGAAATCGATCGGAGCTTCTGTTTCAGCGTCCAGCGTATCTTTTGTGCGGGTGGGCGGATCATCAAAAACGCCGTGTTTGGAAGCGGTTTCCAGCCGCCCGCTGTCGCCCGGCACCCTGCACCCTTCGTTCCGGGAACTGAACGTCCTGAACCCGCAGGGATTCGTCATTGCCCTGCAAGAGGCCCGCAACTTGCTCTCCTGCCGGGGGAAATATGTATCCGTTTCCCTGCCGGATTCCGTTGGCCGTGTAATGATTCTGGATCTGGAGGAGCGTTTCAGGAACCGTTCGGAAGGGCTCGAAGTGCTGCGCTGGAAACTGAAGAAAAAACTCCCTTTTGACGTGGCTGAGGCCCATCTTGATTACCAGCAGCTGGCAGTGCGGGAAAACGGCGACATAGTCGTGCTGGTGGTGCTGGCCTTCCGGCCGGTCATCAGCCAGTATGAGGAGCTGTTCTCCGCGGCGGGTCTGGTTCCGACCGGGATAGATCTCAACTGCTTCAATCTGAACCGGGTATTCGAGCAACGACTGGCAACCTGTCAAGAGTACGCCTTCCTGTCCTATTTCGATTCTCATCTGGGGATCATGTTTTATTCAGGAGGGAAACCTGAATTCATCCGCAGCAAGGATCTGGCCGGCGACGAAACGGAGTTCGAGTCACTCCATAAGGAGGTCAGATGCTCGTTCCTGTCCTACACGGCGAGATTTGCCGGGCGTGAATTCAGGGAGATTTTCTGCCTTGCCCCGCCGCAGCTGGCCAAAGCTTTTTGCGGGATCGCGCAGGAGGCACTTGGCGGGGAACCGCTTCTCCTTGAGATAACATCAGCACTTGACGTTCGGGGAAAAGGTTTTCCTGTCCCTGAGCCGTTGTTTCCCTTCACCTCGGCCATCGGCACGGCCTTACGGGCACTGTGATGCGATTTACCATTAATCTTGCAACCAGGAGAGTCATTGGCCAGCGGCGGATAGACCGCGCCTGTACTATTGCAGTTGTGCTGCTGGCGATCCTGCTGGCAGGGAACATCCTGCTTTTTTCCTGGAATTATGGAGAAATGCGGCGGATCGATGCCGAGGCAGCTGCGGTGAAAAATCAACTGGCACGACCTCTGCCGAGTATCTCCGCAAAGGAACAAGCCGATATTTTGGAAAATAGTTCATTTTACAACGATATCATCAAACGCAAGACCTACGGCTGGCTGGCGTTTCTGGAACAGTTGGAAATAGCCACCCCGGATGGCATCTCGCTAACCAATCTCACGCCAGACAGGGGAAATGGCAGCATGACGATCGCAGGATGGGCACGTGACTTCAAGGTTCTTGAGGAGTATCTGGTCCTGCTGGAGGACTCCGAAACCTTTTCTGATGTGTTGCTCCAGTCCCATAAAGAGGATGAGTTGTGGGAACAGGCCAAAGGAGTCAGGTTTTCCCTTTCCTGTCAGGTGAAAGAACAATGAGACAAGCGGTTCTGGAACTCTATCAGCAGAAAAGGCCCTGGTTTCTGGTAATCGGGCTTTTGCTGCTCCTGAACATCAGCGCTTTTGCGGGAATTATGCTATTCCAGCAGCCGGCCCTTGACCAGAAGCAGGAGCTGGCAGCACAGCAGCAAAAAAGTCTCGCTGCGCTGGGCCAGGGTGATGCAGGCGACGTTTATCGCACTGGCAAGAGGGATCTGGAAAAATTGCAGGCGCTGATACCTCCCAAACGAGCGTTTGCCCCACTGCTTGGGCAAATCATGGACGTATCCGCGGAATGCCACCTCTCCAGCGACTCTCTGACCTACAAGCCTGCCTACCTTGGTCAACGGAAGCTGCTGGTTTATACCATTGCACTGTCCGTGAGCGGACGCTATTCGGCAATCCGCTGTTTTCTGTACAAGATGCAGAGCAAAAAGGAACTCGTGGTTATCGATGGTATTAGCTTTGCGAACGAGAACCCTTATGCGGAAAATGTCTCCATGAAGCTCCAGTTGACGGCGTACCTGAGGGACGGCGCATGAACAGGCAGCGTTTGGTACTCTTGATTCTGGTTCTGCTGCTCATAGCATCGTCGCTCTGGGGGATTTTTTCCTATCCACGGCAAAAAACCGTAGCCAAACTTACCTATTCCCCCGGGTCCCGAGCGGTCTCCGCCCGGAAGAGCCTGAAGGCGGAGAGTCCCGGCGCGAAGCAGATCGACAAGCGCATCCTGAGGATCGATCTTCTTGAGCAGCGGCCGGTATTCGCGGAATATCAACGGGATATCTTCCGTCCTTTGTTTGTTGACCGGGAAACGCTGCTGGAGCGACAGGCCGCAGCGGCAGCAGCGGCAGAGGCGGCCCGCCTGGCCCGAAGGATACCACCGCAGCAGCCCGTCAAGCCACTTCCCGTGCCGACCGGGATTCAGAATGAACTGTCATCCTTCAAACTCCATGGCTTTCTGAAGAAAGGCGGCAAAAAGATCGTCTTCCTGGCAAAGGGCCAGGAGATTACCCCGGTGAAGGAGGGTACTACCTTTGCCGGACGCTATAGTGCCACGTCCGTGACCGATCAGGTCCTGATCCTGAAGGTAGCCGGTACTGGTGAAGAGGTCATCATCCCCTTGATAGAAAATGAACCGTTACGAACGATGCGGTAGCCGGTCAAACCCGTTCCCGGAAGCGGGGTCGGCACCTGAGGAGTCACAAGAATGCGTACTCTGATATATCTGCTCATAGCAGGCTGTTTGACGGTTACCCTGCTCGGCTGTGCCGCCGGCAGGGCTTTCAACGCCGGCCAGAATCTGGAAGAAGAGGGCAAGTACGAGGAGGCCATGCTCAGTTATGCCGATGCCTTCCGTGCCGATCCCGAGGTCGTAGAATACCGGGCACGGTTCCTTACTACCCGTGACAGAGCGGCAGAGGCTCGCTATGCGAAAGGGGTGGAAGAATTCAGAGGTGGTAATTATCCGGCCGCTTTGTCGGATTTCCAGGTTGCCTATGTGCTCGATCCCACCAAAGAGATCTACAAGCAGCAGGTCGACCTCACCATGCGGAAAAGGGATGGGCAGCAGGCTTACCAGGAAGGGCTGTCATTCGAGAAAGACAACAAGCCAAAATTCGCCAACCTCGCCTACGAGAAAGCCATCGATCTGGACCCGGAAGAGTCTCTCTACAAACAAGCCCGGGACAGAGCCCGCACCCAGCTCGATAGCAGGACAGCAAGCTATGAATTGAATATAAAGTCTTTGAAGCCCTTTGCCTTCAAATTTACCGGCTCGGGTCTCAAGGGGGTCTTTCTCATCCTTAGCCAGCTTTCCGGCATCAATTTCATCTTCGACGAGGGGGTCAAGGACCAGCCGGTTACCATCAGCCTGGAACGAACGAATTTCCGTCAGGTGCTGGATCTGCTCAGCACCATGCACAAGCTCGGCAGTACCGTCCTTAATGAAAAAACCGTGCTGATCTATCCGAAGACGGCCGACAAGATCAAACAGTATGAAAATATGGAACTGCGCACCTTCCATCTCAACTACATGGACGCGAAAAAAGGCATCAATCTGATCCGCAGCATGTTGCCGGCACGCAAGGTTTACGTCAACGAAGAGACAAACTCCATCGTCGTGCGTGATAACAGTGAAGCCGTTGCAGTGATAGGGAAATTGCTGGATGCCAACGACGTACCGGATGCAGAGGTGCTGCTGGATGTTGAAGTTATCGAGCTGAACGACAAGAACACCAGGAATGTCGGTCTACTGCTGAGCCGTTATGCAGTCGATGTCGGGGCGTTTAATCTGAGCAGCGGACAGCTGCTGGCCGACACGTTGGTCAATGCACAAACGACCGGGAGCACGACTATTACGGATGCGAGCATATCCAACCTGGTCAACGCTTTCAATTGGAACGGCTTTGGCGGATTCGTGACAGTGCCGAATGCTACCTATAATTTCGGTAAGACGTTTGCAAAGGGAGAGGTCCTCTCAAATCCGAAAATCCGGGTGAAAAACAAGGAAAAGGCAAAGTTCACGGTCGGCACCCGGGTGCCGATCACCACTACCACGACCAACGGGACGATCGGCGGCTTCAGTGTTAATGTCCAGTATGTGGACGTGGGGGTAAAGCTGAACGCCGAACCATTGATTCAGCTCAATAACAGTATCGATATCAAGCTGAGTCTGGAGGTCAGTTCCATTGTACAGAAGGAGACACTGGCCGACAAGACGACGACCGTCGTTACCATCGGAACCCGCAACCTGGAAACGGTCCTGAGCCTGAAAGATGGAGAAACCAGCGTCATTGGCGGTCTGATCTCCCGAACCAATACGGACAGCAAGAGTAAGATATTTTTGCTGGGTGACATTCCCATAATTGGGCCGTTTATTTCCGGTGACAGTAATAGCAAGGAAAAGACCGAGATCGTTCTTGCCATCACTCCTCATCTGATGCGGGGACTGGTAGCGCCGCCGGCTAATGTCATCTCTTTCATGTCCGGCAAAGAGGATGATCCGTCCCTTGCAATCTTTCCACCCTCCAGCGACGAAGAGGAGCTGACAGGCAATGAAGCTTTGTTGCACAGGCCTGGGCGGACAACCGTGCAGCAGCCTCCTTCTCCGGTGGTCACTCCGCAGGCTGAAGTTCCGGCAGGCACCTCGGAGACCATTCCGTAAGTTATGATGAATTTACTTTGTAAGCGAAGAGGGTTTAGCCTCCTTGAACTGATTGTAGCAATCAGTATCCTGACCATTCTGGTCGCGGGCATCGTGCCTTTGACGCGCATGACCGCCAAGAGGACACGGGAGATTGACCTGCGGCGGAACCTTCGGATCATGCGTACTGCTCTCGATGATTTCAAAAAGAGCTACGACAAGGCCGTGGATGATAAAAAGATTCCTGTCACGGAGAACAAGTCCGGCTATCCCGAGACGCTGCAACAGTTGGTGGAAGGCTACGATTTTGGTGGGCTGTATGCATTCAAGAAGAAGTTTCTGCGGCGGATCCCGGTTGATCCGATGAATCCGCCGGAACCCGGCGAAGAACCCGAATGGGGGTTGCGTTCGTACAGCGATCAGCCTGATTCCAACACTTGGGGCGGGGAAGATGTCTATGATGTGTATTCACTCAGTGAAGGAACGGCACTTGACGGCACAAAATACCGTGAATGGTAAGTTCTTGCAGTATGGACGGATAAAAAGTGGAATTCGGGGCTTTACCTTGATAGAGCTGATGATTGTGCTCTCAATTGTCGGCATTCTGGCTTCGATAGCCGCTCCAAATTATCAACGATGGGTCATCAGGGCGAAAGAAGCCGCGCTGAGTGACAGCCTGAACAACTTCCGCAAGACCATCGACGAGTATTATGCCGACCAGGGCAAGTATCCGGGCTCTCTTGACGACCTGGTTGCCAAGGGATATTTGCGGGGGATGCCGAGCGATCCATTTACCAAAAGGACCGATACCTGGATAACGGTTGCTCCGCCTGTAACGGATATCACACCGTCAGATTCCGCTTCATCGTCGGTAACCGTTCCGCTCAAAGAAGCCGGCAATGTCTATGATGTCCATAGCGGCTCCAATTATGTCGGGAGCAATGGCGTGCCCTGTAACGAGTGGTGAAGCGGGAGCGAGTAGCGGGTAGCGGTTAGGTAGTGTTCATCCGGAAACTCCGAAATAGTGCCAGCCCAACCCTTGCC
>RPRC01000097.1 GCA_003857395.1 Geobacter sp.
GGATGAATCAGGAAATAGTCAACAAGAAGAGCAGACAGGGCAGTCGCGGCCAACCCCGGCCCGAGTCCGCCCAGATAGGCACTAAGCATGATCGGGAACAGGAAAAAAATCATCAGGAGTCGGATGTCAAACACTTCCTCAAGGCCAAAGCCGGCAAACAGCGTAGCTACTGTCGCAACCACCGCCCCGATGTAGGCAAGATACCCTCTCCTGCGGTTCTCCGCGTACCTGCCAGGAACCAAGCATCGAAGAGAATCTCGGAAATTGCTTCCTGAGAATTGTTTCTTATCCTCGGCGTTCATGACTCTCTCCTCAATTCAGAAAAACTGGCTGAATTAAAGGCATGATCTGCAGCGAAGGGCATATCCATCATACCGGCACCTCAAAGGGAGGGAAATCGGCAGATACTCACAATCTGCCACTTGAATGGAGAACGGTGTTCCAAGCCAGTGCTCTTATAATACCATAACCTGCTGAAACACATAGATTATAAATATTTTATCTGCATAACAGAAATGTCCTCATGGTCACCTATCCTTTCCATTTCTGTCAGTTGTACCTACCTTAATGTTCATTTCCAAAATTTCATACATTTGCAAAAGCCCTGAAAGACAACTCGAGTGGATGATTCGTCCAGTGCGGAAGGATGTCTAGTATTACTCCGGCAATCAAACAGCACAACCCTGCTGTAGGGGCGCTGCTTGCCGCGCCCCAATCGGGCAGGGCAAGCACTGCCCTTACCATTGACATGTTTAATTGCCGCCGTAATATCCTGATAAGACTCATTTTTTGTGGAAATCCAATTAAAAGGTATACTTGTTCAGAGTCCCGACTATCGTTCTTCTGCGGGAAAACTGCCAGAAAGTGAGAAGAGATAAGGAGTTTCCCATGAAACTGTCATTTCACGGAGCTGATCAGGATGTAACCGGCTCCTGTCACATGATTGAATGCGCAGGAACGCGGATCCTCATCGACTGCGGGCTATTCCAAGGGGGACGCGAACTTGCCGAGGAAAACGCCGAGCCTTTCGGCTTCGACCCCGCCACCATCGACGTCTTGCTGCTCACCCATGCCCACCTTGACCACTGCGGGCGCCTGCCGCTCCTGGTGAAAAAAGGTTTCAAAGGCGAAATCGTCACCACTGCCGCATCCCGGGAACTGGCTCGGCTGGTCATGCTGGATTCCGGCCACCTGCAGGAAGAGGACGCCCGGAACAAAGCTCGCCATAATGCCCGACGAGGTAAGCGCAAGGAGGACAGTGTCCCCCTGTACACGGAAATTGATGCACTGAACACTCTTGACTATTTCGGCAGAAAAGCGTTGTACGACATCCCTCTGGATCTGGCTCCCGGACTGCGTGCAACATTTATCGACGCCGGTCACATCCTTGGCTCAGCGTGTGTCCATCTGGAAATGGTGGAAAACGACCGCCGGCAGACAGTGCTGTTCTCCGGCGATCTGGGCAATAGTAAAAGGCCGATTTTGCGGGACCCGGCAGCACCGCCCAAAGCCGATGTCGTGGTGATGGAAACCACGTACGGGGACCGCCGGCACAAGCCGGTTGATCAGTCGGTCGAAGAACTGTACCGGGCCATATCCGAGACTTTCAGCCGAGGTGGTAATGTCATCATCCCGACATTTGCGCTGGAACGGGCGCAGGAAATCCTTTATTTCCTCCGCGAAGGGGTAGAGAAAAGCCAATTGCCCCGCTCAATGCAGGTCTTTCTCGACTCGCCGATGGCAATCTCCGCCACTTCAATCTTCCAGCGCCACCCGGAGTGTTATGATGAGGAGACCGCAAAGATTTTCCACCAGGGACACGATCCGTTAAGCCTTCCCGGCCTGCACTTCACGCGCGACACTCAGGATTCCATCGCCATTAACCGCATTGGTGGCGGTGCGGTGATCATGGCCGGTTCAGGCATGTGCACCGGCGGGCGCGTACGGCATCACCTCAAGCATAACCTCTGGCGAGCGGATTCTAGCATTGTGTTTGTCGGCTATGCAGCCAACGGTACTCTTGCCCGCGCTATCATAGACGGTGCCAAGCATGTGCACCTCTACGGCGAAGAGATTCCGGTAGCCGCGGCAATTCATACAATCAACGGATTTTCCGCACACGCCGACCAGGCGGAACTTCTTGCCTGGCACCGACAAACCGGAAACCCGGAGCGAACTTTTCTTGTTCACGGCGAACAGGAGACAATGCGTCGCTTCGCGAAGTTGCTGGACAACACCCAGGTGGAAATGCCCGCCCCCCACCAGACCTTCGAGTTGTGATGTAGACTCGATGGAAACAGATGCTTTATCAAGAGGCTGAGAAAATGGACAAAGGAGACAACAGAGACAGGAGCTGAGAGTTCAATGGCAAAGGCAATATCAGTAAAGGCCTGAAGTTCAGAAATTTCAGTAACAAAGACAGCAGCAGAGTCAGCAGCCCCAGAGGCGACAGCAGCCACAACAGCAGAAACCTGCGATGACTCACTGTACCCTCTTTGAGTGCGGCGTTGCAGGATTGGAGCATGGGCGGGCCCGGATATTTATTGAAGACCCGTCCCGATCTGTCGCTGAAGCGTCACCTGGTTCTTGTTTTCTTTTGTCTTGTAGGTAAGGTAATCCTGCTTTTCCAGATCGAGGAGCTGTTTTCTGAAACGACTGGCAAAATTATACCACTCGCTGAGTCTCATACTGAGGCGACGTTCTTCGGGATAGCGCAACGTATCCATGAAGGTTTGAATCGCGAGATAGTTCCGGACGGCGTTTCTCTCAATTGCGCCGCGACGTCCTCCAATGTAGACGGGTTTACCGTTTCCGTCCATTCTGATTACCGTAAAACCTACCTTGCTCCGTCCGAAGGTCGCAAAATAGGCCCGTTCCGCGAGGCGAAGCGCAACACTCTCGCTGTAAGAATAACTGACGCGGACAAAAGTCCTTCGTCCATCAAGTGACAGGGCCTCGAACCTCATCCGATGGTTCTTGGTACTGAAAGGACCAGCATCAGCACTGAGCACGATATCCAGATATCCCTGCCGCTGTTCGACTTTCCGAAAATGGCAGATGACTTGCCGCGAATCTTCCGGCGGCTGATAGACTTTGCGGCCAAAGTAAAAAGTCAGCTGCCAACCATCTTCCCGCTTCTGGTAGGTACATGCCTTGACATTGGGAGTTAGGGAGACGATTTCGCACCAGCTAGCTGGAACCTGGAGCACTTTGACAACGCTACTGAAGGGATACTCAATGATTCCGTACACATCCACATGCGCTCTGTCGTCCCGCTCGATAGACTCAACGAAGATAGGAAGGCCAAAGTTATTTTTCTCCAAATTAGCCTTGTTTCGGTGATAGTTGTCGAGCAGAATGTCCTCGCCCTGCCGAGGTTTTTCCAACGCTAAAACAGAACCGGGGGATAAAATAAACGCGGCGGCAGCTACAAGCAGGAAGAGTTTCGCTGCGCTCCTGAGCATAAAATTCTGATTCACCGTAATCACTCCTTCCGCTATGATCCTGCGAGTAACGAAAAGTTACAGCCAGCGGGCAAATAAATTCACTAACCACTCCCTGATTTTCGGAAACAATGGTCTCTTTTTCCATTCGTCCCAGGTAATCTGCCTGGAATTCTCAAGATCCTTGACAAACATTTTCTCCATTTCAACGGCAAACTCGCGGCTCAGAATAACCGCATTCACCTCGTCATTATGCAATAAACTCAAGTAGTCCATGTTGGTTGAGCCGACTGTAGACCAGACCTTGTCAATCACCGCGGTTTTTGCATGCAGCAGGGAAGTTTTGTGCTCATAGATCTTTACTCCAGATTTCAAAAGCTCGGAATAATGATACCTCTGGGCATAGAATGCCAACTTGGAATCGGTGGTTCCGGGGAGGATGATTGTTACGTCAACTCCGCGCCCGGCAGCTTCGGTAAGGGCTTTCACGATCTGTTCGTCAGGGATAAAATAGGAATTCGTCAGGTGAATCGAATGCTCGGCAAAAGTGATGGCCGACACGTACATAATAAACGGAACCCTGTTGGTCTCTCCGGGAGTGCTGCCAACCACCCGCACCAAGGCAGTACCCTTTTCACTCAGTTCAGGGAAATAGTCGTTTCTTTCGGAAAGTTCTGGTCCTTTCTGTTTCGACCAGGTGTCAAGAAAGAGCTTCTGGAATTCAGCAACAGCCGGGCCTTCAATTTGAATATCTGTGTCACGCCAGTGAATTTGAGCTTTTACCTTTTTTTTTCGTGTAAAAGGACTCCTTGAATACACCGCGCTGATGTTGATGCCCCCGATTATGGCGACTTTGCCGTCAACTATCAGAATCTTGCGGTGGTCCCGGTGTGTCAGCCCCCATTCCTCGCGGGAACTCAGTGGATTTAACGGGTTGAAATTGACGACCTGAATTCCACTGTCGCGCAGACGCTGGAAAAATGCATCGGCAACATTGATACTGCCCAAGCTGTCATAGACGATATTCACCTGGACATCTTCCGCCTGTTTTTGCAGCAAGAGATCGGAAAATTTGCGGCCTGTTTCGTCATCTTCAAAGATATAACTTTCAAGGTTGATATGGTCTTTGGCATTCTGGATTGCTTTGAACATTGCGGCGTAGGTGGCCGGGCCATCGGCAAGCAGCGTGACCTTGTTCCCTTTGGTCAGCGGGCTTTCGGTGACCGATTCCACCACGGCCGTATGGCGCTCGAGAAAATCCGTCGGGTCGGCCGATTGTTGCAGCCGGGCCATGATCGCCTTGCTTTTTTCGGGGGATACCAGTCCTTTGGAGGAAACGATTTGACGAGGTTCCTGTGAAACAGGAGTTTCATCAATCATTTCAGAGACATCAGGCAAGGTCGCACAACCATTGTTGAGACTCACAAGGGACACGAACAGAGAAAACAATAGGAAAGGCTTGACGTATTTCATGGTGTCTCGCCCCAGTCTCACGTGGACTGTCAAAGCGCTTGAGGGAAGAATACAGCAGCTTTTCTGCCGGCTGGAGCATCCATGCAACAGCCGGCAGCAAGTGCGCATCTGGTTTCCAGCCAGAGCTTCCGGATGGAAACAAACTGGATTTCCTGATGGTCAGACGATCCCTTGGCTTCCTGGTTCTACGGTTACAAGAAGCCTCAGAAGCGGCTGATCGGACTGGACATTACAGCTATTTTACAATCAGGTTGTTTTTAACCCCGGTAACCCCTTTAACGCTACGGGCTAGTTCTCCGGCCTTGGTAACACTCTCCGCCGAATTGACAAATCCGCTTAACTGGACAACCCCTTTGAAGGTTTCGACATTGATCTGCATGACTTTTAGATCCGGGTGTGTAAAGATTGCAGATTTTACCTTGGTTGTAATTGCAGTGTCATCGACATACTCGCCGGTGCCTTCCTTGGTCCGCGTTGAAGCACAGCCAATGAATGAGGTTACCAGTGCCAAGCAGACCATAAATTTTAAAATACGATTCAATTTTACCATGATGATTTCTCCTTTTTGTTTTGAACTATTATTTTGTTCAGAAGTATGCCCAAGGAGTAAAATTCAGCTCTCTGCCACTCCTTGTCCCGCTCCCCGAAACGCCCGGGGATTCCTGCTTGTTCATCACTCCTTTCTTGTACCTACTGCTTGAAGCCGTCGAGCCATTCCCATCCACGGAGCAGCTCCGGAAAGACGGACCCGACATGGACCGTCTTGACCGGGTTGTCTGAGACATTGATGACGGCGGTCTCTGCCACCAACGAGACGGTCAGGGAACCGGAAGTCGTGAAGACGTCGAAAGCAGCCTCTGAGTTAGCGAAGGGAACCAGTTCATCCAACGGGTGGTGAACCATCAGCAAATGTAACAACCTGATTTCCCTCACGCGCGCGCGGCTTTTATCGCCTCCGCACCCGCCGTGGAGGAAACGGTATTGATCCTGATCTCCGGCTCCTTGTTGAGGAGTTTCATAGCACCGATCAGAACACCGAAATGGACGGACCTCAAATGGGTGTTCAAGTCACCGCTGGTCTGCCACTCTTCCTTGAAATACATACTGTTTTCAGCCTCCAGATCCACATAGCAATTGCAGCTGATGCAACCCTGCTCACGCCGGATCTGGGCGAGTATGGCCTTAAAGGTTTGAAAGACCTCTTTCTTTTTTTCAGAGGGTACCGTTATCTTGATAGCGACGTCGATCATCGGCTTTCTCCTTGAGACGCTAAACTATTTTCACTACAAAGAAACTTTGCAGAATTTTTTTCAATAAGGCATAAGAATCGTTAGCCGCTTCATAACGGTTCCATAACAAATAACGGACCTGCAATCTCATGCATAGAGGAACACTCACACCGATGTTTTTGACTGTGAGACTTTCTGCCTTTACCATACGTACAGGCTCACTCCCTGAAAAATCAGGATCAAAGCCGGCAACTCACCTCCCCATATGGATCGAGGGATGGTAACTGAGAATTCCGAAAATGTTAAGAAGCCAGAGAATCACAACTCGGACAGCTACAACCGGCCCATCAAGAGCAGAATGATCAGAATCAATAGGATCAAGCCAATCCCGCCAGTCGGCAAGTATCCCCAATTTCGGCTATGGGGCCAGGTGGGCAATGCGCCCAGCAACAGTAAAACCAGGACAACGATTAAAATAGTTCCTAACATTGTGCTTCGCCTTTCTGCAGTAAAAGATCTGTCTGGTACACCTTCAACAGCCTTGCCCATGTTGATTTTGAGGTTGCATCTGAACTTCTCCTCTTTCACAGAAAGAACGACACAGATCGTTTCCTTCTACCAAGGTAAATCGCAACTAGCGTGCCAGAGAAGACCTGATGACATGAAGAGTGCAAGGCACTGAATATGTTGGGGAAATAAGCAGATATACGTTTGTGTGAAGGGGAAAGCCGTCAGAGGCTTCCGTCATATATAACATAACTGCCATATGTGACGGAGCACGAGGAGCCAGGCAGATGCACGTCTTGCGCGACTCCCGTTTATCGGCACAGGATAAATGTTTTCGAGGCTGCAGGTGAGGTCAATCGGACAGTAGTGTCGCTTGAGGTAATCAGTCATGCTTCAGGTTCACGTTATTACGGGGGCAATTAAACATATCAAGGGTAGGGGCTAGGCGTGCCTCGCTCAATCGGGGCACGGCGCGCCGTGCCCCTACATCAGGATTGTGGTGTTTAATTGCCGAAGTACTATTTATACGTTTCAGGCAGCAGTAAAAAAGGATGGGGAGTCTAATAAATCAACGTCGAATCTTCTGTTTTTCAAGTTCTTCTTCGACCTTCAGCTTTTCAAGTTCCTTTTTAGTCATCTGCTTTTCAATTTCCGCTTTGGTCTTCACTTTTTTATCCGGCCTTGCAGGTTTCACTTTCACCGGTTTCAACGGCTGTACCCGTTCCGGTCTCACCTGCCCGGGCTGCACCGGCTGAGGTGTTCTCCGGATTTGAACAGGCTTTTCAGGCTGGACGGATTTTTGTGGTGTAACCCGTTTCGGCTCTTTGGTTTTGACAGGTTCCTTTCGCTGAATCGAACGTGTCGGCTGTATCCGTTCCGGTCTCACCTGCCGGGGCTGCACCGGCTGCGGTGTTCTCCGGATTTGAACAGGCTTTTCAGGCTGGACGGATTTTTGTGGTGCAACCCGTTCCGGCTCTTTGGTTTTGACAGGTTCCTTTCGCTGAATCGAACGTGTCGGCTGGATCCGTTCCGGCCTCACCTGCCGAGGCTGAACCGGCTGCGGTGTTCTCTGGATTTGAACGGGCTTTTCAGGCTGGACGGATTTTTGTGGTGCAACCCGTTCCGGTGTCACCCGCTCGGGCCGTACCTGCTGCTTTTGTGGCCCGCCAATTTGACCTGGGCGCGTTTCTCTTACTCCCACTCCACGCCTTTTTATTTCTTGCTGCTGAAACCGTACTTCGGATTCCGGCCGATTTACCTCTCTGACTGGTACGACACGGTCCGCAATTGTGGGCGGCGCGACCCGGGATTCCCGATTGATCCTGCCTTCCGGGGCGCGCTTCACTTGCTGCTGAAGCACGGCGGCGCTTTCTCTCCTGCCCCGATCCTTTTGTATGATTGTTTCATTCTGCCGGATTCGTTTAACTACGCTCGCATGCGGCTTGCGGTCTACCTGTCTGTCCGTGTAGTTGTAACGCTGCCTGTTCGTGTCGTAATTGTTAATCACCGCTTTATTGACCACCGGCGCGGCACGATAGTTATTGATGATGGTCGTGTTGTTAATGTTGGTCACCCGGACATTTCTGTAATTGTTCACCCGGTAGAAATTGTTCTGGTTGACCACAATTGCCTGCCGTGCATAGGCATAATTCCGGACATTGATAGTGATGCGCGTAATGTTGATGTTGTTTACGACCGTCACATGCGGCCCGCCCCAGTGACGGCGGCTGTAATAGGTTTCGCGCGGTGCCAAGGGCACCCAGCCCACGTATGCTCCGCTGTGTATCCATGAAACTCTGCCCGGGTTCCAGAAAAAGCCGATATTAAGCAGGGGGAGACCGATCTGCACCCGCACGACCGGCGGAGCCCAGTACCAGTTGTTCCTTACATAAACCCAGTTACCGTAATGGTGGGTAACATAACCGAAAGGCTCTGCCGGGATCCAGGTCTGGTCACCGTACCAGTCGGTCCAGCGGCCTACGGTAAAAGGTGACCAGCCAACCTGTACGTTGACAGGCCGCCAGAACCAGCGCGGACTTCCCTCATAGGGAACACTTTCCCACCGGCCATTCTCTTCCAGAGCATATGCCTCGTTCCGAAGATCAGGCGGCAGATAATCGACCGACCGGCCCCTCACCCTGGCCTTCTCAGACCAGAAGGCTTCACGGGCTTCGTTCCATTGGTCCCAGTCCGGGTCAACGGATCCATCTCCTGATGATACCTGGTTTGCGTCGGCGAGAATCGAGTCATTCCCGGCTGAAACGTCGTACCTTCTGCCGGTTGCCGCGTGCACGAAACTGACTTCCCCCTGAATCGCAACCACTTCGACCGAGTTTTCGCCAACATAGAAGTCAAAGGCTGCGCCGGGGTCGGCAAGAACATACCCGTAGGGACTTGTAGCTTTTATAACGGTCCGGGAACCTTTGTTGTAGAACCGGGCAATGCCCGAAGCCACATCCGTCTCGGTCAGGTCTGACTCAAGATCGATGAACTGGAGCTGCGTGTTGTTCCCGACCCGGATCCAGCTCCCGTTGGGAACGACCAATTCCGCCATTGCCCCTTCACCTGAATAGAGTGTGTCCTCTGTACCAAAGGGCGCGTCCCTGACCACTGCCACCCAGTCGTTTTCAGCAGGTATATAACGGAGCAGGTCACCTTCAACCTGGTAGACACGACCTACCACCACGCTCGGGAACTCTTGTGCAATGCTGGGAAGCACCATACTACTCATTGCGAGGATCAAAAAAATCATTGTTTTAATCCAGTTCTGCATTTTTATCTCCTTTCTGCAGCTTTTCTTTGTCCTGTTCTTCAAAGTATAATGATCATAACGCACAACAACTTTCTCAGCATACATGGAAGCGAATATATTCTGCTACAAGGTAAATCGCAACTAACGTGCCAGCGGAAACAAGGGTCTTCTGCAATCGCAGTGGTTTGACTTTACAGGGTAAAATGGAAAAACAGCGGGGGGGCAAAGGGTAAGTCGTCAGCGGAAGCCGTCATATTTGACATTACTGCGATATCTGACGAATAACCCTGAAGCGAGCATCAGCGACTCTTTAACATTTTGCATTTATGGGAGGGAGCAGCCTGTACGATGGCTCGTGGACAGTTACTTTGCCAGCCTGAACGCACGAATTGAGGCGCTCGTTGGAGAGTATTCCTTCGGAGAAACTTCACTTTTTCGGAAGCGATTACAATGCCTCCTGACAGCTTTTGACTATGACATTACTTCCCGCTTATTAAACAGAGAACGGTGACGGGGACTGCGTCTGCAACGCAGTCCCCGTCACCGTTCCCGATTTAGTATTTGATACGCTGGTCAGCTTGGTCATTCTCTCAATCAAAACGCCTGTTTCTTATAGATGGGTATTCCGCTTGTCTGCTTCCTGCCTACAATGACACCGTCAGGACTTACGTCCAGAGATGAAACCGACTAGCAAAACAATAATGGCAATAACCAGCAGCATATGAATGAAACCACCAATCGTGTAACTGCTCACGAGCCCCAGCACCCACAGAATAATCAGTATCACAGCTATGATCCACAACATGGGAGGCTCCTTTCTGGCTGTCCTGCCCCCCTGCCGGCTATGCATGAACATAGCAGCCGACAGGGGTCAGACAATCTCTTTGGCATTGAACCCGGACTACTCGATCGTCATCCGGTTCTTGACGCCCTACCATCATCTACAACGCCGGCAGGTTTGTTGGCCAGCTTCGATTCTGGTGCATTCTGGCCAGACGATTTACCGATTTTTACGGAAGCCATTTCCAACAGGTACGGACCTTCTGCCGTCCTATCTTCTATCCCGACCATCTCTGCCAACTTTATCAGATCTTCCATGACCAGAGTTAGAGTGTTGTGGTGCCTTTCGGTGTTGTTGCTGTGGGCGATGCGATTGGACACTTTGAGATTGCGACCGATATTTCGGGCGTTGCACTCCCCAGGAATTTTTCCGTTCCCAATGCTTGTTCTTTTCCCAGGTTCTCCAGTTCCGTTGAAGCTGGCGCTGAGGAATTCGCTGATGGTTCCATTGATGTCCATCCCAACGACGATCGCGGTAATTATTCCTCCAGCCTGACGGTACCTGTCGATAAAAACTTGGGGCTCTTCCATAGTGCGACCAACCTGAGTTGTAGTGCTTAGAGCGATACCAGCGACCTTCCCACGAACGCCACCACCAGCCATTGTAGAAAAAGATGTCCACACCCACCTCAGGGACGGCATAGACGTAGGTATTGGGTATCACTACCACTTCCGGTGGTCCGGAAAATGCGATGAGTGGTGGAAGAGAAATGCCAACACTTACGTTCACCCCTGCCATTGAGGGAACGGGAAATACACATAGCAATGCCAATAGCATTGTTTCTGAAAAATACTTAATCACTCTACAACCTCCGATAATAATTTTTCCTGTACTGTCATCCGACCGGAATTACCCCCCCCCGTTACGGACCTGCGCGCTTCGGCACGTAAGGGCGGGGGGCTCACTTGCCTGGTACATTTAGTGGCGGTTACTCCTGTACTCAGTTGCCTTGAGGCATTTCGGCCTTGACCAGGTCGATGGCTGCCAGTACCGGTTTGATCGCTTCTTTCACACTGTCACCATCAATTACGGCACGCTGGGCGATCGGTCTGATGGCCTCGATCCCTGCAGGAGTGAGGTCATAGGATAGGTACCGCTGAATTTCCTTGATATCCGTCAAATAGGATTTGAGGGAACCCCGCACACCAATGCTTGCCTCAGGTATTTTTGCGTAGACCTCCCGCATTTCGATGCGACGCCGTTCGCTGAGCTCGCGGATTTCGGGGTTGGTGTAGGAATTTTCCCATTCCGTAAAGTACACATTGCCCCGAGCTCTCATCTTTTCGCTGTGCCGGTCCAACTGTTTACCCAGTTTCTCCATCTTCTCGACATTGTCTGCGTATTCATCATAGCTCTTTCTCAAATCGGGCTGCTGCGGTTTGATCAGATTCTCCAACGATACCCTGGTCACATCGATCTGCTCGGAAGCTTTCAGATAATCCTCTTCAACCGCCTGCATCGAATCAGTAGTTTTTGTGGCCCGATCAATGCCGGTAGTTGCACAGCCGGTCAGGCAGGTGAATGCTCCGAGGAGTAGCGCGGTAAAAAATACGCCAGATTGTACTCGTAACTTCATTTCGGTTCTCCTTTTTCAGCATGTATTTTTTTGCTCGGGCGACTAGCCCATGATCGCTGCACCCTGGCACACTACCGCGGCGCATGCCGGGCAAAACATCCTAAGCCCAACGGGAACGCTGAAATGTCGGGCGTAACGTGAAACTGCTTTTGCCCTCCCTGAAAATAAACATAGTTTACAGGTTGCCAGGTCCTCCATCCCATATAGATCGGCACTCCCTTCCCTATATCGATGAATATCAAGTGAGTTCATGTACGTTCCTCCATATTCATAACTGAAACTCAAATTTTCGGAACGAACGGAAGTGCCCCATCTTCTGCTATGAAGGTACCTCGCAACTAACGTGCCGGAGAAGACCTTCCGCTGCTGAACAGATAAGAGCTTGATTGTACTGGAGAAACTGGAAGGAGGCTCTGCAGGGCGGGAGGAAACCCGTCTGCGGCATCCGTCACATATAACATAACTGCGAAATATGACGGCCAGCAGTAGTCGTAAGAGCAACATAAAGTACCTCTCTGACGTACCGGCCCGAGGCAAAAAGTCGGACACCTTTTACTGGCGGGAGATACCGTATTTGCGCATCCGGGCGCGAAGCGTACTGGGGTTGAGTCCAAGGAGCAGAGCTGCTCCCTTTTTCCCCTCGATTCGCCAACCGGTTGTCTTGAGCACCTGGAGAATGTGGTGTTGTTCAAGATCGGCAAGGGCCTTAACGTCCTCAACTGCCAGTTCCCCAGCCTTGCGGAAAGTATCGAAGCGGTCCAACACCTGCAGTGTTGTTCCCTGGCTGGTGATTACCGCCCGCTCTATGACACTTTCCAACTCCCGGACGTTGCCTGGCCAGCTGTATTCCTGGAGAGCCTTCATGGTCTCTTTTGAAATGGACTCGATCTTCTTGCCCATTTTCTTGTTGAGTTTGGCAATAAAATGATGGACCAGCAGCGGGATGTCTTCCGTGCGCTGCCGCAGCGGCGGGATCGTGATCGGAAAAACATTGAGCCGATAGAACAGGTCTTCCCGAAATCTGCCGTTACGGATCTCTTCTTCCAGATTACGGTTGCTGGCGGCGATAATCCGAACATTGACCTTGATGGTGCGGGGATTCCCCAGTCGCTCAAACTCGCCGTCCTGAATGAACCGCAGCAGCTTGCTCTGAAGTTCCAGCGGCATCTCGCCGATTTCGTCGAGAAAGATGGTGCCGCCGTCGGCCAGTTCGAAGCGCCCCATCTGACGGGCATTTGCCCCGGTGAACGCACCCTTTTCCCTGCCGAACAGTTCGCTTTCGATGAGATTAGCCGGCAGTGACGTGCAGTTGACCGTAATCATCGGCCGGTCCTTGCGGGCACTGCTGCAGTGGATGGCACGTGCGATTACCCCCTTGCCGGTGCCGGTCTCGCCAAGGAGCAGGACTGTCGCATCCTGGGGCGCCACCTGTTCGACCCGAAAGAATACATACGACATGGCACTGCTTTGGCCGATAATCTCGCCGAAGCTGAAATCTCCGGAAACCTCCCGCTGCAGGTAGATGTTCTCGGCCTGGAGTCGTTCTTTCAACTGTTTAATTTCTACAACCGCGGCATGGAGCGACTTTTCAGCTTCCTTGCGTTCCTCAATTTCCTGCAAGAGCTGCACATTCGACCTGGTCAACTCTTCCGTCCTAGCTTGTACGGTTAACTCCAGCTGGTCGTGTGCCTTTTGCAGCTTCTCTTCCAACTGATGGCGGACCGTGCCGTCAACGACCGAAGTAAGAATGTAATCGTTGTCAGGTTCGATCGTGTCCACCGCTATGCTTTGAAGTTGGCAATGAAGCACGACATTGTTGCTTAACCTGAGGCTGATTTCACACCTCAGAGTGACCCTGCGGTGCAAAACCAATTTCAGGTGATTGGAAAAAATCTCCCGTCCCTCCTTATCGGCAATATAATTGCTGAAGGGTTTATTGGCCAGCAGCTGCCGCTCGAATCCAAGAAGCTTCGCTCCGGCGAGATTTACCTCCCGGATCAGTCCCTGCGGATCAAAAGAGAAATAGCCGACCGGTGCAAAGTCATAAAGTTCGGCGTACTTGTTCCGCGACACCTCGAACTCCTCCCGGGCGCGGCGCAACTCTTCGTTCTGCATCTCCAGCTCGACCTCGTGGACCTGAAGTTCATGGAGGAGTCGCCTCATTTCTGACTCCGAGTGGGGATCATATTCCTCTGCGGCTTTCGAATCCAACAGCGATTCAGCAGTACGGCGCAGTTCAGCAGCTCCGGTTGATGATTTTTCCCCACATTTCATTCGTAACCTCACCTCACAAGCCTACACGAACAGTCGACGCCCCGCAATGTCCACCATGATAGCAAGTGCTTCCATGCAGTTGTTATTCTGAACAATAGTCGTAAAATTATCGTAGACAGCCTGAAGAAAAGGACAAAAACAAACGAAAGGAGAAGCTAATGAAAAATCTGATTCTTGTCGCGTTATTCGCGACGTTCACACTCACGGCTTGTGTTGTTTCCCCAGACCACCGAGGTCGCGGGGGTATCGTAGTTTCGCCTCTTCCAGCAGTTGTCGAGCTGGGTTCTGACCCGTACTACTATCAGAACGGCTACTACTATAACTACCAAAACAACTACTGGCGCTACTCAAACACCAGGAAAGGACCTTGGACCGATCTGCCGAGATCGCACTGGCCGAAAGAGATCAGGTATAAAGACAGGGGCCATGATCAACGCCGTGACAGAGACCATGATCAGGACAGGGATTACCGGCCGGGGGACGACAGGCATTAGTCACCCGACAGACGCACCATCCTGATGGAAGTGCCTGAAAATACAGGGGGCTCATCTCACTAGTCTGCAAAGTTGCACACTGAGATGGGCCCCTTTTTCGTTCCCAAATATGTCTACAGCACCAATCAGTATTGCCCCCTCTGCAGCAAGACGATCAACAGAAACCATATCTGCAGTAAAACAAAAAAAGGCAATGGCACAGATGAATTACTTTTTGTGATTCCTTGATCCGATGATCAGAAATCCTGCTTTACCAGAAGTATCATGCAGGGCATTTTTCGGATAAGTTCATCGTTACTCCGTCCGAACATCAAATTCTCCATACGCGACTCCAGATGCTCCAGATGCGTCTCTTCATGGGCACTCAAGATGAGGAGATCGATGTTTTCTTCTTCAATTACCTTCAAAACTTCCTCTGTTGGGTGCCCCTTTCTGATCAATTCATGAACTTTGCGGCCGTTTGCTTTCTCCAGGGCGATAATTTCTTCCAGATTCTTTTCAGCTTCTGTAATGATTCTCTCGTACTCTTCTTTAAGAGAACGCATCGGCACATTCCATCCTTCAAGGCCGAAAGGGTTGTGGATAACGTGAATGAGGTAAAGCTCCGCATTATATTTCCGGGCCAGTGAAACCCCGTAATGAAAAGCTTTCTGGTTATCTCTGGCAATCCCGCTCACAACAAGTATCCGTTTGATGTCTTCCATAATCTGCCTCCTCTCAGTTTTTTGGAATGTATTTATCACCGGTGCATGAAAAGCTTTTTTCTCCAATTCAAAGCTGATCGAACCCCTTGGTGTACTTATTTCTGCAGACAAAGCCAAGGTCAGAAAAACCTTTCGTCAGGTCCTGCAGTGCCAAACCGATGAGCGACACGAGGGAAGCCCGATCAGAGCCCACCGCGGTCAGGGTTATATCCAACTCGGGTGTCTCGCCGGGCATGGTTGCCAGGGATTTGATGTACACATCGGGATGGGCAGGCACAACCCTAGTGAGAACAGGTTCCAGCAGCGATTCGTCATTGCAGCAGACAGTAATGGTGTGCATCACTGAGATGCCGCCCCTGAAAGTCTCCTGTAGAAACGGCTGCAGTGAGCTATTGAAAATTCCTTTCAATTCTTTGGGGATGCCGGGCAGGCTTATGAATACGGCTTGTTCGGCATGAAGCAGGGAACAGGGAGCCGTGCCAACGGAGTTGTAAAGCGGGATGGAGTCCTGTGGCAGCCAGGCCATCTTCTCCCTCGCCGGGGTCAGGCCGCCCTGGGCCAGAATTCCTTTGTCAAACAGGGCATCATAGCTTTCCTTGATCATCTGCTGCGCCTTTGTATCCAACCTCAGCTCTTTCCGGACACATTTGGCAACAGCGGCAAGGGTCAGATCGTCAGCTGTCGGTCCGAGACCACCGGAGGTGAAGATGACTCTGGCGCCACGATCCATTGCGGCACGCAGTTCCGTGGCGATACAATCGAGATCGTCACGCAGGACTGTTCCTCGACTCACATGACCGCCCATAGCGGTTATTTCCTTTGACAGCCAGTAAGTATTTGTATCCTGGATTTCTCCGTTGAGAATTTCGTTACCAATGATGAATATTTCCACGGTTACCGATTCTTTCACTGAATTTCCTTTGCATGCGGAGTGTCTGGCCGCATATTTGTTGTAATGGTTGATACCTCCACAAAAACCCATAGGATGGCTAAGCAAAAATTTCGTCCTACAAGGCTTGGTGGTTTCTCAGGGACGAAGGCATACATATTAGTATGTCGAGATTCTGAATAAGCGCCGTAACACCGTAGGACATTCTTTTTGCGACGCCAGCAGTGATTGTTACTCAGCAGAATGGCACCATGCCTCAGCCTGCGAATGATGATCTCTGCCTGGTCACGAAAAAATGTGCAGAGAAGGCAACCAATACTTCTAATCGGAACTTTTCTTCAATCATAACATGGTAATTGCAGAATGTTAGGAGTAGCTCCACAAAAAGTGGAGCACCTGTGGGGAGTTGCAGACTTGATTGTTACCGGGAAGGGAGTTGGGGTTATTCTTACATACTGTTGAAAATACTACTGAGTCTCTTCGTCGGGTTGCGATTCATCACTATTTTCAGATGGCGGGGTACTGTTCTTATCCATTTTACGCTGCAATTTCTCGTCGTTCTTTTTTTTCTTTTCCAATTCTTTCTGACGCTTCTGAAATTTAAAATTAGGCTTTGCCATAGACCCACTCCTTTTATACCGTATACGGTGTTCGGCCCAGGGGAAAAACTCTCATGCCAGGCAGGTCAATATTCGGAAGAAACGAATTACAGTTCCGGCACTCGCAACTAAATGCCGCACAGTGAAATCTCCTGGAATCTGTATTTTTTTCAATAAAAAAAAGCCCCGGAAATAACCGGGGCTTTTTTACATCGACAGAGTACGAAGTTTAGATTCTTCTTACGTTCGCGGCCTGTAGCCCTTTCGGACCCTTAGTTACTTCAAATTCAACTCTATCGCCTTCAGCAAGGGATTTAAACCCGTCGCCTGCAATCGCGGAGAAATGACAAAATACATCTTCACCATTTTCCTGCTCCAGAAAACCAAAACCCTTGCTGTCATTAAACCATTTTACTGTTCCGTTTACCATGTGCTTACTTTCTCCTGATACTTCTTGTTAGTTGTAACCGATATAATTACCGGATAAGTAACTTTACCAGCTTTATACGATGGAATGCAAGCATTTAAATAAAAAATATTCTGCCGGAATTATTGAAATCATCCATCTCACTGTTTTACATTACTTTTTTCTGAAAATCCAGATGCGAATACTATTTCAGATTTCAAGAAGCCGCTCAAGATTCATCTATTTCATTCCACATCGGGTCTTTTTGGTCATCGGGATGAAGCTTTTCAAGTTCTTCCGGGTACATGTGCCAAAAGGACTTGTCGATCGCACCTTCCAGATAGTCCTTTTTGCGGTTATGGGCAAACGGACACCACCAATTTTCAACAATTTTAACCAGATACGCTGCGTACCGGAATAACGCTACACTCAAGGGACAATAGAGTTTGCAGTTAAATATCCAAAAAAACCTGTAGTGAGCCGCATGGAATCGCGAAATATTGATAGTCGGCTGATCTTTATTCCGGTATCGGTGAGAAACCCAGGAAGGCACAAAATCCCAATATGACTGAATCTCCATGCCACCGACGAGCGTGAGATGCGTTTTTACCAGGAAAACCCCGATGATGACAAAAGGTATGGTGGCAATAATCGGCAGGTAAATAAGCGGGACTCCGAGGATTACCTTCCAAAAGGGCTGACTTACATAGTTGCAGCCGATCCTGACTCTGATCATATTTTCCTTGTAACCGGATTACTTGAGTACGGGGGCATTTTCTGCACCAG
Organism: Geobacter sp.; assembly: GCA_003857395.1. The sequence goes on from RPRC01000097.1 coordinate 17,974, forward strand.
ACCTTTTTCGGTGCAAAATGTTTCGACTATACTACCGGTTCTTTGATCTTTTTCACACTCTTTCGAACGGCACGAACTTTTTTTACTATCGGATCGCATTCAGGAGGCGGTAAATAAGAAGCAGGGTCAGCCGGTTGAAGAGTCGTGTAATGGGAAGCCGCGATTTTCCTGATTATTCCATCACTGAACTGGATTGTCGCTCTGCCGTCGGCCACGGCGACGACCATGCCGGCACCCCATTCATTCATTGCCATGTGACTTACTACGATTCCGCGCTTGACGTTCATTTTTTTCTCCTTTTTGAAAGGGCCTATGGTATCGGGCTTGCCTGTTTGAACACAAAATCCAAATGAGAAGCCCGACCTCCGTAAAACCCAACGGGTGGATCTCCTTACGCTGACAACATTCCGATTTTTCCCTGTGTGCTCTGTGAACTCTGTGGCTACTTGCTTTTTTGTAAAACTCACATTATGTAATTCACTAATTCACTGCGCAGTCCAAGATTTCAGTTTTAGCAAAGGATTTCGTTTCATCGATCGCTCGGAAAGGAACTTTTTGGGCTGTTCCAAGGAATTTTTATGCGAGGTGGAGGAAGGTTACACAATAGAGAAGTGGAGGAAGATACGCAGGGATCAGAGGAACAGTTTTTGGCTGTACAATGTACGGTACAATGAATAACGGATGGGCTTAAACTGGTGCCGGCTAAAAAAAAACCGGGACCTTGAAAGCCTCCGGGTTTCACTGATTCCTGCAATTCTTTTTTATTTACTTTATCACAATTGTGTGCTTACGCATACTAAATAACTGCCTGCCCTCTGAACTCTCCATTTTGTTGTGTCTACAAGCTTCAACCCTCAAAAGAGCCTGAATTGCCGCTCTCGCCGATGAAGTACTTTCCCTTTGACACGGCAAGCTGATTTTTTGATACAGGGAGGGAAGTCTCCGGTTCCGCGAACCTGCGTTTCTTTCATTTGATGCCATTCTCTGACAAGTACATTTGAACGGCATATGGAACCATCTTTTTCCTTTGTGAGACAGACCTGATGACGTTGACAAAGAACAACGCATTTGATACTTAACAGGCAGAAAATTCCTCCTTCCCGTAACCGTCTCTTCACCTGAAAGCCTTCAATGTCCAATTATGTCGTCTATGAATCCAACTATCGGGCCAAAACCAGGACTTTTCGTATCTGGTTGAACTACCTCCAAACGGTAGTGCAACGGAAAGATCTCCTCTTCTATCTGGTCAAGCGCGACTTTCTGTCGGATTACAAGCGCTCATTCATAAGTGTGGGCTGGATACTGATAACCCCAGCCCTTGGGGTCCTGTCATGGCTTATCATCAACTATACGAACATATTGCACCCCGGGCAGCTGCCTGTTCCCTATCCTGCCTATGTCTTGATAAGCACCATGATCTGGAGACTCTTCATAAGTATTTACCAGTCGATATCCAATCTGTTTTTTGAAAGCGCGTCCTTCAGTCTCGACGTGAGATCTCTTCGCGAAGTCCTGATCGTAAAGCAGATAATCCTGCAGACCCTGAATCTTGCCGTTGGTTTGATCTTTATCGAGATCGTCCTTGTCTATTACGGCATCTATCCAACCTGGAAAATTCTCACATTTCCGTTAACGTTGCTCCCTCTGATCCTGATGGGTGCCGGGATCGGACTGCTGACCTCGGTATATTCCGTAGTCCTGCCCGATGCCAAGAAATGGCTGGATTATGCCATGCAGCTTCTCATGTTCGTTACGCCGGTCATTTATTCTCCCCAGGTGAGCAATGCGCTGATACGGAAAATCATCTCCGTAAACCCGGTCTCCTATCTGCTGGATTGGAGTCGCGCCTCTCTAATCGGCGGATCCTTTGATGATCCGCTAAAATTCCTGCTGAGTTCCCTCGCGGCTCTTCTGATTTTTCTCTCGGGCTTAAGACTCCTGTATCTGGCCGAAGACAAAGTAATCGAAAAAATATGACGGAACGAACCTCACAATGATCGAACAGAATATCGCACTTTCATTACAGCAGGCCGGAAAGAAGTTTTGCCGCAACCTCAAGCAAAGCCTCTACTATGGTTTTCTGGATGTTTCCCGAATCTTCGCGGGTGTCCGGCTCGATACCGGAAGGCTCAGAAAGGATGAATTCTGGGCAGTATCGAGCCTCTCCTTTGAGGTACGCAAGGGGGAATCCTTGGGTGTCATCGGCGCCAACGGCTCTGGAAAATCCACGTTGCTCAGGCTCTTGTCGGGCATCTACACACCCGACCAAGGGACAGTCATGGTAAACGGCAAGGTGGGTTCGCTGATTACCCTCGGCGCCGGATTCCATCCCCATTTTACCGGGCGTGAAAACATTTTTTTTAACGGGACACTACTGGGACTTTCCAAAAAAGAGCTGGAGGAGCGCTACGACGACATCGTGAGGTTTGCCGACCTGGATGAATTCATCGATTCACCGGTAGCGACCTATTCCACCGGCATGAGAATGAGGCTCGGCTTTGCAATCGCCATCCATACCAACCCGGACATATTGCTGATTGATGAAATTCTTGCTGTGGGAGATGTGAATTTCATTAAAAACAGCTATGACAAAATTGAAAGCATGGTGACGGAAAAAGGAATCTCGGCGATCGTGGTCTCCCACAACATCGGCATGATACAAAGGCTTTGCCGGAAGACGCTGGTTCTCGACAAAGGAAGAATGGTTTTTATCGGCGACACCTTGGAAGCGATCTCGAAATATTACGAGTTGTCCCTGAAGCACAAACTGGCTGTGGAGTCAAACCACCCCACTGACAAATTCATTCATCACCATGACTGCCCGATGCAGGTATATATCGAAGATTTTTCGATCAGGGGAAATGCTGCTGAGTATCTCAATGAAATAACCGCCCCGTGTACCGTCAGGTTTCAAACCAGGGTCAGTAATTCCCTCAATCAGCCAGTCGCGCTCCCCACGGTAAGTATCCTGCTTCTAGACCCGGGAATGATTGATCTCATCGCCAGTGTCCAAAGCCACGGTCCTGCCTGCGAAGGGGTTGTGATACCCGGAAAAGGGGAGGTTTTGGTGGAATGTGAAGCGTCATATTTCAATCTGGCGCCCGGGGAGTACCGGGTGATTGTCAAGCTGGGAGGCCCTAAGGAAGGTATTTTCTACGATTCGGTTCTGGTAACGCAGTCGCTGAAGGTTTCCTGGTCGGTCGAGTTTCTGCAAGAGGTATCTTCCGTGTACCGGGATTGCAAGCTGTTTATCCCGTCCGCATGGAAGGTGGAGCCATAAGCTGCCCACCTCCGTCAGCTTGCCTTTTCCTCAATTAAACCAAGCTGTTTCATTCCGATGATTAATTTTTCAATATCGGATCTGACGGTTTCCTCGTCCAACACATTCCAGCGTTTTTTTATTTCTTCCAGAACCCTTTCAGGATCATCGTTCTCGATGAACAACGACTCACAGATAAAGGCGGCCGTTGCATTCAACGGCGTAACATCACCTGTCTCATGGTTGTAGATCAAGGCGCCATCTGCTTCAGCTCTGAATACCACACTATCGCGTAAAACATACTTTTTCATCAAAATATTCTCCGTTTCGCTGGGATCAGGATGTATGAATAGCCAAGCCGGATTCGGTGCAAAAATCATCGTGGGCAGTTCAGATCAGTCGGGTTTCCGGAAATGATCCGATCCGGTAGGCCTCTCCGCAAAAAAGATCGCCATCCAGTAACGATCCGGTACTGTGGTAGGTATTTGCAATACAGCGCCCCATGCAGGTTTTCTTGAACATGCAGCGGCGACACACGCCACCCAGCTTCTCGGGAAGATTTTCCCGTATCATGCGTACTGTTTTATCATATTTCCACACGGATGCCAGTGAATGAGTTCTGAGATTCCCGAGTAACAGGCCCTTGTCAATATTTCCGATGCCACAGATGGAGAGATCGCCATTTGACAGGACACCGATGATATTCTTGATCCCGCAGACCCGCAGATTCTCTTTTCTGGCCAGAGAAACAACGCTTTGGAACGCTGGAGGGATATCGAACACGACTTTGAAATCATCAGAGGATTTTTCACCGAAGGACTGATAGATATCGATGAACTCCTGTACGGAAAGGCGCTCGCCTTCCATATCCTGTGCTCGGCCCATGTCCGAAATAAAATTGATCTTGATGCTGGAGGCGCCAAGGTTTCGTGCCAAAGCTACCGTTGCAGCCAGATCAGCCTTATTCCCCGCATGCAGGCAGAAGATCACCTGGGGACGAATGTTGCGCCGCACCAGTTTTTGGATACCGGCAACGGCTTCATGGAAAGACCCCGGACTGCCGCGCAGGAGAGAATGAATCTGTTCATGGGAGCCATCGAGCGATATCGAAACGAAAGGGTCGCTCGCGGCAAGTCTCCCGGCGATGTCGTCATCAACAAGAGTCCCGTTCGTTTCGATCATGACCTTGAGCCGTTCGGAAATCAGCAGATCGATGAGTTCTCGTATATACGGCAGCAGCAATGGCTCGCCACCCAGCAGTTTGACTCCCTTGAGACCGAGTTCCTGACCCTGCGAAATGAGCTCACAAACCTCAGCAAATGTCATCTCCCCCTCGGTCTCTTCATTGAAGCCCGGCACGATCCAGCAGTGGCAACAGCGGAGATTGCAGTTCTTGTTATAAAAATATATCGTTCTCAGGGGCAGATGGTCCATGGTCCCTAGCCTTACCGGTAGCTTACAGCCATTGTTTTATGCAGAACAGCTTCTTATTGCCGATCCCGCCCGGAATGAAATACGGAGTGCAGCGATGTCCCGTATAGCAAACCTGGCGATATTTACAGGAAATGCAATCGGCGAGTTCTTTTTCGGTCAGCGTGAAAGGCATCCGGAATTCATCGAGTGTTTTTGAAGTATCCCAGATTTCCTTGAATGGTTTTTGCACCAGATTTCCTGCAGGGGTATTCCACAGAAGCACACAGGGCAGCACTTCTCCATCCGGTTTGATGGCACACTGATTGACCGCCGCACCACAAGGCTGAACTGTCAGTTCCCTTTCGCCGCTGGTCACGGGACGTCCGTTTTCATTGATCGATTTTACCGATTCCATCAATTGCAGCAACGAACCTGAAACGAATTTTCCATAGTCCTTTTTCAGATTCTCGAACTCTCCATACAGGTAGAGATAGTGCTGCGGTGTCAGTAAAATGTCATCAAGATAGCATTCAGCATTATTGATAAAGAAAACGGTATTAAAGCGAACACCCATGACCCCCAGGTCTTTGCCGAGCGCGGCAATCTTACCAAGATCATGATAATTCTGGGACAGGACAGTTGTTGAGATCAGAACTTTACTGCCCTGTTTTCTCAGGGCACGGAGCCCTCTCAGGGTCTTGTCAAATACACCCTTCCCCCGGATGCCGTCAACTGTTTCCGCTGATGAGCCGTCCAGACTGACGACATAGGAAATTTTGAACTTGCTCAGCCGTTCTGCCAGCTCATCATCGATCAGCGTCGCATTCGTATTGATTGAAATACCGATGGGAAAGTGTGAAAGATGTTCGACAATTTCCAGTATATCTGGCCGGATGAAAGGCTCTCCGCCAAAAAGAGAAACAAAAAAGACCTTCTCCGCCGCAAGCTCCTCAATAACTCTGAAGATGTCCCGGGTAGAAAGGTCCTGATCAGCCTGACCCGATTTGGCAAGGCAGTGTTTGCAATCCAGATTGCACTTCGAGGTAATGGACAGGCACACTTTCGTTGGTGCCGTCAGCTTGAACGGTTTGTCTCTCAAAAAATCCTTTTTGTCGGAACTCTGCTCAGAACGTGTCGAGTCTTGCAAATGATAACTACCTATTTTTGTAAAACGTACATTTGGCGCTTCGGAAACAACCGCGGAGGCCGGAAAAGCTTCCAGCGTCGCTCCAAGCGGAGCAGCGGGAACCAAGGGGGGGGAGCTTTCAGAAGAGAACCGCCTTTATCCCTGCACACAATTACTGACTTCACTCCCCGTATTGCAGCCTGTGCATCCGCTGCCACTGATACAGGCGTCTGCATCGCTGCCTGACCGGCAAAGGGCGTTAGTATTTGCATCCGTGCCCGGCTTGGACTGTTCGTTGATATTTGGGCTGAAGTAATCTTTCATAACCTGGGTACACCTTTCATCCTGGTTGATAAGAGGCCGTGTCAGGAATATAAGCCATATTGTTGCCAAGTCAAGAGAAAAGGCATCCGACATAAGGTTCAGGGGAGTCGGATGCCTTTATCAGGCAGAATCTGCAGGTTTATGGTTGAAAGAAAAGCATACGGGACGGCCTGGTATCAGTTAAAGAAAAATCGCACGCCAAAAGTCATCGAAACACTTGTCGGATCAAAATTACCGACTTTCCCCCCTCTGAAGGTAATGTCCGCATCAGGAGCCAGAACGCCCTTTAATTCGGCATTCAAGGCCAACTGCTTCAGAAGAAAATAGTCTATACCTCCACAAACATGGACACCCGCGACGGTATCAACATCAAGACTGTCTCCTGTTGAGGAAGAAAAGCCATTCACGAGGATATCCAACCCGCCGCCGACATAGGGAACCAGATTCATTGGCGAGTTATCGACAAACCGGTATTGCGCTCCCAGAGATATATTTGTGGTATCAAAGTCTCCCTCTTGAATACCCGCGATCTCGGCACCAAATTCCGTATACGTGATGTTGAACTCAAGTGCAAAATTCTTATAGAGTCCAAAGATAAGGCCACCGCCACCAATAAAGCCGACATCGGTTTCAAGATCGTAGCCAGGAGGTAAAGGATCGAACGCTTCACTGTCTGCAGGAACGAGAAAACCGATGCGGCCGGTCACCCCTATCCGGCCTTGAATGCTATCTGCCGCCAGTGCGACACCCGCTGACAAGAGGAAGACCAGAGCCAAGCACACCAAAATAACTGTACGTTTCATAGCTTTCCCTCCTTGCTGGTTTTGGTATTCGTCGAAGTTATAGTATAACGTATAAAAGCCGACGTTCAATACTCACCAACAACATTTCACAGAAGTATTCACACAGCTGCGATTACCAGCGACATATGAACAAGCTGGTTTCCATCCGGAAACTCCGGATGTGAAACAGCTGGTAGAGGGGCAAGGATGAAACATACACTATTGCTGACACCGCTGCAAATCGATACGCTGAACCTGCCGAACAGGATTGTAATGCCACCAATGGTCACTTTCCTGGCAGCAGCTGAGGGCCTGGTCACCCAAGCGCACCTCGAACATTATGCACGCTCTTCAGGGCCTGGATTGATTATCGTGGAAGGTACGGCCGTCTTGCCGGAAGGAAGGATTAGCGAACGTCAGCTTGGCATATACAGCGATCGGCATGTTGAAGGACTTGCGCAGCTGGCTCGGACTATCAAAGCCAGCGGAGCGGCGGCAGCGATCCAGATTCACCATGTCGGAGCGACCGCTTTTGCGGTAACACGAAAACAGAAGCACCAGCAGCTTCCGAAGATCCTGTTCCGATTAATGAAACAGCAGATAATGGTATCCGGCCTGCTTCGTATCCAGGAGGCTTTTCAGAATGCTGCCCGCAGAGCAATAGAGGCTGGCTTTGACATTATCGAACTGCATGGAGCTCACGGGTATTTATTCAGCCAATTTCTATCCCCCTTGAAAAACTGGCGATTAGATCGATATGGAGGCTGCCTGGAAAATCGCCGGCGCCTTCTCCTCGAAGTGTTCCGTGCAACCTGTAGGCAGGCAGCGGATAAAGCCCTGGTTACCTGCAGACTTGGCATTGCGGATGGACACCGGAGAGGCTTGTCCCTCTCAGAAGGACTGTCCACCGCCGCCTTGTTGGAAAGTGAAGGGGCGAAGCTTCTTGACGTCTCCTGCGGCAGTGGAATCCCTGATTCCGTGCAACCGGAAAATAGCCGCTACTCCGGCAGGCTGCACTTGGCCTATCGAGCTAAATCGATTTTACGGATACCCGTTATTGGCGGGGGAGGAATCCGCCACCCCGATCTTGCTGAGCATGCTCTTCAGGATGGCATGGCGGACCTGATTTACGTTGGTCGGGGTCTCCTGGCAGACCCTGCCTGGGCGCGAAAGACAATTGAAGGCAGACCGGAGTCGATAGTGCCGTGCCGGGGATGCAGGTTCTGCTTTCATTTGACCGACCCCTCACGGTGCCCAGCTCGACACCAAAGGTAAATCCGATTTGAAAGATGGCGTGTCTGAGGCATTACCGCTGCGCACTCTCCGCGACAAGCTGCTCGTCATCCCGGGTAGGTATCCGCTGGGGAAATACGAGGCGGTACCAGCTCAAGTAATAGGGGCGGATCGAGGAAAGCGCAGCCTCATTCCGAGCATTACCGCCATCTTCGGTACGGTGATCTGTGCAGATTGCTTCAATCTCGCCCATGGTGCGCCTCCTTTATTTCGTATATGTATTGAAAAGTATAGCAGGTTTCTTTAGAGAACAATCGGGCAGATCCGTTTTTTCAGGCCGGCAGGAAAAGGGAATTAAGCTCAACGCCCAATTGCCCCACCGGGCGTGTATACTTGTATAGGCATGCATCGTCAGATTGCCGAATGCTGAAGCAGTAAATGTGGGATAGGAAGGCAAGCATTGCCTCCCTTGGTTTTGCCTGCAGGAAAAAGGATCATCCATCAAGGATGACAACAGTGAAAACATCCGGCGGGAATCGGCTGACATCATACCACCTGCGATCCGAAGACTTGAGAAACTACGGATGGAAAAACTACTGCTGAAGGGGGTTTACCGTGAAAATTAGTTCTAAAGGGGCAGTAAATATGTCCTTCAATGGCACTTCAGAAAAACAACTCACGATGGTGACAATAGACAGGATCAGACGGATCATAGCTGTAACTGCATTGATACTCACAGGAGCGATTACTGCCATGGCAACAGAAGAAGCCCCCTACAAGGTTTTACAAGCCGCCGGTATTTTTGAACTGCGCGAGTACGCGCCTCAGGTTCTCGCTGAAACCATTGTTGATGGAGACCTGGAAGGAGCCGGAAACAAGGCATTCAGGCTGCTTTTCCGCTACATATCCGGCGCTAACCACTCACGCAGAAAGATTGCGATGACGGCTCCCGTATCCCAGGAGCAGAAAGGTGAAAAGATATCCATGACCGCTCCTGTCAGCCAGCAGCGAGTTCAGGATAAATGGGCCATCAGTTTTATGATGCCGGCCTCCTACACTCTGGAAACCCTGCCGGTTCCCGATGACCCAAGTATCACTCTGCGGCAGGTGCCGGCTCGCCGGGTGGCTGCGGTACGATATTCCGGTTTCTGGAGTGAAAAGAAGTATCTGCTCAACAAAGGAAAGCTTGCGGCCTGGATTCGGGATGAAGGGTTTGTCGTTGCGGGTGAGCCGGTCTGGGCCCGCTACAATCCTCCTTTCACGCCGTGGTTCATGCGTCGCAACGAGATCCTGATTCCAGTCGCTGCAGACAGCAACTGATTACTTGGAATCATCCCGTTTTTCGTGAACGAACCTGCCACTTTTTGTACAGCATACGTACCTGAAAAGAATCTTCCGTTGCTGTTGATGAAACTGATCAGCACAGGACCGGAGGGGGACCCCAGAACCTGAAACCCACCAATTTCCTTGGCGATCCGATGGAGCAATACGTTATACGGTCTTCTATGGCCTTATCTCAACAATCGTACCATTTGGCACTACCTTGCCAATTTCCTCGATTTCTTCGTCTGTTACAGCAATACACCCTTTCGTCCAGTCAACCTCCGCGTGAGCATCACCAACCCACGAAAAACCCTTCTTAATGCCGTGGATCATGATGTCTCCGCCCGGAGATACCCCCAGTTTTTCTGCTCGCTTTTTGTCTTTTTCGTTCGGATAGGAAATATGAAGTGAGCGGTGATAATGGCTGTCCTTGTTTCTTGAATCGATAAAGTACGTTCCCTCCGGTGTTTTATTGTCACCTTGCTTTTCTTTTGGACCAACCGGGTTCCCCCCCAAGGCTATCTTGTAGGTTTTGAGCACCTCACCCTTTGCGATCAACATCAATCGTCGTGCTGCTTTTTCTATGACTAACTTATCTGCCGAACCCTTCTGGATTGCATAAGCAGAAACGTTTTTCCCGAGCTCTTCAACCTTTTTTTGCAATGCACTTATCTCAAGCTCTTTGCTTTTAACCTCTTGCTGGAGAGTCGCAATTTGTGTTTGCTGCGCCCTAATCAGCTTGTCCTTGACAGGGGCATTATTGATAGAAAATATCATCGCCTCACTGTTCTGCCTGTATTCACTCTCGGGGTAATCCTTTATGAGTTTCTGGAAATATTCCAGTGATTTTTGATAGTCTTTTTGTCCATTCTTCGGATAGGAATAAATAATCCCCATCTCGAATAGAATCCTGTCTCCCTTAGTGGGATGTTTTTCAAGCATCTGCTCATATTTATTGAGAGAGGCCGTGTAGCTTCCCTGGCTAAATAAATCATTCGCTTCTTGAAAACTGTCATTCAAGTGACTGCATCCGGATAGTAGAATTGAAGTTATGAAGATGCCGATAGAGAAAAGATGCTTAACCATCCTGCTTTGATTATTACCCCAACATGCCAAAGATGGTCTCAATCTATTTGACAGTATAATTTGGAAGATTTTCAGTTCCCACATCCTCTCACTCCTTGGCAGCATCATCTGGAATTTTTTGTGTACTATCCCGGCTTAACAGGCTAAGTTTTGAATAGTCCGGGCAGACGATAATGAAATGGCAGGGTTTTGAGACCCTGCCACATCATTATCAGTAGCACCAAAGGTACTAGTAACATCTACCTTAAGATTGGATTACTTCCTCATCGATTTCTGGAAAGCGGCGTCAGCTCTTTGCGCCTTTTCATCAGCGATCCTTTCTCTTTCCGATGCTGCCTTTTCAGCATTTTCGGCGCGAGCTGTGGCATCATCTGCCTGTAACTTGGCCGCATCGGCTGCAGCCTTGGCAGCTTGAGAATCCTGCAATGCCTGCTCAGCTTTCGCATCAATCAGTTTTTGCTGAGCCTGCACCTTCTCAAGTTCACCGGATGTAGCACAACCTATCAACGTCACAGGAAGAACAAGCATCATTGAGATTAGCAAAAGACTTTTCTTCATCTCTTATCACCTCCTTTCTGTTCAGTGTACCTTACCAGGAAGAGGGATATACTATCCCTTTTTGACAGGTTCTATCAGTATACCGTCTATTTCCAAATCAATTTTCAAGCGTTTGGCTGCATCTTTGGCTTTGCTGATATCTTTGAAAGGACCGGCTATAACACGGTAGCCATTGTCCCTTGAGAGGACCCTTGCCGGAATTTGCGGACCCTGGTGGTTGATAATGGCGGCAATCCTCTGAGCATCAATCTCGTCACGCACATCGGCGGCCAAGACATACCACGCCTTCAGATTCAGTTCCGGTATTTCCGGTTTGCCGTACAATTCGTCCGGGTGCTCAACTTTCAGGGGCTTCTCAGCCTCTATTTCACTTCCTTGACGCATCTCGAAGAGGGGAACAGGAATGCCTCTGGCCTCGGTCTGAACTTCCTTAATCTTTTTCCAGTCAAGCGTGCGCGACGATTTCTTTTCAATATTTCTCAATTTTGCATAGATCTTCTCCAGCGCACTGGCGTCTGAGTCTTCCAAGGGTGTATGAGCTTCCATGTACAGTACTCCATTGCGTTGACCTATGAGATATGGCTGATTAACAATAAGTACCGACGTATTAACCGGAGTGTCACTGAAGAGCATCTTTACGTTTTCCGGATAGAGTCTCAAGCAGCCATTGGTTGCGTTAAGACCGATACTGGCCGGTTTGTTGGTGCCATGGATCAAATAACCCGCTTTACTTAAATAGAGTGCATATTCTCCCAAGGGATTTTCAGGTCCCGGCGGAACTTCTGCAGGCAGAATATCTCCTTTTTTTCGATGATCCGCAGCAATTGAAGCAGGGACACGCCAGGTCGGCCGGGCGGCCTTGCGCGCCACATGCATTTGACCGGTGGGCGTGGATCGCTCTTCGGTTCCGACACCGACCGGGTAGGTCGAGACCACCAGTGACTTGCTATCCGACTTATAGTGAAAAAGCCTCATGGTGGCCAGGTTGATCACAATGCCTTTTCTGGGAGTATCCGGCAGGATAAAACTCAGAGGCAACAGGATACGCTCTCCGGCCTCAGGCACCCAGACATCTACCCCGGGATTAGCTGCACTGATTGCATTGATCCCCAAACTGAAGTGCCGTGCAATATCCGGTAGAGTATCCCCCTTTTCAAGTTTGATGACTCCCAACCGGCCAATGACGTCATCCCCTTTTGCAACCGAAAAGTTATTTCGTACGAGCTCCTTTTCAGGATGGCCCGGAAAAAGACCGGTTTTCTCCTGAAAACTTTTCATAATAGCGCATCCTTGGAGAGACAGGATGAATAGACAGAGAGTTATAAGACGACGCCAATTGGATACGTGTGATAGTTCAAGGATTCGACACATAGAGTAAATAAGCTACCTTTCTCAACAATAAAAATAAGATTTCCGGCTCCGGACACAAAAAAACCGGGACCGAAGACAAGGTGACTTTTCGGCAACCCGGCTATCTCAGTGAGACCCTGTAGGCTTTCCGCCCCACCCTCGCGGATGGTTGAGTATTATCGTTTTCCACCAACCATTTTAATACTATTTTCCGTCACCGACGCGAACCGACATACTACGGAGCCCTTTCAAGACGCGCCTCTTGCTGACTAGATCTCCTTTTTATATTTTGATAATAAAAAAGCCGGGCCCGAATATCTTGTGATATTTCGGCAACCCGGCTGTCTCAGTAAGACCCGTAGGCTTTCCGCCCCATTCTTGCGAATGGTTAAGTATTATCGTCTATCTCTCAAATATTTTTCTGTATTTTACATTTCTATGACGCTATGTCAACATTTTTCTAATGTCCGGTTTGAGGGACCAACGGATTCGGGAAAGAGAGCTTGCAACCATTTTGCCGAGGGCGTGCTTATCCCGGTGGATAAAAAAAACCAAGAACCCGTAGCGGGTCCGGTCAGATTTTTTAATTTAGGAGGTGAACTACGAATATCACTATCGCCGTCAATGAATCTCTGAATAAATCGGCGCTTGAGGCGGATGATTCGGTAGATGCCGAAGTCGAGGTCGTGATCCTCGAACTGAAACATATCTTTCAGAAAGGCGCGAAGCAGATCGAATTCTTTGTTTGCGATAGTCATGGAAGTTCCTTGGTGTAGATTCCGAGCGGATTTGTAACAGTCAGCGAGGGGCAACCGTGCCTGAACTTTTCGGCATTTCCGAAAGTTCGTCGGCTTGCGAGTAGGAGATGATCGCCCCGGTAATGCACTGTTTCCATACGGATTCCCGGTGCGCAGCGTCATAGACAGCCTTGTTACCGGGAAAAGCTTTGGCAACGGCAGCGATAACAGCCTTTTCCTCATTGGTTAACGGTTGGGCGTCTGCCGAATCGGACTTAAGAATTTCATCAACGAGGTCACGGTAATTGTTTAACTGCGGCCCCATGGGCAGGGCGGCATAGGTTGCCCCGGTCATGCCTTGTCCCAGGTCGCGTCGGGCGGTCATGTCGGCATACCAGAGATATTTCGCGGCATAGAGCATCCGGTCGTTTTTCTTCAACAGAGGACGCCCAAGGTGAAGCGCGAAGGTATCGAGCACCAGCCGTATGCGGGTAATGGAGAATTCCCGATTGCCGGTGTGTTCGTTGCAAGGGTGCTCTTCGAGCAGGGTTCGCAACAGGTTATCCATGGCTTTGGATTGAATGACGCCATTCTCCCAGCGCTTGACGCTGGCTACCCCGATTTCAAGCGCATCGGCAAGCCCCTGCTGAGAAAAGCCTTTTTTCTGACGCAATAGGCGAATTTGATCGCCGTCAAGCAGACCAACTGCCCGTCGGTAAGCATCCGTCAACCGATCCTGCATGTCGGCCGCATCGTCGAGATTCGCCAACTCCAGCCCACACCCTGCGCAACGGTGCAGATTGGCGGAGTACCTGACTTCAACACCCTTGAACTCGGCCTTTTTCTCCAACTCAACACTCTGCGCCTGTTCCCCGCACTGCGGGCAGGTCACCGTCGATTTGTTGCGTTTCATATCAAACCTCTCCTACGTCCCCTGACTGCGACATACATGCAGCGAAACCAGATAGAAGGTATCGCCATACAAGGAAAATTTACAATAGATGCAGGTTTTAAATCTTGGAATTGCCACCGAAAAAGCCCAGAGCTCAAGTTCGCGAATTTTCGTTTCATACGATTTTTCCGGCGGCCGATAGCCGACATATTCCTCCGGGCCGCTGCAGTTCAACAGTTCAATCAGCACTACCTGCAACTCATTCCTGATCGAATAACCAAGTTCAACAGCGTCAGCCACAAGAGCCGCGGGCTCAACCAGAACGATTCGGTTCGCATGGACGGATTTCAACGCCGCTTGCAGCTTTCCGTTCAACTCCTTGTGGCTCGGCCTTGCCATGAACAGTATCTCCCCCGCAAATGAGTCCGCGTTGACATTTAACCATTCCACGGACCCAGTATGGTATCAATTGATACTTATGTCAATATAGAATTTACGTATGTAGAGCGAGTTGTGCTTACCTTTTCCATGCGCACCAACGAGAAAGCGCGGTCATCGGAAAGTACCATGAAACATACATAGTTATCATCTTTTCTCCTCTCAGTTATAATGATCACCAAACGGTTCCTCTTCCTGGTTATAGTTTCAACATAGGGTGTGCCAAGACATGAGCTGAAGAAATAGTGCTTCAAAACTAAGCAATCATTGGTATTCAAGCTATAACTTCGCAAGGGGTAGTATGGCGGCAATTAAATAAATCAATGGTAGGGGCAGTCTTGCCCTGCCCGATTGGGGCGCGGCAAGCAGCTCCCCTACATCAGGATTGTGCTTTTTAATTGCTGGAGTACTAGTGCGGAGCGTTGAGGAAACTGTCAACAGCAACTGTCATACTTGACAGAACTGACACATACGATGACCACTTTGAAGCAAACAATTATCGAGTTTTGCTTCAATCAATAATGACCGGCATCTGAATGAGACTCATATTGGGAGATTGAACCGATTATTTTCCACTGATGCACAGCCTGGGACTTTGCAGGCATCGAATTCAAGGTATACTGAATAAATATTCTCTTCGGCGGAAACATTTACGAGAAGACAGGGTGTTGGCGTGCAGGCAAACTTAACAGTAAGGAGGGTTTGACATGGGGAATCTGGACCAATACAAGCAACTTTTTGCAACTTACGGAATGGCGATCTTAACAAAAATTGTTGCTGCCATTATTTTCTGGATTGTCGGCCGCTGGCTGATCGGCCTGGTCGGGCGCATGATGAAGCAGGCGTTCGAAAAGCAGAAGCTGGATCCGAGTCTGATTCGGTATATCGGCAGCTTTGTTGCGGTGACATTGAATATCATATTGGTTGTTGCCATCCTCGGCTACTTCGGCGTTCAGACGACAACCTTTGCCGCTTTGGTGGCCGGTATCGGCTTAGCCGTAGGCGTTGCCTGGAGCGGACTTCTCTCCAACCTGGCGTCAGGCATTTTCCTGATTGTGCTGCGACCATTCAAAGTAGGAGATTTCGTGACCATCGGAGGAATAACCGGAACCGTCATGGAAATCGGACTTTTCGCTACCACCCTTAACACTCCGGACAACGTCTTGACGTTGATTGGCAACGGCAAGATATTTGGCGATACCATTCAGAATTTCACGCACAATCCGTTCCGCAGGGTCGAGTTGAAGTGTCAGCTTGCCGGCAGCGCTGACCATGTTGCGGCAATGGCATTGCTTCGTGAAAAGCTCGCCGGTATACCCAATGTTCTTTCTCAACCAGCGGTCGAAGTCGAGATCCTGGAGTTCAATCTGGTCGGCCCTGTTCTCGCTGTGCGCCCGTTCTGCCACAATGACCATTACTGGCAGGTGTATTTCGACGGCAACCGCACCATCCGGGAGGCATTGTCGGGAGCAGGCTTCCCAGCCCCGACGCCGGCACAGATAGTTCTGGTGCAAAACCTGCAACCGGAGACTCCTTAACAAAGCTGGAGAAGCAGCGGATACACACAAAAGGCACACTCCTACCTTCAACTAATCAGGTCTGAAATTCAAGTCGGCGGCGTTGCAGGAGGTCAAGTTGTCGTCAGGCATTATCATCGGCCCCCAACTCCGGTATTGATACGCACTCGATTTTTCGAAAAAAATTTATCGTGCTTTATAATCCTTTTTCTGTGGAAGCCCCCTCCGCATCCCCCCGTGAAACCGGCTACTAGGGGGACGGCAGCCGACACTTAGGGGGACGCGGAAGTTTGTCCAGAATTCGCAGAATCCCGTCAAGAATGGTCGCCGGATGAGGAGGACAGCCGGGAATGTACAGATCGACCGGAATAAGGCTGTCCACACCGTTATAAGCTTGGGGCGAATCGAGGTACGGTCCGCCGTTAATAGCACAGGCACCGCAGGCAACGACGATTTTGGGGGACGGAATCGCTTCGTAGGTTGTGAGCAGGGCCTGTTCCATGTTTTTGGTCACCGGTCCGGTCACCCAGAGTCCGTCCGCATGGCGCGGTGAAGCGACAAACTGGACGCCGAAGCGGCCCAGATCCCAGCCGATGGTGGAAAGGACGTTGACATCCGCCTCGCAGGCGTTGCACCCTCCAGCACTGACCTCCCGGAACTTCAGCGAGCGGCCGAACAGCCGCCGCAGATCGGGGGGAAGTGGCAAGGCATGGTGGTGTTCCGACCCGGGACGCACCAACAGGTGGTCGCGGCTGGTGACAGCGAGCTTGTAGTCCGTGCTGAATTGAATATTGCCCAGTGGACACTCGGCACAGAAGAGGCATTTCCCCATGTCCAGGCAGCCCCCGCCGGTAGCGGTGAACGCGCCATAGGGGCACTCTGGCGCCTCAGCGATCTGTTCGGCAGTCCGCGACAGCGTTGAAACGATCGGGTAGCCGCGAAACCGTTCCGGCATTTGCAGCGGCGCTGCGGGATACGGCATGGTGTGATGCCCTTGTTTGATGCGAGAAATGATGGCGCGGAACATGACGGGTTATCCTTCCTCCCGGTAAACGGGGTATAATTCCAATTCCATATCAAGGCCCTCTCTTCGTTGGCTCGTCTTCGGCTGCTCAACGTACTCTTCAGTACGCCTCGCAGCCTCAATCCTCTCCGCCTTGAGATCATCCTTGAGCTGGAATTGGTATAACCAAGTATGATTGAAAGCTGACCTGCCGCTTCCCTTGCCTCGCCCTACAGATCGAATCCGCAATAGGAGAGGTTAAAGCTTTTGTTGCAGAGAGGGAAATCGGAAATCTGTTGTCCTCTGAGTGCCATGGCAAGCCCCTGCCAGTTGTGAAAAGAGGGATCGACAATCTTGTAGCGGGCAAAGCGCCCCAGGTCGTCGGTGATCGCCACGTGGCAGATCTCGCCCCGCCACCCCTCGGTCAGTGCCACGGCCAGGCGCTGACTGGCGCACGGCACTGTCTTTGTCCGATGTCCTCCACCGGGAAGTTGCCGCAGTTGTTCCACGATGAAATCCATTGATTTCTGAACTTCCTGCCAACGAATCATGGTTCTTGAATAGACATCCCCGTCGAACGCGGTGGCGACCGGCAGATTGGTCATCCGGTAGATACCGAAGGGATAGTCATTGCGCACATCTTGCTTGATGCCGCAAGCCCTGGCCGCAGGCCCCACCAGTCCCAGTTCCACGGCTGATTCCTGAGACACCGGCCCGGTTCCTTCCAGTCGTGCCATGACAGAGGGGGTGTTCAAGAGCAGTTCCACGGCGCCGGTCAGATCACGCCGCGCTTCTTGCAGGCGCTTGAGCAGGTCGTCACAGTGCTCCCGGGTAAGATCGAAGATCGTGCCGCCGGGGGTGAGGAGCCCCCGCCCAAACCGGCTGCCGCAGAGTACCGCCGTCATGTTGAGGAAATCGCCCCTGATGCGGCCGCAGAAGGATGCGGTGGGGAGATAGCCCACGTCTCCGGCTATGGCACCCAGGTCGCCGGCATGGTTTGCCAGTCGTTCCAGTTCGAGCGCAACGCCGCGCAGAACTTCCGCCCGCGGCGGCACCTTGATCCCGGCCAATGCTTCCATGACCATGCAGTAGGCCTGACCATGACCGATGGTGGTGTCTCCGGCTGCGGATTCCATCACCTGAAGTGTGCGGGGGTGAGGCCCGCCCAGGAGGGATGATTCGATCCCCCGGTGCTGATAGCCGAGCGAAATCTCCAGATGAAAGACCTCTTCACCGTGACATTGGAAACGGAAATGTCCCGGTTCGATGATCCCGGCGTGTACTGGTCCGACCGCGACTTCATGCACTTCCGCGCCGGCCACCTGAAAATAGTCCATAACACCCACCCTGAGCAGCTCGTCCGCAGGACGGCTCCAGGCATCGCGACCCGCTACGATCGGGCGATGGAAACGTACCGGCTTGAACCAGGGGTGGTCAGCAAAAATCAGACCGCACTGCTCGGCAATCTCCCGTTCAAACAGCTGTACCTGAGGGCAGAGGGTAGCCAGGGAAGGCAAATGAGCGTCTTTTGCGCACGTACGAGTCACCGCCAGCAGGCTCTCCGCCCGGTGCGCCAGCACACAGTACAGAGAGGTTTCAGCAACGGCTGGAATCCCGAAGTACGAAACAACGCGCCAGCCCTGGTCAACAGCGTCAAAAATGCTCTGCAAAAACTCGCTGGAAGCGACTTCGGGAATATCCGCCAGCGGCAGTGAGGAACCGTTATATATGGTGCGTAGTGAGCCTATCACGGTTGCACCTCCAGCATGGCGGCGCCATCCTTGAGCAACGTGACGAGAAATTCCGGCGGCCATACGCCAAGTACCAGGATTACCGCCATCATGAGGAGCGGCGGCCCCACCGTCAACAGACGGTCCTGGTAGTCGGTCGGTTCGATATCTACCGGAGGGGCGCCCATAACCATCGGCAGTACCGTAAGGGTCATGCCGATGAAGACAATCCCCAGAAAGAGCAGAAACAGAGCTCCTACCAGATGGTGCCCATCGATAAAGGCGCTGCTGACAATGGTGTACTCGCTGATGAACGGCGAAAAAGGCGGCGAACCGGTGATGGCGATGAAGCCGGCCAGGAAGAGCCCGCCGGACCAGGGGAGACGCGTCAGCACGCCCTTGACCACGTTGGTCGTTTTATTCGAGTAGGAGCGGTGAATGTTGGCAGAGGAAAGGAACAGTACCCCCTTGGTCAGGCCGTTATTCAGCAGGTGAAAGAGCGCGCCGTATAACGCTCCCTTGCCGAGTCCGAGCCCAATGGCAAGAATTCCCATATGCTCGACGCTCGAGTAGGCCAGCATCCTCTTGAAATCGGCCTGGCGGGCCATGAAAACGGCGGCCAGGGCCATGGAGAGCAGTCCCATAACGAGCAAGGCCTGTTGAAAAAACCGGATCTCCAGGCCGGATGCCAGGCAGATCTGGTACACCCGCAGGATCGACAGAAAGGCGCAGTTGACCAATCCACCGGCAAGCAGCGCACCCACCAGCCCCGGTGCTTCGCCGTAGGCATCCGGTTTCCAGGCATGCAAAGGTGCCAGACCCATTTTCGAACCGTAGCCCACCAGGAGAAAAATCACCGCCGCATGCAGCCAGCCTGGATTCAGATCGTGGGCCGACTGCAGCAACGTCCCCAGCAGCAAGGTTGCATCATGATGCGCGACATAGGTTGAATAGGCAAGGAACAGCAGGCCGAGCAAAGCCAAACCGATCCCCACGGAACAGAGCATGAGGTACTTCCAGGTTGCTTCGATGGAACGTGCGTTGCGATTGAAATAGATCAGGGGTGCCATCGAGACGGTGGTGGTTTCCAGAGCGACCCAGAGGAGTCCCAGGTGCTGGGTCATGGTCACCAGCCCCATAGCCGACAGGCAGACCAGCAACCCCAAACAGAGAACCCGGTTGGAGCGCTCCTGACGGTACGACAGATACCCTACCGCATAGAAAGCGCAAACGGCAAACAGCAGACTGATGCACAGGAGCACGACCTTTCCCAGGGGGTCGAGCCAGATCCATCCTCCGGGAGATGGCGGCGGGGCATTGCCCAGAAGCAGCGCTGTCAGTACCAGATGGACAGTTGCGATAACAGGCAGGATCAGTGGACGCAGCCGGTTATTCGGCACGAGCCAGGCAAATAGCGCCCCGAACAGGGGCAGCAGGACAAGGGTAAACAACATGCGGCTACTCCTCCTTGAGGGTCCGCAGGCGGGATGTGTCGATGGACGAAAACTCCCGGCTGATATGGTTGATGACAATTCCCATGACAAATATCCCCACCAGAAGATCAAGCAGTGCGCCCGCCTCTATCATGACCGGCATCGCCTCGGTCAACAACAGGCCGAACACGAAAATTCCGTTTTCCAGCACCAGATA
>RPRC01000098.1 GCA_003857395.1 Geobacter sp.
ATGGTGGAGATCAGGATATCACGATGCTTCACATGGGAAAGCTCGTGGGCCATGACCCCCATCAACTCCTCGCGAGACAGAATTCGAAGGATCCCGCTGGTCGCGGCGACAGCGGCATGTTCCGGATTCCTTCCGGTTGCAAAAGCATTCGGAGTATCCGAAGGGATGATATAGACCTTCGGCATGGGCAAACCGGCCTGAACCGTCAACTGACGGACGAGACGGTAAAACTCCGGGCTCTCCGCCTCGGTGACCTCTTGCGCCCGGTACATTTTCAGCACAATCTTATCGGAAAACCAGTACGATACAAAATTCATCACCCCGGCAAAAACCAGGGCCATCAGCATCCCGCTCTGGCCGCCAAGGGCGCCGCCGGCCATCACCAGCAGCACCGTCAGCAGGGTTAACAAAAATGTCGTTTTCAGTGTGTTCATAAAGTTACCTCTCTACCTTCTGGTAAACCTTCTTGACAATCCTCAGCGTCATTATAAGCATTGCCGAAAAAAACCGCAAGGGCAGTAACCGAAGTTACAAGAAGCAACTGAAAACACCAAGTGAAATCATGTGTCGGTCAACGTAGAAAGATCCCAGCAGCGACAGCCGCGTTACAATCACGCATCACGTCACTCTTTGAATTGAACCGAAAAACCGCCGTCTTTTGCCGCACCAAGACGGACCGACGATGGCATGGCCCCCTCGCCCATCCGGGACAGGATTTCAGCCGCAAGTTGAGGAAGGATCGCTCCTCGCATTATGTGGTCGATAGTGCGAGCCCCGGTCTCAACCTCCTGACAGCGGACTGCGATCCGTTTTACCACCTCTGATGAATAGACAAGCTCCATTTTATTACTTTCACGAAGACGGTCTGCAAGCTTTTGCATCCGAAGGGTAACGATCTCCTTCATGAATGAAGGGTCCAGCTGATAGAACGGGACGATTGTCATTCGAGCCAGCAGTGCCGGCTTGAAATGCCGTGAGAGAACCGGACGGATAGCCTCGACCAGCGTTTTCGGATCAGGCCTGTCAGAGCCGGAACAGTGCTGTGCGATGATCTCGGAAGCCAGGTTGCTGGTTAGAAACAGGACCGTGTCTCTGAAGTTAATTTCCCGCCCCTCGCCATCGGCGAGGGTCCCCTTGTCAAACACCTGGTAAAAGAGGTTCACCACATCAAGATGGGCCTTTTCCACTTCATCCATCAGCACCACCGAATAGGGCTGGCGCCGTACCGCCTCAGTCAGGACACCACCCTCACCGAAGCCGACGTAACCGGGCGGTGAGCCGATCAGGCGGCTGACCGTGTGCGCCTCCTGAAACTCACTCATGTTCACCATGGTGAGGAAGCGCTCGCCACCAAACATCAGGTCTGCTACGGCCAGGGCGGTTTCTGTCTTGCCAACGCCCGAGGGTCCAACCAGCAAAAAGATTCCGAGAGGTTGACGGGGATCATTCAGGCCCGCCTTTGCGGCGCGGATTATCTGGCCGATTGTGGCAAGCGCTTCGTCCTGTCCTTTGATCCGCTGCTTCAAGTCGCTTTCCAGCTGCACGACGTTGCGGGCCTGGTCACGGAGCACTCTGCCCAAAGGGATCCCGGTCCAGTCGGAAACGACCTTTGCCACCATGTCCGGATCGACTTCGATGCGGATCAGCGGGGAACCATCCTGCAGCAGCCCCAACTCGGCCGTAACGCTGGACAGCATCTTCTTTAGCTCTTTCAGCTCTTCTTCGCTTCCTTCCCGACCCACATTTTCAGTCAATTGCCCCCGCAGCCCAATCAGATGATGAGCTAGCTCCTGTTCCTTTTTCCAGCGTGTAGATACTTCCGACAGCTCCTCCTTGAGAACGGCCAGCCTTTCATCAAGTTCCCGCTGCCTTTCCTCATCGGTCTCCCGGCCATGCAGGCTGTCCCGCGCCAGGGCCGTTTTTTCCCGCTCCAGCGCCTGGATAGCGCGTTCCTTGTCTTCCAGTAACGAAGGCTTGGCAGTGAGGAGAATCTTTACCCTTGCCGCGCTGGTATCGAGGAGATCGACCGCCTTGTCCGGGAGCTGCCTTCCCGAGATATAGCGACTTGAGAGCTCAGCGGCTGCGATGATGGCGTCGTCGCTCACCGTTACGCCGTGGGCCTGTTCGTACTTATCCTTCAGTCCGCGTAAAATAAGCACCGCCGTCTCCACCGAAGGTTCGTCGAGCTTTACCGGCTGGAACCTGCGCGCCAGTGCCGCGTCCTTTTCAAAATACTTTTTGTACTCGGCCCAGGTAGTGGCGGCGATGGTGCGCAGTTCACCCCGAGCCAAGGCCGGCTTTAACAGGTTGGCGGCATCGCCTCCGCCCGCTTGAGCTCCGGCACCGATCATCGTATGGGCCTCATCGATAAACAGGATAATTGGCCGAGGTGACGCCTTGATCTCGGCAATTACCGACTTCAACCGGTTTTCAAATTCACCCTTGACCCCGGCCCCTGCCTGCAGGAGACCCATATCAAGCCCAAGGATGGCAACCTCGGACAGAATGTCAGGCACGTCTCCTTCCACAATTCGCAGCGCCAGTCCTTCGACAACAGCCGTTTTACCGACCCCTGCCTCACCGACTACTATGGGATTGTTCTTCCGCCTTCTGGCCAGAATGTCGATCATCTGTGATATTTCCCGGTCCCGACCGAATACCGGATCGATCTCGCCAGCCCTGGCCTTGCCGGTGAAATCCGTGCAGAAACGGCTGAGGGCAGTGCTTCCGGCAGGTGCTGCTTCCTCCCGTAGCGGCCTCTCGTCAGGCAACGACTGCTCCAGCGACCCCTGCACCAGACCGGCGAATTGTTTCAGCAGGGTTTCTCTGCCGATGGGCAGGAGGGTGTCCAGATACTTTCCTTCGGCCAGTTGGAGAGGCTTTGCCAGAAGGGCTGCCAGCATGGCTCCGGACCGAATGTGTCGCTGCGACAGATCTATGGAAGAAATAAGCCAGGCATCCTGGCACCACTGAATGAGAAGAGGGGAGAAGACCGGCTTGCCGGTGTTGCCCGAATGAAACTCCTCAAGAGTCCGCTCCAGCGAGCGCTGGACAAGTACCGGGTCTATTTCGAAGTGGCGCAAGATCAACTGCAGATCACCCTGAGGTTCCTCCAGCAACTTGGCGAACAGGTGTTCCACCGTAACATCGTAATGGCTCCGGGAGACACACAGTCCAGCCGCCCCCTCCAGGGCGCGGGTGCAAAGAGAGTTGAGTCTTTTCAGCAGATTTTTGATATCGACAGTCAACATTTGTGTCCTTTCAAGACAAGCATTATTCGTGAGAAACGGGACAGTGGTTCATTGCCAAATAGATTCGAATTTCCAGGTGTGCCCAAGATTTTCGTACTTTGCCACGTGTTCTAATCGGACTTGGACAAAGGAGAAGGCATGGCCTTGGGCCAAAAGTTCACTCATGAGAGGAGAAGTTTTCACACCTGTCGTATCGGCCACTGACAACTCTCCCCTCTCAAAACCTCATGCATCACCAATTTAGTGTAGGAATTTATTGAGGCATACTCCGCCAGAAAACGGTCAATGACACAGCCGAAGAGGTACAGATCGCCCGACCCGGCAAAATGGTCCTGACGAACATCCATGCGGAATTCGCTCCCTCTCAGGATTTCTCCCGCAACCCGACACTCAGACGGCAGCACCTGAATTTCCTCTATTCCTGAGATTCGTTTCAGATTGGCAGATTCAGGCCCTCCATGGGGCACGTACAACTGGAGTAACATCCGCATTATTTCAGCGGACCCCAGCGACACATGATTCAGGTAGAGGTGGCAGGTGAGCCGCCACAAAAGATCAGGTTCCAGGAAAGGGGGATAGCCGGGATTTACCGGGGTGATGTTGTGGAACGAGACCGACTCGGGGATTGTCGGGGAAGGAATGTTTATATCCCCGATGCGCAGACTTTCGGGAAGCGTCCCGTTGGTACAGGTGATACTGATGGAAAGTGTTTCCTTGTCGGGGAAAGGGACTCCGGAGGGAAACGCAACGCTGATATGGGTATCAAATGCGTCACACCCTCGGGATTTTTCCCGACTCATGTGGTAAACCGGTGCTTCGAAGTTGTCCGAACTGAACAGATCGAAGGGAACATAGGTTCGTTCTCGGCTCAATTCACGGGAATAACCCTGTATCCTGTCAATGGATAAAATCCGGTAATGGTCCGGGGCAGGTCCGGAAGGTCGGATATGATAGTGGCTTACGCGGTGATTGATATGAATCGGGTCCGCGTCATGGGTGAATGTGTTGACAGCCGGTACTGCGTGCAGAACAAAGCTTCCCTGCCCGATCCGCGGCAGAACGGATGGAATGTCGTCCAGTTCGAAGCTCACGGTGAAATGGCTGCCTTCTCCACGGTGCAGCCAGCGCTCCCAGCCACTAAGCTGGAAAAAGAGGAATTTTTCCGGAAGATGAAAATATTCCTGGATAAGCCGATACCCCGGGAATGCTTGCTGAGGGTACGGAAAAAGAGCTTCACAATCATCGAAGCCTTCCGGCTTCAGGCATTCGGGTGGCAGAGTCACTCCCGCGCCGCCTTCGGAAGGCGTGATGACTATCCTTTTAACGTGCAGGCGAAGGAGCTGATAAAGTTCAGTGGCGGATGCTCGATCACCGGCGAGGAACAAACGAATGCTACGGGGCTGCCAGTACGATAGGGGTTGCCCCGTTGAGGTCAGTGTCAAACGTATCTCGGCATTCCTGCCCGATGTCTGCTTGAACGATGCTTCCCTCAGCACCAGCGGGTGAATCTCCAGATCGACGGTTGTTGTAAAGCAGCACGGGGTTCCATTCACCGGAGCGGAGGTCAGTTGTGTGCCGGCCGGAATGGTGACGGACTGTTCCTGATTCGCTTTCGGGCTAAAGCCGATAACGGTGGTAGCCGGAATCGGCCGCAAATAATGGGGAAGGATAATATCGGCCAATTGCCGGATCAGTTTGGGAAAATCGACTCTGAGCTTCCGCTCGAGCAGATCGTTATGAAACGCCACGGCATCCAGCAGCCGCTCCACATCAGGGTCGGTCATGGAGCCATTCAGAAGCGGCGCCAAAGCCGGATTGGCATCCGCGAAACCTGCCGCGAGCTCCCTGAGTCGATTCAACTCCACATGAAATGAATTCTTTGTCAAACGTCTTCCTCCAGCCCGGGAAAAACCGGAATAAGCACAGCGCGGGGACCCTCTCACCCAGAAGAAGCGAGTATCACCTTCGAACGCAAACCCTGCCATCTGTGTCCACGACTGTCTCAAGCAGCACCTGACGCTCTCCATCCGTTGTCAGGTTTGCGATGATCTGGAAGCGCAAGGTAAGGTCATCGTCCTCCCGAGGAATAAAGGTAACGCTTGTACCGGAAAGTCGGGGCTCGTATCTGTTGATTGCAGTCCGGATGCTTGCTTCTATCTGATGCAGCGAATCCGGATATGACTGGAGAAAATTGAGAAAATCAGGCACTCCATAATCTTCCGCAATGGGAACATTCCCTTGTCGAGTGTTGAGAATTCGCTGCAGGTGGGCAAGAATCGAATCAATGCAACGATTGTGGTTCGCGCTGCCGCGCCGCAGGGGCTCCCGCTCCTGCGAGCGGATTCTTTCAGTTAATCGTTCTTCCTGCATATCAAAACCTCGTAATTTCGAAGTTTTTTGCTGATTTTTTCTTGTCTTCTATAGTCATTGTAATTCCCTTGATTTTCATGGATAAACTAGTAATCGTTCATCAATGGACCCAAAAAAGCCGCCATTTCCGCGCAAGTGGGTATCCTGACTGTTTTAACCCCTTTGAAATTTCGTCATTCCCGCTTACGCAGGAATGACGAAATAAACATCGAACTATTAACGGACATTACTATTTTTGCGCTTTTGCAAAATTACTGCTGAATACTTCCCGATTTCTATGTCGTCAGCAAGAATCCTTGATTCTACACTGGACTACTTCGGCACGGTCCATGAATCCTCAGATTCAATTCCGTTCGGCTCCCACGTCCACTTGATTTTTTTATAAGTAAAGGAAACATTTTCCATGTGCCGATACGGTTCGTTGGATGCCAAGAGGGTTACCGGCATGGACGGGCTCATGCTAACAACAATGGCATCTTCCAGTTTATGGGTGAAGTAATGCTCCTCTGTTCCCTGCTTGGTGATCCGGTACCACTTGATAGTTACGTCCTTCAGGTGTTCGCCGGTACAGAGGGCCTGGTAAAGTTTGGGCGAGCTGTTGTCGAACTCTTTGGTGATTGTGAGCGGACCGTGAACACGCTTGCCGGTGGCAAGTCCGTCGGTTGGACTGCGGGGAATAATGATGGAATGATTCAGCCCATAGACAAGAATTGTCTTCTCTCGGCCTTGCATTTCGCAGGAACCATCAATTTTCCCTTGTTTTTCACCCGTCAGGGTGAGGTGTGCAGGCATTGCCATGATTAGATACCTCCTTAATTAGTTTTTGTGATAGCAGTTCGCCGTCTTCTGCGGCATTGTAATATGCTTAATTTTCGAGAGGTTGCAGGAACTGCCCGGCAAAAAGTTCATTGAATCACAGTTTCTTCGTAGAATTATCTTGCTCTCTTAATTTGCGTTTCAATTGACGGTTTTCTAATATCAAAACGATCACCACACCCATAATGAAGATACGATCCCCGTATTTCCCGGTGTAGTGCCAGTACATCCATGCAGCTATCGAGCAAATAATGCCTGTTATCAGAAGCAGGACAGAATCTTTGATTTTCATGGTGTTACGCCATAATATTTCATTTTCTAATCTACTTATTGGCTAGTGTTAGTATTTTAGTAATGACTAAGTAATCAATGAAGATCCTGTTGTTTCTCGACATTTTTTAGTTTTCGTCTTAGATTCAGGTTGTCAACAAATTGAGCTATCACTAATGCAATTATTATTATTCGTAGGCCGTACCTGCCTGTAGATGACCAGTATATCCAAGCAGCTATCGAGCAAAGAATGCCTGTTGTTAGAAGCAGAATAGAATCTTTAATTTTCATTGTATTACCACCCGCCACTAGCAATAGCATCTGGTAGCCAAGGTCTATTGAGGTTATGTTCGTTGGCGACAAACAACACATCGGCAATAGTTACACCACCAGAAATCGAACGTCCTGTTGCAACAGCAATACTCCCAATCACTGCACCCAAATAGTAAGCAGCCCCCATATTCACTGCTATGTAGAGCTTTTCACTCAATATTCCTGCCCCAATTAACTCACCAACGGTGACTCTAGGGCCAAACATATCAATTGCTTTAGTAATTGATAAAGCTGCACCAAGAGCCTTTTCCTGAGTGCTAAAGAACTCTTCTGGGGCGGAAAGGTGCATCGCTTTCATATTCTCTTTGAAGTATTTATAAAACTGCGACATTCACATGGCCTCCTTTGAGTTGAAAGTTAGATAAGGTCCGACACCATGTAAGGCAATTACTTTAGACATGGGTAGTAATCAGGAAAATATTTGTCTTATTTTGGTACAGCCCATGAATCTTCAGACTCAATTCCATTCGGCTCCCACGTCCACTTGATCTTCTTGTAGGTAAACGAGACATTTTCCATGTGACGGTACGGTTCGTTGGATGCCAAGAGGGTTACCGGCATGGACGGGCTCATGCTGACAACGATGGCATCTTCCAATTTATGGGTGAAGTAATGCTCCTCGGTTCCCTGCTTGGTGATCCGGTACCACTTGATGGTTACGTCCTTCAGGTGTTCGCCGGTGCACAGTGCCTGATAAAGCTTTGGCGAGCTATTATCAAACTCCTTGGTGATTGTGAGCGGACCGTGAACACGCTTGCCGGTGGCAAGACCGTCGGTTGGACTGCGGGGAATAGTAACGTCATGATTCATCCCGTAGACAAGGATCGTCTTCTCCCGTCCCTGCATCTCGCAGGAACCATCAATTTTTCCCTGTTTTTCACCCGTAAGGGTGAGGTGTGCTGGCATTGCCATAATAAAACTCCTCCTTTGTTTAATTGAAGGGAATATAGGTATCCCCCCTTGGTAAAAACTATTGGATTAACCAATTAATTTGATTAACCAATTAATTTTCATTAGACAACATGGCTTTAAAAAGAGCACGGCGCAGCAAGCCGTGCTCCTGTTAATCTCAGGCACTAACCTCCTTGTCCAGCTTGCCGACCAGTGACAGGGTAAAATACGCCCCCATATACTTGAAATGAGGCCTGACCTTCAGGGAAACCCGGTACCAACCCGGCTCGCCCGGCACTTCCTCGACACCAATTTCGGCCTGACGTAAAGGCCGGCGGCTCCGAACACCGGGCATTGGGTTATCCATGTCGGAGACGTACTGGCGGATCCAGTTGTTGAGTTCAAGTTCCAGGTCGCCGCGTTCCTTCCAGGTACCAATGTTTTCCCGCTGGATGACTTTCAGATAGTGGGCGAGACGGCTGACGATGAACATATAGGGCAGCTGTAGTCCCAGTTTATAGTTCAGTTCGGCCTCCTTCCCCTCCTTGCCGATGCCGAAGTATTTCGGCTTCTGCACCGAATTGGCCGAGAAAAATGCGGCATTATCGCTGCCCTTCCGCATGGTAAGGGCAATGAACCCTTCCTCGGCAAGTTCGAACTCCCGCCGTTCGGAAATCAGAACCTCGGTAGGTATCTTGGTCTGGATGGCACCCATTGACTCGTATTGATGCAGTGGCAGGTCTTCCACGGCTCCGCCGCCCTGCGGTCCGATGATGTTGGCGCACCAGCGGTACTTGGCGAAGCTGTCGGTTATGCGGGTGGCAAAGGCGAAGGCCGCATTGCCCCAGGAATAATATTCATGGTTAGCAGAGACTTTTTCCTGGTAGTTGAAGCTTTTCACCGGCTGGGTTTCCGGCCCGAAGGGGAGGCGCAACAGGAAACGGGGGAGTGTAAGGCCAACATAACGCGCATCCTCGGTCTCACGAAACGATTGCCACTTGATGTATTGCGGCCCCTCAAGAATCGACTTGATATCCTTGAGGTTTGGCAAGGAATTATAATCTTCCTGACCGAAAAATTCAGACTCAACGGCGGCAAAGAAGGGAGTATGCGACATGGCGGCAACCGCCGCCGTGTGCTGCAGGAGCCGCATGTCCTGAGGACCGGCATTGAATTCATAATTTCCGATCAGACAGGCGTATGGCTTTCCACCAAACTGTCCATACTCACTGGTGTAAACTGTTTTGTACAACCCGGACCGAACCACCTCGGTGGCGTCCTCGAAATCCTCCAACAGCTCATCTTTTGTCACATGAAGAATTTCCACCTTGATGTTTTCCCGGAAATCAACCCTGTCAATGAGGAAGTCAAGGGAGCGCCAGGCCGACTCCAGCTTCTGGAAGTCACCGTGATGAAGAATCTCATCAAGCTGCAGGCTCATCTTACAATCAATCTCGGCAATCATATCGTCCAAACTTGCCTTGGAGACCTTCACAACTTCACGCCCCGGTTCAAGGAGCTGGGCAATCAGAGCCTCCACACCCTTGCGGGTGATGGAATACGCTTCATCAACCGGTTTCAGGCGCGTAGCCTGAACAATCTCTTCCAGCAAAGATTCCTGCACAGCTGCAGATTCAGTATTTTCCGGAGTATTCACCTGTTCCATGCTCATAGATCCCCCTTACTTGTCCAAGCCGATTTCGGCCAACAGCCTCTGCCGGGCATTGTCGTCTTTGATGAGCTCCTGGATCTTTTTCCGGAATTCGGGAACATTCGATAAAGGCCCCTTGAGTGCCCTGAGAGCTTCACGAAGTTCCAGCAGCCGTTGCAATTCCGGCACCTGTGCCACGATCGCCTCGGGGCCGAAGTCTTTCATCGTCTCCGCCCGGAGGCTGACATTCAACTCATCGGTTTTGTCACCAGCCAGCCGGTTGGGAACACTGAAGTTCAAGGCGATTTTCTGTGCTTTGAGAACCTCGTTGAAATTGTCCTTATCGACATTTACCGGCTCACGTTTCTCAAGTGGGCGTGCATCATGATTCCCGGTAAAATCGCCCATCACCAGCATCTTCAATGGGAGCTCGACTTCTTCTTTTGCATCGCCCAGGGATGGGCGATAGACGATGTTCACTCTTTCTTTCGGCGCCAAGGATAATTCCTTTGCCATCATTTCACTCCTTTTTTCAGTATTTCCTTACGATGTAAAAACGGCTGCAAGCCCATCTTTTACCGCGACACACCAACACCATCCCGGTTCAGGCTGGAAAATCCCCACAACAAACCAGTGCAGCTTATGGTAACAACTACTCCTTCGCCAGCCGCACCATTTCCGGCATGTCCACCCGCCCTATCCGATGCAGCACATCCGTCGCTCGATCCTTGTATTTTTGCTCTGACTGAGCGTCGAGCGTGAACCAGGCAAGCCTGAGACCCCTCATGGCCAATGCGGGCTCATACTCTTCCAAGCCATGTTTGTCCATATCCATCATAATCTGGTCGATGTGGGGAATGGCGAGTTTCGGCTTCCCCAAGTCCACCAGCATCCTGGAAAGCGCCAACCGCCAGAGCAGTATTTCCCGCCGGGATGAAGATGCTCGAAGTTTTTCCTGGACATTCTCCATTGCTTCAATGAGTTTTCCCTTGCGAAGCAACAGCTGTATTTCATCAATGCTTTTCCCAATAACTTCTTCCATCTCCACGAGGGGTGTATCGGGGAGTGACTGCGATGTCTTGCCAAGTGAAGCTCTCTGGCAGGTAATACTCTCCAGCCACTGCCTGGTTTCCGGAGTTGCGAAAGGGGTTCCGTCGGAAAAAGAGAGCTCTTCCAACCCTGGCAGGCGGAGCAACAGGAATGCCGTCTCCTGGCACACGGCCTGATGGGCCCTTTCAAATCGTGTCCCGAGCCTTAAGAGGGCCTCCGCGGAGAGACGATTGAGATCCAGCCAGAAAATATACTGGGTAAGCCGTGCCTCGGCGGCCTTGAGGAGTGCCTCGGCATCTCCTTTGTTTCTCAGTTCGAAGAGAAGGTTTTTTTCCACGGTGGTTGGAGGAGGAATCCTGGTTCTTCCGCTTACAGTCGGCGGGAGGTCCTCCACAGTGTACCAGGCCGATTTTCTCGTCATCCGATAGGCAACTGCTACCGCCAAATCCTGTTGCCAAAGATAATAGGATGCCTCGCGGACCTTATTCATTCCATCTTGCAAGGCGTGTTCGGCCTCGTGGCTATTCACTAAATCACGACTGGGATAGCCTTCACCTGGGAAATCATCCTCTTTGCTGACCTGAACCGAAGTGTTTTCAGCCTCTGGATCCGAAACGGGGGGCAAGCGCGATTCTGATCGGGGTGTTTCATCCACCTCAGGCATAAACCCGTTGAGAAGTTCCTGGATACCAACCAGGGAAGGGGCATTTTCAAGGCGCTCTGACAAAAGGATTTCCAGACGGCTCAGATTGTTTCGGATCAAAGCAAGCTGAACAGGAGGAAACGAGAGATCCTTCTGTTGCTTCAAGGCGGTTTCGGTCTTCTCTGCCCACCATTCTATCGCCCTGCCCCGCCCCCTTGCACGATGTTTGGGCGGATAGAGGTCTTCCCAGAAATTTTCGAGCAGGTCCAGATACAGATTGAGACCCATTGCAAAACCATCGCTACGGTGCCGGTAAATGAGAGAAACCGCCAGATACCCAGCCGCCACCAGGTCCTTGGATCTGTTCATCAGGATCTCCGAAGCGAACCTGCAGACCTTCTCCCAATTGACTGAACCTGCCGCAGCCGGAGAAGAAAGCTTGTCCACTTCCGTCTGAAGTTCATCAAAAGATGGGTCATAACGGATATCGACCCCGGCAGGCTTGTCAATGCTGATGGGATGTCTGCCCAGTTCGGAAATATCCATGGAAAACTCCGTTCCAATCATGTTTTTTCCGACACCCGCGGATGAAACCGACCAAAGCTGTGTAAAATCTGTCGATTTCAAGGGCCGCCTGAATAGGGCAAGATAGGCTTTCTCCAACGTTCCTCCCATGAAAACGGCATTCGGAGTGCCTGTCACGGATTCCTTGAACAGCAAGTGCCAGAGACTGACCCGCATGATCTTGTCGTTGCAATGCCCCCTGTCCAGACTCACGTACGTCTCACCTTTATCCGCGTTGGCAGCGGCGATTTTTTTCAATTCACGCAAATCAAGAAAAGATGCGTACGGATCGGATGGCGAACCTATTCCGTTCAGAACCTTCCTCTTCTCTTTCAGATCAGACCATCCCTGTATTGGAGGTCTGATGGTGTGCATTTCTTCTTCCAACTTCTTCAGATCGGGAAAGAGATTTGAAGCGAGGTATTCGATTTGGCTCCAGGTCTTTTCACAGGCAAAGGGGAGGAGATCCCAATTGTCCTGCCAGTTCTTGAGTGAGCCAACCCCCGTTATCACCAAGGGATATGGGCGGCCAAAACTGTCACTGCTCACGCGAACGACCCCACATACCAGTGACTCCTTCCCCGCGGCCTTAACACAGAAGCGCCAAGAGCAGAAATCGGGTGCGGCAGTCTCCTTCGCTGTAAGGAGCTGGTAGCCATCTTCAATCCAGGTAAAAAGCCCCTCCAAAAACGGGGTGCTTTCCCCAATCTGGAAATAGTCCTTTGCCGCCGGATGCTTTCCGAACGCGGCCCACTGCCAGTTTTGTCCGCTATCTAGTGTGTCCAGCACTGTGCTATACTCCTTGGCGCCTGTCCCGACAATGTTGCAGTCTGCTTCAGGATCGCAGCGCTGCCGGTAAACCGGTAATTCACCGTGATGTATTTTACTTCCATCCGAACCAACGCGCCCTTTTCTCCCGGGAATTCCTTGTCAAGAAAGGTCCGGTGCCCCCCGCGCATATCCTTGAGAAAATTGGGAAATCCCTCCTGTCCCATGTAATGCCTGGTAAGAACCACATCTCCCACCTCGATCTGCAGGACGACATCACCACATGTATCCGGCGACCAGTAAAAGGTTTTACTTACCGGGTAGTTATTATTGACAAGGGTCTGAGTGTTGCCGCTGCACTGGAGTTCCAGTCGTGCACTGTGTGGTTTTATGGCAGCTTCGGCATTGGTATCCGTTGGAAGTCCTTTGACGCCGATACTGAACTGCTGGGATCGCCCCATTGACATGACCGCTGCCTGAGCCTGAGCCCCCTTGCCGAGAAAGGCAAACAGCGAATTCTGCAAAGCTACGCTTCCACCCAAAGCTTCCTTGGCTCGATAGCCGTACATAGAGCCTTTTATGAATGGCGCCGCAGGACCTTTCATGAAGCGCCACGCAAGTCCGTCTGGACCAACAAGTACCGGCATGGCCTGCTGGGGAGACATGCCCAGGGTAGGGGCAAGTACCTGCTCTTCCCACATAGCCTGAAGCTGGCAGGCGCTTTCTCTTCGAACATAGGCCCAGAGAAAATCAAACGGCCCATGCAACAGCTGCCAAAAGATCTCGTCGGAGTCTCCCGCAGCCATGCTGCTCTTCAGATTCCCCATGGCGTTTGACGCAGCATAAAAATGGGATTTGCCGGTGACCTGGTCTTCCCCGAATGTTTGCGCACCCAGTTGAAACGCCAGGTTTCTCGATGCAGTGGCCGGAGTGATTGCCTCAAGGGAACGCCGATATTCCTGGCAGGCGCTTCCGGCAGCCATGCGGGTGTTCAGCTCCTGAGCGCCAGCTTCCCTGCCGATGTTTCTTCTTATGGTGTTGACGATTTTGTTTCCTCCACCCGAGGCCTTAGCCAAAGAGCCCGTCTTCAGAACCAATTTCTGAGCCCTGGCAGCCTGGTAGCGATATACCTGTTGCACCCACTTCGGCATGGGCCCTCCCGCTGCCAGCGGCTCCAACTCAAAGGCTGCCCTGTTGAGAAGGCCAAAATACGGCCCAGTATCGCCGGCCATTCGGGCGGCTACCGGTTGCCATTCTCTTGCTCCCTGCAACCGCTCAATCCCTCTGGAGAAATTGGATACAAAACTCTGCCACGACTCAAAAGCTGCATTTCGATACCACCCGGCAAAACCAGCCTTTTGAGCCGAGATAATCCCTTGGTCCGGCAGGGCGGCTTGCATTTCTACCATAAGAGCGTCAACGGCAGCTTTGCCCTTCCGGGTGAAAGTCGGGCGAACAAACCTTTCCTCTGGCAAAGTCAGGCTTCCACCCCAGAACTCCTTCAGGGTAACTGCCGGAAGACCGCTTTGAGCATCAACCCAGGACGTCAGCCACTGCAGATTTCCGTCTTTTGCCACGATAAGCTGTTTCAACCACGATTGAAGATCTGCCATCTCCCGGGTTGTGTCACCTGAGTCGCTTCGCCAGAACAGATTTGAGAGATAGAGCGATCCGAAAACCTTTTTCACCTCCAGCGTCATGCCAGGGTCGGGTGTATTCATGAACGTGACGTAGGAAGGTTGCGGTTTTGCTGCAAGCCCTTCCATGGGGGAATCTTTCAGACGTGCCTTAAGGATATTTATTCGCCGTACCACGTGCACAACATATTGCCCGTATATGTCGTCCGGAGTGGCTGCGGACATGGTTGTCATCGTCCCCGCCATTTGCTTGTCAAAAGGGCGGAGGAGGAACTCTTGGAACTGCCTGCAGTATCTGTTCTTCAGTTCCCGCTCCACCCTGATACTTTCGTTGAGTCCGAAACGGGGAATCCACCAGTGACGGTTCCGGTCCTCGACTCTCACTATTTCACGGCGAAAACGGTCCATGGTAACAAGATTGGAAAATGTCTCGCCACCCAAGGCCGCCGGTTTAGAAAATTCCTGAGATATATCCCGGATAGTCTTTATATTCTTTACGAAAGAGAAGCTCAGCAGTCCGCAGAGCGACACTCCGACAATAATCCAAGAGGTCAGCCCCAAGTTGCCGGTAAGAACACGCCATTCGATTGCCCGGCGGGTAGGTGCCAAAAGGGAACGGTCCCTCGGCAGGACAGAAGCAAAGAAATCGTGAAGGAACAGTCCCTTGCTGGTTCCGGGAAGGCATTCGCCTTTTCTTGCGGCACCCACAGTTTCGGAAAAACCTGAGTGGGGGGTTCCCTCCTGCCGGCCACTGCTAAAGAACAAACCACGTAGCACCGGTGTTTCCTGGTAGGGATTTTGACGAAAGACATTCGTCATGAAGACGGCTAGTCCCTGCTGCAGTCTTTCGAACTCCTCCGGGAAAAGGAACAGATCCGGATCGGCGACTCTGGCCTGTGGCTCGTGAAGCAGGTGCAGGCGAAGGTTTCTCAAGCGTTCGTCGATCGTCGTGGCGGCACGCTCCATAAAAGAATCAACATCGGCCGAAAGATCCTGGTTTATGATACCCATTGGCTGGTTCAGGCTCTTTTCCGGAAGAATTTCGCAGAATCGATTGACGCCGTTTATCAGGTCGCACTTCGTTACCAGGGTATAGACCGGAAACCTTACACCCAGCGCTCTCATCAATTCGTCGATACGGCGACGTATCGTCAGGCCCTCTTTCTCCAACTCTTCCAGTTGGGCTTCCAGCAGGCGGTCGGCAGCCACCGTCACGATCAGCCCGTTAAGGGGTTCTCTCCGCCGGTATCTGAGCAGGAGTGAGAGAAATTTCTGCCATTCTTCCCTGTCACGCTCTCCGTTGACCGGTATTGTGTAACGACCTGCCGTATCAATTACTACTGCCTGTTCGAAGAACCACCAGTCGCACTGCTTTGTTCCAGAGACACCCCGGACTCTGCCAAGATCTTCAAACGGAGAAGCAAGACGGGCACTACTCAAAGACGTTGTTTTCCCCGATCCACTTTCACCGATTACCATGTACCAAGGGAGCACATAGAGGGGATTACCCAGTTTTTTAAGATGCGACCCCCGGAGTGTTTCAACGGCCTTTTTCCATCGAACCCGCAGTTCCCTGACCTCACCGTTCTCCCTTGAGGAAAGATTTTTGAGACGCACGGCATCCTCTTCACTAATTTCACGTACAAAATTTTTCTCTCGACGCCTCAACCAGACCTTTCGGAGAAAAACAAAACCGACAGCTAAACCAGCCAGCAGGAGCAGGAGGAAGAAAGCAACCCACCACGGCCAGTCAAAATAACACTCAATCCCCAAAACCAGGAGCACGAGAAGTAAGCCAGCCACGATCCACAGGCATACCTTAGATATCTTTCGAAGGGCCTCTCTCATCTCAATTACCCACCGTCCTCAGGAAGTTTTCACCGACGCCGCCCAGTGTGAATCGGTAAATCATGTACAGCAGGCAAAAGAGAAGCACCGGACCGGCCAGAGAGATGTTGAAAACAAGTCGTGACCCGCTTCTCAACCTTTTCTGTCCCACCTCGGCAGGCCCTGAGGGGTGGGCTTCCGGGAAAAGGTCGGTCCTTTCCAGGGACGGAAGTCCAACCGAACTTCCCAGCAGGAGTTTCAAACTGGAGGTCTTGAGCTGCTCCAACTGGTATTCATCTCCCGGATGACAGTACTTCCCTGTGAAACCCAAGGCCAGGCACAAGTAATAAACCTCACGGACAGCTCTTTGATGAAGGCCGATGGAACCAAGTCGATCAAAAAACTCTTCTCCCGCATCGGTGGTGTTGTAGTAGCTTCTCTGCAATTGGTCTTTGAGCCATAATGTTCTGTGCACCCACGCTGACTTTAGGAGGGCCTCATCCACCAGCGCACATACCGCAAAGCGGGCAAGGTCATAATCGTCACGGGAGAAACTCCCTTGAGCGAACAACGCTTCGCTTTCTCTTATCAGGCGTTGAAAATCATCCTTCACCTGAGAATAGTCGGGCTGCCGCGACTCCACCGACTTGAGAAAACAGGTTATATACGCAAGAATTTTTATAAAACAGTCGCTCAGATGCATGGCTTTTATCTCCCTACTACCATGAGTTCGATTTCAATATCATCCGGTGCACTGTGCCAGTAAAGCGCGATGGAGCGACTTTTCACAACCGCAGCCCAGTGGTCGTCGTGATGATCTAGCGTGAAGTAAACCGTATTTACGCGACGGGGAAGTTCCTGCGGCGGAACCTGCAGATATTCCAAGCCGATGCCGGGCAACGCCTGGGTAACGAGCATGTGCATCTGCTCCCGGGAGCTCAATTTGGCAATATCTTCCAGGGATTTGAGCACAGTCTTCGAATCCGCATCGGTTTTAACCGCAAGATAGAAGCGGTTGCGCCCTTCAAAAATTGCAGGTTTCAGATCAGCGGAGTAATACGTTCCGTCGTGAGCAAGACGAATCACGTATTCCGGGCCGGCAGTGATTTCGTCTAAAAGGTGGGAAATCAGGTCCTGTGCGGCTAAGAAACATCCCCACAAGTTGCAATGGTCATATTCTGGGATTAATTTTTTACCGTCTTCCACTTCGCCAAGCACACTCACCCGTTCTGAAAATGTGGTAAGCTCGCCGATCAGCTGTCTCAATACTCCGTACAGGTGCCATGGGTGAACATTTTCTGTCTTTGTAAAATGGAAGAGTAGCGGCACGTAGCGGTTGATCGACCTGAGCGCAAGAAAATACACCATGTCTCTCGAGCCAAATTCAGCAGTTTGCACCCCGCGTTTGCTTTTATGCTCTTCAAGCTGGTAGGCTCTTGCAGTAACCTGGTCCCTGATTTCATCAGCCAACCTCCTGAGAGACACGGAAGCGGCAATGGAAACGCATGGCGGTATGAAATCGTGGGAGAGCCTGATTTCCGCTCCAAATTTTTCGAGTTGGGCGATTGGAATGAGTTGATAATCTCCCAATTTGTCCGTTTCCGTTTCCCAGAATATTTTCAAGACAAAATGAAGCCTTTTTACTTGGCCATCAGGCCCATCCGTGTGCAGGTCCTCAATCACCTCCATCTCTGTGGTGCTGACGAACCGGGTATTCACTGACTCTATATTTTCCAGCATCGGGAGAACGGTGACGTTTTCCCCGTCATCGACCCAATTTTTGAGACCAAGAAAAACAGAAAATTGTTTACCGTCTTTCACCCAGGCTTCATCAAAGGCGCGGGCAGCGATCAAACCATTGCCAGGGAGGGATACATTTGTTCCGTCAGGAAACAGGAAGTCACCTTTTTTAATGTCGAACGTTCTCACTCCCAGCGCTCCCTCAACTATGTCCATAGCACCCAAACCCCAGAAATCCGGGGACAGGTACCTCTGATAGGGCGAAAAGAGCCCCTGACAAGACCGGTCGAAAAGCTGGAAATGCTGCGGCTGCAGGTAAATTCCCTGGTGCCAGAAAAGAGGTCTCTCGGCTTTCATCATTTTTCTTTGATCTCCTTGATCCCTTGTGATCCCAACGCCAAGTCGATTGACAGCCTTTTCGGGTTTTTAAAAAATGAAAGCGGTATCTGAAATGAACGAACAGCGTTGCTCTTTTCAAGATCGTAATACCCTGCGACAATGCCGACGTATTTGGCCCCTTCGGTGCGATCCATGGTCTCTTTCGTCGTCTGATTCGGCTGAACCACAATGCGTTTAGCGTAGGTAACCCCAGTGTCGAAACGCCCGCATTCCAATAATTTTGACAAACCATCGTTCTCATCCATCAGCTGATTAAATCCATTCAAATCACGCAAGTGGTAGATACAGACCATCAGAGAATGGGCCTTTCCCTGCAAAAGATTCAAACGCGGGTCACTTTGAATACAGAGATCAATTGCACTTTTTTCATACTCCCATTTCGACTGACTGTTGCCCAGAGGATGTGTGCAGGAAGCGATTGATACGGCAAAAATAGACACTAACAGAATGTTCTTCGTCATTTTCAGACCCTACCCTTTGTCTAAATGATTGGTATTACTTGGCCAAAGTACCAGTCACATACTTTTTTATTTAATTTTAATAAAAATATTTTTAATTTGCGCTAGATTTATTAACATTTACGAATCATTCTTGTCAACCGATATATCAAAGTATCCATATAAAAAGACCGGTTACGCATTATTACCTTGCAAAAGCAGTCCGGCGGTTCATTCCGGCAGTAACAGCGTGATTATGCGAGAACTCGTACAGAGGGCACTTTTTGATTATTTAAAACGGTATCAGGCAGTTGCTGGTATCAAGCGATGAAATCAGGGTGGAGAAAATAGGTTTGCACGTAGGTTGAAAAGGGGAGAAACATAATGAGAGGGGCAAACGGGGGGGGGCTAACAGAACATTACCAAAAACTATTTATTCAGAGGGAAGCAAATGCGAGATCTTAACGAAGATCTTCAGTCTACTTGCGTTGCGACATGAACGAGAACAGGCTTGAGAATTCGCTCGGCGTCGCGCGGGGAAATACCGACGAGGAAGCCCCGTTTACCTCCATTGATATACATCTGGGGAAGGTCGAGGATTGTTGCTTCCAGGTAAACCGGCAGAACTCGTTTGGTGCCAAAAGGTGAAGTTCCGCCCACCAGATAACCGGTCAAGCGGGAAGCCTTTTCAGCAGAACAGGGCAGGACACTCTTCACTTCGAGAATGCGGGCCAGTTCCCGGGTGGAAACCTGTCGGTCACCATGCATGAGGATGATGAGAGGGTTTCCCTGGTCGTCTTCCATAACCAGGGTTTTGATAATGGAATGTTCAGGAAAACCCAGTTCCTTGGCACATACGGCAGTACCACCCTTGTCTTCGTAGGCATAGAGATGGGGCGTGAAAGCGACTTTCTCTGTCCGAAGGACGCGCACTGCGGGAGTTACGGGAACCTTGTCTTTGGCCATAGCCTTTCCTCTTCACAAACCAGCACCAATTGAAAAAGCCCCGCACATTCCGGGGCTTTTCATTACGGCAGTCAAAGCTTACAAACATCTTTCCACATTAGTCGCCTGGGGTCCCTTGGCGCCCTTAACGACATCAAAGGTCACTGCCTGTCCATCTGCGAGGACCTTGAAGCCATCTCCCTGAATGGATGAATAGTGCACAAAAACGTCTTCACCATTTTCCTGCTCAATAAAACCGAACCCCTTGTTTTCATTGAACCACTTCACCACACCCTTAACCATGTCCGTGCCTCCTGTTGTTTGCGTACAGTGTTCCAGTCTCGGCCCACGCTGACAAACTGCTGCTTATCATGTAGCCCTACCTATGTACCACCTGTCGACAGGGTCCCAAAAAAACACGGCAAAAAAACGTTTTTGTTCCCCCGATCAGGCAGTACGATCCGTCTGATCAGCTCCCTGTTCTTCCTGAAGAGCAGCGTGGGCAGCGGCAAGACGAGCAATAGGCACCCGGAAAGGAGAGCAGGAGACATAATCAAGCCCAACCTTGTGGCAGAAGATCACCGATGCGGGGTCGCCGCCATGCTCGCCGCAGATGCCTATCTTCAGGTCTTTGCGCGTTGCGCGACCCTTTTCGCAACCGATTTTCACCAACTGGCCGACACCGTTCTGGTCGATGGAGACGAACGGGTCTTCCTGGAGTATTCCCTGTTCCACGTAGAACGGAAGGAATTTCCCAGCGTCATCGCGGGACAGTCCGAAGGTTGTCTGAGTAAGATCATTGGTGCCGAATGAAAAGAATTCCGCTTCGCGCGCGATTTCGTCCGCAACAAGCGCCGCGCGAGGCAATTCGATCATGGTGCCGATATAGTACTTCACCTGCACACCATACTGCTCCATGACCTCGTCGCAAATTCGTACAGCATTAGCCTTGAGGCTGGCCAACTCTTGCAGAACGGC
Organism: Geobacter sp.; assembly: GCA_003857395.1. The sequence continues at coordinate 20,571 of RPRC01000098.1, forward strand.
AACCAGCGGGATCATGATTTCCGGAACAATGGTAAAGCCTTCGTCTTTATTCAGTTCACAGGCAGCTTCCATAATTGCCTGGACCTGCATGTCATAGATTTCCGGGAAAGTTACGCCAAGGCGGCAACCCCGGTGTCCCAGCATCGGATTGAATTCATGGAGATACTCAACCTTGTGCTTCAGCTTTTCGACACTTACCCCCATGGTCTGGGAAAGGGCTTCGATATCCTTTTCCTCTTGGGGCAGGAATTCATGGAGAGGCGGGTCAAGAAGTCGGATAGTAACCGGAAGTCCCTTCATTTCACGGAAAATTCCAATGAAGTCACCTTTCTGCATGGGAAGAATTTTTGCAAGAGCCTTCTTCCTTCCCTCTACGTCGTCTGCCAGGATCATCTCACGAACAGCTGCGATACGATCCGCCTCAAAAAACATATGCTCGGTACGGGTAAGACCAATACCTTCAGCGCCGAATTCGCGCGCCGTGCGGGCATCCTTCGGGGTATCGGCATTTGCTCGCACGCCAAGTCTGCGATAGGTATCCACCCATTCCATAATTGTTCTAAAATCATCCGTCAGCTGTGGTGGGACGGTTGACACTTGACCCAGCATTACTTCGCCGGTACTGCCATCAAGGGTAATGGTATCACCCTTGCTCACTGTCGTGCCATTAACAGAAAACTCATTTGCAACGTAATCTACCGTGATCTCGCCACACCCCGCAACGCAACACTTGCCCATGCCGCGGGCAACAACCGCCGCGTGGGACGTCATACCGCCGCGGGCGGTTAGAATTCCCTGGGCAGCGTTCATGCCGTGAATGTCTTCCGGACTGGTCTCCACCCTGACAAGGATTACCTTGAGACCGAGCTTTGCAGCTGCTTCGGCCTCGTCGGCCGTAAAGACGACACTGCCGCTGGCAGCACCTGGGGAAGCAGGAAGGCCCTTCGCAATAACCGAGCGCGGGGCTTTCGGGTCGAGAGAGGGATGAAGGAGCTTATCAAGCTGATCCGGGGAAACTCTCAACACAGCGGTCTTTTCATCAATCAGCCCTTCCTTCACCATGTCAACAGCAATTTTAATGGAGGCCAGTGATGTTCGCTTGCCGTTACGGGTCTGGAGCATGAAGAGCTTGCCTTTTTCAATGGTAAACTCAATATCCTGCATGTCCTTGTAATGCTTCTCCAGAATATCCCGGATTTTTACCAACTGCTGGTAACACTCGGGAAGCACCTCCTCCATTGAGGGGAGATCGCCGGGCTTATGTTTGGCACGGTTGATTGGCTGCGGGGTACGAATACCGGCAACAACATCCTCTCCCTGAGCGTTTTCCAGATACTCGCCATAGAAGTAATTCTCACCGGTTGAAGGGTCACGGGTGAACGCGACGCCGGTTGCGCAATCATTTCCCATATTGCCGAAAACCATTGCCTGAATATTCACCGCGGTTCCCCAGTCAGCAGGAATGTTGTGCAGTTTGCGATAGGTGATAGCCCTCTGGTTCATCCAGGATCCGAATACCGCACTCACAGCGCCCCAAATCTGTTCCTGGGGGTCGTCGGGGAAATCGCATCCAAGAACTTCCTTGATTTTAGACTTGTATTTTCCAACCAGGTCTTTCCAGTCATCAGCAAGAAGATCCGTATCAAGATGGACACCCTTCTCTTCTTTTTTCTGTTCCAGGAGTTCCTCGAGCACGGCACCATTCATTCCCATAACAACATTGGAATACATCTGGACAAAGCGACGGTAGGCATCATAGGCGAAGCGCTCATCACCGCTCTGCTTGATAATTCCTTGTACGGTAATGTCGTTCAGGCCGAGATTCAGGACCGTATCCATCATCCCGGGCATCGAAGCGCGGGCCCCGGAACGAACCGATAGAAGGAGAGGATTGTCATGGCTGCCGAATTCCTTGCCGAGGAGTTCCTCCACCTTGCGGATGTTGGCATCGACTTCACCCTTCAGGCTGGGAGGATAGGTATTGTTATTTTTGTAGAACTCTGTGCAAACCTCAGTCGTTATGGTAAAACCCGGCGGAACGGGAAGCCCGATGCTCGTCATCTCTGCCAAGTTGGCTCCCTTGCCGCCAAGCAGGGATTTCATCTCAGCCGCACCATCAGCCGAGCCGTTCCCGAAGAAGTAGACATATTTCGCCGCCATACCAATCCTCCTCTATACATTTCCAATAAGTGTATTTGTAGTTTTCAGCTTCTCGCTATAAAAAATCCGCCTCAAGCAGATATGCGCGCAAAGTCCGCGATGGCCCCGAAAAGACGGCCTATCCCGGTCAGCAGGGCAAGCCTGTTGTTCTTAACCTTTTCATCTTCCGCCATTACCATGACCTGCTCAAAGAACGTATCCACTGCGCCGCGCAGTCCCGCTATTTCCGCAAGTGCTGCCAGATAGTTTTTCTCCGCAATCTTCTCATAGGCGCTCGTTGAAACTTCTTCAAAGACAGTGAAAAGCTCACTCTCCGCTTCAACCTGAAAGAGAGAATCATCCACGGGGATATCGATGCCCTGCTTGACAATATTGCAGACCCTCTTGAAAGCCACAGCTAACGGCTCGAAATCAGGTCTTTCCTTGAATTCCGCAAGCGCCTCTATCCGTGCCGTGGTGTCGTTCAGATCATCAAAGGATACCGCAACTGCCGCATCAACGACATCAGCGGGATAGCGGCCCGCCATCATATTTACATAGCGACCTCGGAAAAATTCCAGCACTTCGTTATGGACAGTGTCAAAATCACGGGTCAGCTTCTCCTGCAGCAGCTTCAGTGAACCATCAATCAGCTCGGTAAGAAGCAGCTCATAGCCACGATCCAGAATTATGGCGATAATGCCGATGGCAGACCGTCGCAAGGCATAGGGATCGGCGGTTCCCGTAGGAATGAGCCCCACACCGAAGCATCCGCAGATCGTGTCGATCTTATCAGCTATCGAAACGATTGCCCCGATATCGGTTGCAGGAAGCGCCCCCCCTGCCTGCACAGGAAGATAGTGTTCGTGAATTGCTTGTGCCACATCCGGAGCTTCTCCGGCGAGGAGAGCATATTCTCGCCCCATGACACCCTGGAGTTCGGGAAACTCGCCTACCATGGCGGTAACTAGATCGGCCTTGCAGAGGTAAGCAGCCCGGGATACCTTACCAGTCAATTCCGGAGCTGCAAGCGCTGCAAGTTTTTCCGCGATCGTACGGAAACGTTCCATTTTTTCGTAGGAAGTGCCAAGCTTGGCCTGATACACAACCCCTTTCAGGCTGTCGACTCTCTCTTCCAAGGGGGTCTTCTTATCCTCTTCGAAGAAGAAGCGCGCATCGGAAAGGCGTGCCCGCAGCACTCTCTCGTTGCCACGGGTTACTACAGCCGGATCTTCCGCCAGGGTGTTGTTAACGGTGATGAAGTGCGGGAGAAGCTGCCCCCCTTCATCAACCAGAGAGAAATAGCGCTGATGTTCCCGCATCGAGGTTATGAGAACCTCTTTCGGTACCTGGAGAAAATCTTTCTCAAAAGTACCGCAAACCACACTCGGGTATTCAACGAGGAAGGTTACCTGATCAAGAAGCGCCTCGTCGGGCAGTACTCGGCCACCCATGGCGCGGGCCGCCTGTTCGACTTCGCGACGGATGATCTCCTTGCGTTTTTCTGGGTCGGGGACGACAAAATGGCGCTCGCATTCCTCAAGGTAATGGGCAAAGTCGCGAACCGGAAAAACCGTATTTGCCATAAAGCGATGTCCCCGGGAGGCACTGCCGCTCTTTAGCGGGCCAAAGGAAAAGGGGACCACCACTCCGTCGAAAAGGGCAACTATCCAATGCATCGGCCGGGCAAAACGCACATCCAGATCTGCCCAGCGCATTGACTTACGGAATGGAATGGCGCCAATGACCCGGGGGAGAATTTCCACCAGGAGTTCCACGGTAGGACGGCCAACAATCCTTTTCGTGACCGAAATATAGTCACCCTTTTCGGTCGATGCTACCGAGAGGTCCGCGACATCAACACCTTGACCCCGGGCAAAACCCTCCGCAGCCTTGGTTGGCTTGCCGCCAGCATCAAACGCGACTTTTCGAGCCGGTCCCAATGCAGTTACCTCTGCATCGGGCTGCCTTTCATCAAGGCCCTCCACCAAAAGGGCGATACGACGTGGCGTGGCCAGGGTGCGCACCTCACCGAAGTCAAGGCGGGCAGACTCGAATTCCTTCCGGACCAGGCTTTCCAGATCAGCCATGGCCTTGGGCAGAAAGGCAGCAGGAATCTCTTCCGTGCCAATTTCCAGAAACAGTTCTTGCGCCATGTTATTGCCCCCCTTTCAACAGCGGGAAGCCAAGTTTCTCACGAAGCGCCAGATACCCTTCGGCGCAGAGACGGGATACATTTCGAACCCTGCCGATATAGGAAGCACGCTCGGTAACGGATATGGCACCTCGGGCATCCAGCAGGTTAAAAGCGTGGGAACACTTCATGACATAGTCATAGGCGGGAAGCACCAGCCCGCCTGCAACCAGGCGGACACATTCCTTTTCATACATGGTAAACAGACTGAGCAACATGTCGATGTCAGCCTCTTCGAAATTGTAGCGAGAAAACTCAACCTCAGACTGATGGTGAATATCGCCGTACTTGATCCCCTTTACCCACTCCAGGTCATAGACGTTGTCCACCCCTTGCAGGTACATGGCAATACGTTCACAGCCGTAGGTAATTTCGGAGGAGACCGGTTTAAGGTCTATTCCACCCGCCTGCTGGAAGTAGGTAAACTGGGTGATTTCCATCCCGTCCAGCCATACTTCCCAACCAAGCCCCCAGGCACCCAGAGTCGGAGACTCCCAGTCGTCTTCCACAAAGCGGATATCATGCTGATTGGGGTTGATACCAAAAGCCTTGAGCGAATCGATATACAGGTCAAGAATATTCAATGGCGAAGGTTTCATGATGACCTGAAACTGGTAGTAGTGCTGAAGCCGGTTCGGGTTTTCTCCGTAGCGACCGTCCGTTGGACGGCGCGAAGGCTCCACATAGGCGACATTCCAGGGTTCCGGCCCGAGAACACGCAGAAAGGTAGCAGGATTGAATGTTCCTGCCCCTTTTTCCACATCATAGGGCTGCTGAATGATGCATCCCTGCCCTGCCCAATAGCCCTGCAGGGAAAGAATCAGGTCTTGAAAGGTCAAAACGGTTCCTCCGGCACTTCTTAAATACATAGTAATTTCAAAGGGGATTTATTTATTGCAGTACACAAAGTTTCAGCATCACCAAAACGTTGAAGACTCGCTAGAATACTCGTAACTCCCTTTCGTGTCAAGGATTATTGGCTTTTATCGCTCATGCTAAACTCCAAGTACCTGCTGCAAAAACTGCAGAGAATGGAGGGGACGAGTCAGATGTGAAGCAATCGAGGCATCAAGGACGGCGCCACTTTCGAGCAAGGAGGCGTCGGGAAAGCGGACCACTCCGAAACGGCCAGTCATCAGGGCCTTTTGCAGGAGGGTTCGGGTGGCAGAACTCAGCAAATAGCCACCGCTGCCGCAGTCTCCGCAGAAAACCTCTCCTGCCGCAGCGTACTGGACAGAACCCGACAGTGCATCTATTTCGGTTCCGCACCGGCAACACTGCTCGAGAGAAAGGCGGTAGCCTAGAATGTTGAGGAGGTTCAACTCAAAGAAGCGGCGGTCATCTGCGCTGGAGGGAAAGGTGTCGAGCTGCTCTAAATACGAAAGAAGCAGGCGAAAAAGCCTCGGACTGTACATGGCCTCGGGAAGGAATCGGTCAACAACCTCACAGGCATAGCCGGCATAGCCGATCTTCAGGAGGTCTTGGCGAATATGGGGGAAAATAGTAACAATGTCAGCAGTTCGGAGAAGGGAAAGACCTTCTTTCAGAACCAGGTGAAGGCGCAATCGGGCAAATATTTCCAGGGCACCGCTGAACCGTTTGACACTCTTTTTGCCGTGACGCGCAATTGCACGGACCTTGCCGTGCTCAGGGGTAAAAAGAGTGACAATCCGGTCAGACTCTCCATAATCCAGAGCGGCAAGCACAATGGCCTCACATTCGTTTGTCTGCATGCCAAAACCTTATCTCTTCCGGACAGACCAACCCACCATGCTCATTCGCTCACAACAGCATGGTCGTCCAACTGAATCGACCCGAGCAGCTTATCTGATCCCCAGCTTGTTCAAGACAATGCCAAGAAATTTATTCAGGGGATGGCTCCGTGCAAGGCCCCGAAAAACCGGATACTTCCGTTCACCAAGAAGGGTGAGCTCACGCAACAAAGCAGAGTTGTCCTCGCACTTCAATCCCTGACGCAGAATGGACAGTGCTTTATTTCTCTGCCCCGCCATCACATAAATGCGGCCTAAATGGAGGTAATGCAAGGAGTTGCCGGGCTCTTCCGCCAAAGCCTCCTTGCAGAGAGAAATTGCATCGGGATACTGGGATCTGACCTTTGCCAGACAGTAGGCAAGATAGGAACAGCTGAGAGGCGTTCTTTCAAGGGAAGCTGCTTGTTCGAAGCATGAAAGCGCCAGATAAATATGGTCATTCTCAAGTGCATGCACCCCCTTGGCAAATAAATCTTCCACGTGAGATTCTCCCATAGCCCCTCTCCTCATGAGAATAGTTCGATGTTAAGAATAGTATCGTACTTTCCTGTAAAAATCGAGCACGTTACTACAACTTTTCTTGTGTTTTTTCGGCAACAGAAGCGCATTGCTTGAGCTTTTTCATAAAATTATAAATAGCTAACTAGCACCTTGTACAAATTGCATTTCAGGCTGGACAAGAGCATCTTCCTCATCGCAAATACCTTGGCAGGGTGCAATCTTCTGACTGCAGACAAACAGAAAGCTCCTTTTCCGACCAGGAAGGCCGCCAGGGTTCAGCGGCAGCCTATCGATGACAACTCCCTGAACGGCTGCTTCCCACTTGGCAGGAAAAATCTTCACGAGTATAATGGTTCCCCATGAAGGTTGAAAAGATCGAAACATTCCCAACCTCCCCTGGTGTGTATATCATGCAAAGCGCCGAGGGGCGAGTCCTTTATGTGGGCAAGGCAAAAAACTTGCGGGCTCGAATTCGCGCCTATTTTGGCCCGTCACGGGACTCCCGCTACCAGATCAAGTTTCTCATGGCCCGGGTGGCTGATATCGCTTACCTCGTAACCGATACCGAAAAAGAAGCCCTGATTCTGGAGAACACCCTCATCAAGAAGCATCGTCCCAGATACAACATCAACCTTCGCGACGACAAAACCTATTTTTCGCTGCGCCTTGACCCGACTGAAGAGTTCCCGCGACTTACCATAATCCGCAAAGTAACAAGGGATGGCGCCCGCTACTTCGGCCCCTACTCCTCGGCCTCTGCCGCCCGAGACGTCTTAAAGCAGCTGTATCGGCTCTTCCCGTTGCGCCACTACCCGATGGAAACATGCCAACGGCGAGGTCGCCCCTGCCTTTTCTATCAACTACGTCAATGTTCCGCCCCCTGCCATGGTCTGATTTCACGGGAAGACTACGCAATCATCGCAGAAGGAGCCGCACTTTTCCTGGAAGGGAAAAACCGTGATCTCATAAAAGCTCTTACCAATAAAATGAGCGCCGCCGCCGGACAAGAAAAGTACGAGCAAGCGGCCCACTACCGAGACCTGATTCGCTCTATCGAGATAACGGTGGAAAAGCAGAAAATGGTCACGGAAAAGGGCGATTTCGACGTGCTGGGACACTTTCGTTTCGGCCAGCATCTTGCGATTGCCCTGCTCTTCATCCGAGGAGGCAGCCTTACCGGGGGCAGAAACTTCTTTTTCTCCTGGGAGATGGACGATGCGGAAGGGATCTCATCGTTTCTGAATGAATATTATAGCCGGGATGAATACATCCCCACCGAAATACTTCTGCCGATTTCCATCAACGAACCACAGGCGCTGGAGGAACTCCTGTCGGAAAAACGCGGCAAGAAGGTTTCCATCACGGTTCCTCGTCGCGGAACCAAGGCGGAACTCGTCCAACTTGCCGCCAAGAATGCGGAAAAGGCAACTGATGAGAACCAGCGAAAACGGGACGGGATTGAAAGCACCCTCAGAGAACTGCAGCAGCAGCTTCACCTGTCAAACCTTCCCCGACGCATTGAGTGCTATGACATCTCCAATTTCCAGGGGAAGCATGCAGTCGGGAGCAGGGTGGTCTTTCAAGACGGAGCTGCGTGCAAGAAAGACTACCGCCGCTACCGGATCAAAGGCGTTACCCAGACGGATGACTACGGGATGATGCACGAGGTGCTTTCGCGCCGATTTGCCGACTTTCGAACTGAAGACACCCCCCCGGATCTGATCTTCGTCGATGGCGGCCCGGGGCAATTAAATGTTCTGGTACGAGTGCTCAAAGATCTGGGCATCACGGCTCCCGACGCAGCCTCCCTGGCCAAAAGCAGGGTTGAAAGCGAATCCGGAAGCTCAGATATCCAAAGAAGCAACGAACGCGTTTTCCTGCCGGGAAGAAAGAATCCCGTGGTTATGCGACAGAACTCCGCACCTTTGCTGCTTCTTGCCAGAATCCGGGACGAGGCCCATCGCTTCGCTGTTGAGTATCACAAAAAAGTGCGATCACGGGAGACCATTCGCTCATCTTCCACCAGGATTCCGGGAATTGGCGCAAAAAGGTGGAAAAAGCTGCTGCTGCATTTCGGCAGCCTGAAAGGAATGCAAAAGGCGAGCATAAAGGATTTGGCGGAGATGCCGGGCATCAGCGACAAAATGGCCACAACCATCAGAGAACATCTGCACCGAAAATAAAAAAGCGGCGCATATACGCCGCTTTTTCCCTGCAAACAGACAATGACCCTGCTACTGAGCCAGCAAAGTCTTAATTGTTTTTTCCATTGATTCCTGGATGACGGGATTAAAACCCACATACTTCTCAACAAGTATGCCCTTCTTGTCAATAATGAAAATTGCCGGGATCGGCTGAACCGCATAGTCGATCAGCATATCGTCTTCCGCGAATGCAACGGGATAATTGATATGCTCCTCCCGGATAAATTCCCGGACCTTTTGCAGATCATCCCCTCCCACGCCTGGATTTAAACCGAGGATTTGCAGACCCTCCTTACCGAACGTCTTGTTGAGGCTGATCAAGTGGGGAATGGAGTCACGGCAGCCTTCGCACCATGTGGCAAAAAACTCCAAAACCAGGACATAGCCCCGGTAGTTTGCAAGGGTAACTTTCTGCCCTGAAGTGGTGACAACCTTAATGGCCGGAGCCGGGCGCCCCTTTTGCGGAATGGCCTGAGATAAAGAAGGAAGCGCCAGAGCCGCTACGAAAAGCACGAGAGAAAGAACCTTTTTCATGCGCGAAAAAACCATAAAAACTTTCCTGAGGGCTCAAAAAGTCCCTTCACTCTCTAGAGGGCTTTCTTTATCAGCGCCTCCAATTGAGATTTCGGCACCGCACCAACAACCTGATCGATCATCTTGCCATCCTTGAACAGAATCAGGGTAGGAATTCCCCGGATTCCATATTTCGCGGGAGTGGCAGGACTTTCATCCACGTTTACCTTGCCAACTTTCACCTTTCCCTCATACTCGCTTGCGAGAGCATCAACAAGAGGAGCAATCGCTTTGCAGGGAGCACACCACGATGCCCAGAAGTCCACGAGCACGGGAACAGCCGATTGAATTACTTCAGCTTCAAAATTGCTGTCATCAAGGACAAGTACCTTTTCACTAGCCATAGAAAATCTCCTTCATATTCTTTCTGGTCTGATCTCAAATTGATATCAAAACGTTTTTATTGACTATAAACAACGGAGAAAAAAAATCAAGCGGTTAATTAGCTCCTCACTCAAGCCGTCTAAAAACGACGTAACTTCTGTCAACATCACCTTTACGGCCTTCTATCCGAGCAGGGGAAAGAATGCCTCTTGACGGTGAATGGCTCCCTGCGCGGCCAGCCTGCTGGAATAGAGGGTAAACCCGGTTACAGAAAAAAAGGGAGTGGCAAACCGGTTATTCTTCTGCAGAAAGGGCGTGAGTTGGGCAGGGAGCGTTTCCTTCAGGCGAGCAAGGGTGATGTGCGGAGAAAAGGGCCGTGTTTCCGGCTCCAGCCCGTTCCTGAGAAGAACTTTTTCAATATCGTTCTGCAGATTGAGCAGTGCGTCACTTCTGCCAACCCCCACCCAGAGGACTTTAGGATTTCTCTTCGGAGGGAAGTACCCCACCCCCATCAGCACCAGCGAAAAAGGCCCGGCCATAACCCCAGACAAACTAGTGGCAATTTCGTTTAACAGGTCGTCATCCGCATCACCGATAAAGCGAAGCGTCAAATGGAGCTGCTCCTCCGTTACCCATTTCGCTCCTCGAATTGGGCATTGAAGGGAGAGGACTGCCGCCTTTATTTCTTCAGGCAGGTCGATCGCAACAAACAAACGATGCACAAATCACCTCAGACGCCCCATTCCTGAAACGTAACCTTACCGCCAGGCTGTAGCCGTTTCGCGGGGCTCTTCCGCTACAAAATACCGCATTCCTTTTGTAACGATCTCCGTATCCCACCGACGGGAAAGATCCCGTAAATGGGAGATCACCCGCTTCCCCCGCGATCCTTTCAGCAGGGCTGGTTGATATCGCACCTCAGTATTCATAACGTTCAAAGGGAAAAGCTCGACTTCCCGAACTCCACGGTCAAGGACGATTTTGGCGATCACGCTGGCATCGACATTCCGGCTCATGCTTCCAAAGGCAAAGTTACCGAGACTATAAAGAATAAGCCCGCCTTTATAGCGTTCGATTCCTTGCAGCACATGGGGATGGTGCCCGACCACCACATCAGCACCGGCTTCGATGGCCATGTGGGCGACTGCCATTTGATATGATTTTGGAAAGGGTGCATTTTCAGCCCCCCAGTGAAAGGAAACCACCACATAATCGGCACAGGCCTTCACCTTCTTGATGTCTTCCAGAAAATAACGTGGATAGCCCGGAGCCGCACCTGGCTGATTGAGTCCAGCATAAAATATGACCGGATAGGTAAGAGAATAGGCCAGAAATGCTATTTTCTGCCCATTTTTTTCAACCAGTGCCGGTGTGCGCGCCTCAGCCAGATTTCTCCCGGCACCTGTATGGTGAATATTTTCCTTTTTCAAATTTTGAAGGGTTTCAGCCAAACCTTGAGCACCAAAGTCCATGATGTGATTATTCGCCAAAGTCAGCACCGAAAACCCGGTCTTGCGGATCGCCGAAGCCGCTTTCGGATCGGCCTTGAAGCGATATTTCTTTTCGATGAACTCCAGCCCCGTACGCGCTATGGGGGTCTCAAGGTTTCCGACTGCTATGTCGGAACCGCGAAGAATGTTGGAGGTTGCGGCAAAAGGGTATTCATAACCTTCACGAGACAACGTCGAGGAAGCACTGCCGGCAAGCATTATGTCACCGACCAGCATAAGAACTACCTTACCCGCTTCGGCGGGCAAGGCTGAAGCAAAGAGCACAGCGAGGCTAAATAGCAAGGTGGTGCGAAAAAACATCAAAATTTTACTCCGATTTGTAACAAGGCGCGATTTACTGAAAAAGAGATTGACTATTTTCGGTTCAAGTGCTAAAAAATATAGCTTTGTTTCAGCAAAAGTAAAGGTCTTTCCCATGCTCGATGTCAAATATCTCAGAGAAAATCTGGAAGAAGCAGAAACTCGACTCTCAACACGTGGTGGAGCCGTGAACCTTGCCGGCTTCAAACATTGTGACAGCCGTCGACGCGAGATTCTCCAGGAAAGCGAAGGCTTGAAAGCACTTCGGAACAAAGTCTCGGGAGAGATCAGCCGGGTCAAGGACAAGAGCCAGGTTCAGGACCAGATGGCGGAAATGCGAGAGGTATCCCAGCGAATCAAGGTGCTGGACGATGAACTTCGGGACATTGAGGACGAGTTGCTGCAAATCATGCTGACAACTCCCAACCTCCCCCACGCAACCACTCCGGCCGGAACTTCCGAAGCTGATAACGTCGAAATCAGAAAATGGGGAGAGATCCCCCTGCTCGCCTTCGAGCCCAAGCCGCACTGGGAAATCGGAGAAAGCCTCGACATTCTTGATTTCGAACGAGGTGCAAAGCTTACGGGTGCCCGATTCACCTTATGCAAAGGTGCTGGAGCCCAACTGGAACGTGCCCTCATCAATTTCATGCTTGATCTTCATACCGGCAAGCACAATTATCTTGAAATGCTTCCACCCTTTATGGTAAACAGGGAAAGCATGACCGGAACCGGTCAATTGCCAAAATTTGAGGATGACCTTTTCGGCCTGAACGGCCTTGATTATTTCCTGATTCCAACTGCTGAAGTACCGGTAACCAACATCCATCGCGGCGAGATCCTAAAAGCTTCCGACCTGCCGATCTATTACACAGCATACACACCCTGCTTCAGAAAAGAAGCCGGATCATATGGCAAGGACACTCGAGGATACATCAGACAACACCAGTTCAACAAAGTAGAATTGGTCAAGTTTACTCGACCCGAGGAGTCTTACCGGGAACTGGAACTCCTGCTGAAAGATGCGGAAAGCGTCCTTCAACTACTGAATCTGCCCTACCGTGTAATTGAGCTCTGTACCGCAGATCTGGGTTTTTCCGCGGCAAAGACTTTTGATATTGAAGTTTGGTTGCCCTCCCAAAACACCTACCGGGAAATTTCTTCCTGTAGTAATTTTGAGGATTTCCAGGCCCGCAGGGCAGCTATTCGTTTCAGGGAAAACGAAAAAAGCAAACCCGAATTTCTGCACACGCTGAATGGTTCAGGGCTTGCAGTCGGCAGAACTGTCGTAGCCATCCTGGAAAATTTTCAGCAGGCAGACGGAACGGTAGTTATTCCCGAAGTGCTCCGTCCCTACATGGGTGGGAAGGAAAAGATCGGCTAGAATTTCGGAGGGATGGCCGAGTGGCTTAAGGCGCCGGTCTTGAAAACCTTTGAACGAAAGTTCCGTGGGTTCAAATCCTACTCCCTCCGCCATACTATAAGGCTCAAAGTTCCAAGATTACGATTTTTTATTCAAAATCGGCTTTACGCTTTGAACCTAGGATTGTGCACTGAGATTTCAGGAGAGATGGCCGAGTCGGCCGAAGGCGCTCGCCTGCTAAGCGAGTATACTGGGAAACCGGTATCGAGGGTTCGAATCCCTCTCTCTCCGCCATAACAACCCTGTCCGACTGCGGCCGATCTAAAGCGGAGGATTGAATGAAACAGCTTTCCAAGATTTTGGCACTACTGGTTATAGCAACAGTTGCTGTTGGCGGTTGCAAGAAAAAAGAAGAGAAGGCGCCTGCTGAGGGAATGCCGCCCCATGGGATGATGGAGCAAAAGGCTGAACCGGTTGTTGTCATACCTGAGTCGGTAAAAGGCGAGTGGAAAGCTGTCAAGATCGCTGTGGCTGACAAATCCTCTGGTAAAATCACCGAATATGATGTAGAAATAGGCACGACCTTTCCCGTACCTAATTCGGATCTTGTAATTACTGTTAAAAACTTCCTTCCAGATTTCACCATGGATGGGAACGTAAGAACTTCCAAATCTGACAAACCAAAAAACCCTGCAGCTCAGGTATTGATTACGGAAAAGGGAAAAGAAATCTATAAAAACTGGCTCTTTGCTCTACTCAAGAGCCCCCATGCCTTTCAGCATCCCAAATATGACATTACACTTGTCGGCTACATTCCTGCCGGTAAGTAACAGTTTGCGCTTGTAGCTCAGCTGGATAGAGCAACGGACTACGAATCCGTAGGTCGGGAGTTCGAATCTCTCCAAGCGCGCCATAAAAAAAAAGGCTTTACGGTTTTTCCGTAAAGCCTTTTTTTGGTGGAACTTTGGGGTAACTCTCGGAACAGCTCTTCATACAAAGAGTCAATTTTGGGCACCTATTCTGTGACATCAGCTTCCAAGGGGAGCCATGTGGCGACAAGTCCCTCAAAGTGACTCGCGACCCGTGCCTTGACTTCATCCATAGCTACAGGGGCACAGCACAGGTCACTGAGTGTCGCCATCGGGCAACCTTTGATGCCGCAGGGATGTATCCGCTCGAAAAAGGAGAGGTCAGTGTTCACGTTGAGGGCAAAACCATGCATTGCGATCCAGCGCCGGACTGCTACACCAATCGAGGCAAGTTTTCCCCGATCAGTCCAGACTCCCGTGCGGCCGGGCATGCGATAGGATGTGACGCCGAAGTCAGCGGCAACCCGGATAAGCACTTCTTCGAGAAATCGGAGATAATGGCGCAGGTCCTTTCCCCGCTGGCCCAACTGGAGTATGGGGTATCCTACCAACTGGCCGGGACCATGGAAGGTGATATCGCCCCCCCGGCTTATGCGGACGACCTCGATAGAAGGATCCAGGATATTTGCATCACTTCCACCACGACCGATAGTATACACCGGAAAGTGCTCCAGCAGCAGAAGCTGCTCCGTACACTCGCCACGGAAGAGGGCTGCTACCGTCTCTTCCTGAAGCGCATACGCTTCCTGATAACCAACAGTGCCGAGATCCTTCATCAACATGACGTATCCTCACTACATTTTCCCCAATACAGGAAATTCATGTTCGCTGGAAGCACCCCGGATGCCGTTTCTTCCCTGGGCGCACACCCTCGAAAATTTTTCACTCAGCAAACGTCGGCACTCTCCATTGGGAGGAGAGTGCCGCAATCTATTCAACTCAAGCGTGAATTGCCGCTTTATGAACGTCCAATGCCGCTTCCTTGACCGCTTCTGCAAGGGTCGGATGAGCATGGAACATGGCGCCGATATCGTGGGCCGTACCATTATAGCTCATAACGGCAACTCCTTCGGCAATCATGTCCGATGCTCTGGGACCGACGATATGAACACCAAGCACCGTATCGGTTTCCTTATGGGCCAGAATCTTGACGAAACCTTCCGTCTCGTCCATGCAGCGGGCACGGCCGTTGGCCATAAAGTTGAATTTGCCCACCACGTACGGAACATTCTCCTCCTTGAGGGACTGTTCGGTCTTGCCGACTGACGCTGCCTCAGGCCAGGTATAAGCGATGCCGGGAATGGTTTCGTAGTTCACTTTGACATCCATACCCGCAAGCCGCTCAGCGAAGACGACCCCCTCTTCAGAAGCCTTGTGGGCAAGAAGTGGGCCGGGAATAATGTCGCCGATGGCGTAAATGCCCGGAACCGCGGTTTCATAATTGTCGTTGACGGCAATTCTGCCGTTGCCGTTGTTCGCAACTCCGGCCGCTTCCAGGCCGAGACCGGTCAGTACCGGCTTCCTCCCGACAGCCACAAGAATTTTATCGCACTCCAGCTCCTCGGTTTTGTCCCCCGCCTGCAACTGCAGCATGGCCTTACCGTTCTTTTTCTCCATCCCGGTAACCACGGACCCCATACAGAAGGCTATGCCCTGTTTCTTCAGGATCTTCATCAAAGCGTCCGTTACCTCGACGTCGGTAAAGGGGAGCATCTGCGGCATCATTTCGACAACCGTCACCTTCGCGCCGAGCCGTCTCCAGACGGAACCCAGTTCCAAACCGATATAGCCGGCGCCGACTATGACCAGATGCTCAGGCACCGCAGTGAAGCACAAGGCCTCTTTCGAACTTACAATGGTTTCTCCGTCAAAAGGAAGACTGGGCACTTCTACCGGAATACCGCCGGTGGCAAGGAGGACCTTTTTGCCTACAACGACTGCTGCAGAGTCGGCCTGAATCACCTCGACCCGGTGAACACCGTCACCTTTCGGGACGGTCAGTTTGCCGCTGCCCTTCAGCACCTGAATCTTGTTTTTCTTTAACAGGTAGGCGACCCCGTCGGTAAGCTTTTTGACCACGTCTTCCTTGCGCGCCACCATCTTGAGCACGTTCATGGTCGGCGCATTTATTTCAATGCCGTGACCAGCGAACTTGTCGCGCGCCAGGGCGAAATGCTCGCTGGAATCAAGCAGCGCCTTGCTGGGAATGCAGCCCTCATTGAGGCATACGCCGCCCATGGTGGGTCTCGGTTCTACCACTACTACCTTCATGCCCAACTGGGCAGCACGGATCGCCGCGACATATCCGCCGGGACCGGCGCCCAGAACTATCAGATCAAAGATTTCCTCGCTCATAATCGTTACCTTTCTTAATGCAGTGGAATTTGCTCGCGCCCGCGAACCGCAACGATGGAGATGTATCGCCGTGCGTGCCCGTGAACATATCGAGCGTCAGTATAAGAACCGGAAAGGGCCGTTTTCATAACCCTTAGCCGGGATTTCTCTCAATGAATGCGCTGCTCCGCCTGTTCGGCGGCGTGATAGGAAGATCGGACCAGTGGTCCCGCCTCGATGTGGGAGAATCCCATGGTGAGGCCGACCTCCCGATAATCGAAAAACTCTTCCGGCGGAATATACCGCTGTACCTGCAAATGGCGTTTGCTCGGCTGCAGGTACTGGCCCAGTGTCAGCATGTCGCAACCGTGATCCCGCAGATCCTGCAGTGCCTGGAACACCTCGTCCCTTGTTTCGCCGAATCCGAGCATGATCCCGGACTTGGTCAACGTCGAACCGTGTAACTCCTTGAATCTGCGCAGGAGACGCAGGGATCCATCATAGTCAGCGCTCGGGCGGACTGTCGGATAAAGGCTTCGGACGGTTTCCAGGTTATGATTGAAGATATCCGGAGGGTTTGTGCTCAGAACCCCCAGTGCCGTATCTTCGCTGCCTTGAAAATCGGGCACCAGGATCTCTATGCGCAACTCCCGATTCTCGCTCCGCAATGCCGATATGCAACCCGAGTACTGGCCAGCGCCCCCATCTGGGAGATCGTCACGGGTAACCGACGTGATGACCACGTAGCGCAGCCCCATGGCAGTCACGGCCCGGGCAAGGTTTTCCGGTTCATTCACATCCGGCGACACAGGAACCCCGTGGTTCACATCGCAAAACGGGCAGTTCCTGGTACAGGTGTCGCCGAGGATGAGAAACGTTGCCGTTCCCTGTTTGAAACACTCACCAATATTTGGGCAGGTAGCTTCCTCGCAGACGGTATGGAGCTTGTTGCTCCGCAGTATCTGTCTGATCCGGTCAACTTCAGGGCAGCAAGAGTAGCGAGCCTTGAGCCATTCCGGCTTCGTAATTTTTACAGGGGGCGGCGCGCCTTCTGCCGCGACCGGCCGGCATGCTTCTTTCGCACTTGTCTGTTGCTTTTGTTGGTGCATCGTACACTCCGTCACATCATCGCCAGCGGGAGACGCTCAGGTCTCCCGCCGGCCTGACTTGCTACAGGATG
>RPRC01000099.1 GCA_003857395.1 Geobacter sp.
ATGAGGGGCCCTTTTCTCTAATGTTTTAATTTATCCCACAGATAAAGGCTCTTTGTCAAATCAATAGTGGCCTGGAACCATCCCGCGTTGCTCACTACCGGCAACAAAAATCATTTCCCTTTCTCCGCCTCTCCACCAGAACCGTCAACAAAGAATGCGTCCGCAACCCCGTACACCCAGATGCAGAAAAGAATGCCCCCAAGCCAGAGAACGCCCGACATTCGACCGCGCAAGCTTTCGGCAAGGGTAACGGGGTCAATGGTACCATTGACCCCGACTACACGCAGAACATCCTGTGCTGCCATAGCGGCCAGAAAGATAAAAACCAGCAACACGACTGTTACCAGAGCCACCAGAACCCCGCCCTTCACAGCCTTTCCGCGATAAATCTGCCCAACCCCGGGCAGAACAAGGGCGGAAAGGAGAGCCGCTTTGACATTTTCCTTCATATGACACTCCTTCAAGGAAATCGGGAGTTCGTTCCCGAATTCCGAATAATAAGTTATTGCTAAATTCCCTCATTTTGCTACTATCATGAACTGGTATGATATCATTCAGTTCAACGCAAAAAAGAAGAGATGCCCTTTCAGTGCTGCTGACCGACCCCTGCGAAGAGGTTCGAGTTGCCGCAGCAGAATCACTGGAGCGTCTCGAAAGTATCGGCAGCCTTCCTGAAATCCTCGAAACGCTGAAAAAGGGTGATCTCGGGACCAAGCTCAAGGCCCTGTATGCCCTCGGCAGAATCGGCGGAGAGCAGGTAATTCCTCCCCTTGTCTACTGCGTTTCGCGGCCGGAGCAAGACATTAAATCGGTTGCAATTGAAGTCCTCGGCACTCTCGGCCACACCAAAGCGCTCCCCGTTCTTATGGAGAGCTTGAAAGACCCGAACCCCACCATTCAAGCAAAGACCATTGCAGCCCTGAAAAACTTCAATGATCCTTCTCTCGTCCCCGCGATCCTGCCTTTTCTCGATGCCGGTGACGGCCTTCTCGATGCGGAAGCCGCTTTCACCCTGGGGCATATCGGTGACGGAACCCTTGAGTCGAAAATCATGGAACTACTCCGCTCACCCCATCAGCGTACCCGGGAAGCAGCCGCCCAGGCTCTCGGAACCCTGCGCGTCACATAAGAAAGTAGCGGCTCACATCAATATTCTTCAGGAGCGGATCGACCAGGGTGACAATGGACGCATAGCGATCACCGTCCTTCGGTGCAAGGCTCAGCAACCGGGGCTTTTCCAAGGCATTCCCCTGTGAGTCGATGATTATTTTTACCGCAGCCTCGGCGCTCTCTTGAGGATGGGGTTTTACCACGAGTGCGATCTCGTTGGTGTCAAGCCTTACCAGGGTTCCCACCGGATACCTCCCCATCATCTCCTCGAATTTCTGCACCAGAGCACCAGACAGGGATGTCGAGGCAATTCTGCGCATCACATCCAGCGCGGCTTTTGGCTGGGCCGGAGAATTATAGGTGCGAAGGGTCGTGATCGCATCATAGCAGTCCGCAACAGCCAGAATGTCAGCCAACTGGTCAAAATCCCTCTGCCTCGCCCACTCCGGATAGCCGGTGCGGTTATACCTGATGTGGTGTCCAAGTACGGCATCCGTCACCCGCGGATGAATATTCTCCATTTCCTTCACAATTTCAGCACCTTTTTCCGCATGTTTCTTCATCTCCTCGTACTCGTCGCCGGAAAGTTTTCCCGGCTTGTTGAGGATGGCTTTTTCAATCTTTATCTTGCCGATGTCATGGAGCAAACCGGCGGTGTTCGTGTCACGGAGCACTTCCCGGTCCATGCCCATATAGGCTGCCAGGGCAACGGCGAGTATCCCGACATTGACGGAATGATTGAAGGTGTAATTATCGTAATCTTTTATCATGGCAAGGCCGAGCATGGTGGTATGATCCTTGATCGTCAGGGAAACCATACTGTCGACGACTTCATTGATTCGGGCACTGGAGGGAATCCTGCCACTCTCGATGTCCTTCATGGTTCCGCGCACCGCATTCAGCGCATCGTGATAGGTACGAACAGAAGCGTCCCCCCCCTCGCCAGCGGCACTCCCATCCCCCACTTCGTCAATTCCAAACTTTATTTTCGTAACGCCTTTTTTTGACAGCTCTTCGAAAACAAGCTCGGCAGGGAAGTTCTTTCGGGCCAGGAGTGAAGCGAACAGGAACAGGTCGTCGGAGGTTACCCCTTCCAAAAGGGTCATGGCAAAGAGACTTTTACCAATCATCCGCTCAGCAAGTTCCGCAACAGAAGAATTCGGTGCGACAAAAAGGTTGCTCTCAAGAAAAAAGACCCCTTCAACCACACCAAGGTGAATTTCAGCCTTTTCTCGAAACATCTCGCTGAAGATGCCGGCAAGCTCTTCCAGAGGCTGGCGCACCGCAGGATGGGCCTGCGGATAGAAAGCCACCGATTTGATGGACGCCATCAGGAGCATCGCTGCCCGTTGCGCATCCTGGTGAGTTATCTCATTCATGTTCGCCCCGCGACCCTTCCCCCATATTTTCCAATACCGTCGCAGACGCCTGTCCGATTCTCCCGCCCCGAGTCGCGGTTTTTTGAAGGAAATCCCGAGCCTCTTTTCCTTCCAGGCGGCCGATTGTCTCGAGAGCAAGAATCTTGAGTTCTTCCCAACGACCAGGGGTCATAAAACGTCTTTTCTCCACAAGCCGAGTGAGAGCGTCAAGAGATCGAGGATCTCCGATCCGTCCAATGGCCAGCAGTGCTTCTTTTTTCAAGGTAACAATCTTGCCCATGAGATCCCGTTCCATAACCAGGTCGAGAAGAGGCTGCAGGGCATTTTCATTTCTGGTGACTCCCAGCCAGAGGATGACTTGCCTCCTGATGGTCCTGTTTTGGTCCTGAAAGAGATTGAGAAGAACTGAGGTCGCCTCTCTTCCTCCGATTTCGGCCAGTGACCGGATTGATTCAAGACGCACCCGGATATCCATATGATAGGCTGTCTGAATTAACCCCTTTACGGCATCCCGGTTCCGCATTTCCCCCAAAACCGCTGTGGCAGTACGCACGACCTGCCAATTGCTATCCGACAGGAAGAGCAACAGAGCAGGAACCGCAGAAGGCCCTAACCGGAGCAAAGCCGTGGTGAGGGCCTTCCTGGCAAATTGGCTATCGGAGGCAACCAGTCGGGGAATTACCGCTTCAACGGTCTCCGTCCCCAGATGATGCAGAACAAGATAGACAATCTCCTTCTGCTTAAAACTCTCATCCTCCAGGTGATCAAGCAGGTGTTTGAGCATTGGTCCCCCGGCCAGATCATGAAAAGTCCGTAGAGACACGTCTCGCTGCGTTTCGCTCCGTGCCGCGTCGGCATTCTGGTTCAGAAGACCGAGGAGAACCGGAAACAGCGGGTCAAAATCCCCGCCTTCTTTCAAGGAATATCCTTTACCTTCCAGCAGGCGAGCCAATTGGACATAGCGTGCGTCATCGGCTTCCTTATCCATCAGTGCAAACAACTCTTGCACCGTCAGATCGTCAAGTCTTTCCAGGGGCAACTCATTAGAGGGACCGGCCCATTCTCCCGAAACATCGCCAACTGACGATCCTTCTGTACGCCCCTTTCTTTCCCCGGAAAGATCTCCCTCCCGGAGGAAGTCCCCCTCCGCGAAGAAAGTCTCGTCAGATTCGCCGGAACTGCGTTTGGTATAAACTGCCGAGATATTGATCTCATTGGCCACAATTGTGGTAACGCCCGATTGGCGGAGGATCTTGACGACGCCACCCTCGGAAATAATCCGTTGAGGCTCCTGGGCCAGCAGCTCAAGAAACGCCGCAAAGTCGGAACAGGAAAGCTCCGGAAGGAAAAAAATCTGCTGGATCTCACGGGTAAAAAGCTCCTTTGCCAGCGACAGTGTCATCCGGGTACTTTCTATTTTCTCTTCACGATCGAGAAACGAGACTCCGGAACGATGTACACCCAGGGAAAGGCCACTTTCAAGCATAAGTCCCCGTATTGCCTGGAAGGAACGTTGGAAGATCTCCCCACGAAGCGGGTGGCTTTCCGGGTAGAAGGTAATGGCCTTCAGTGCCTTGTAGATTTCCGCAAGAGCAATGCCACTCCCCTTGAGCACACCATCCTCAGATTTCGGCACGGACCCTTTGGTATTTTTTCTTTCCGGCATTTTCATCTCCCGATGGCAAGTGGCGAGCTGATTCTGGTCTTTAATCGTCCACAGCACACCCGGTCTTCCCCTAATCGAATCGCCACTATGACAAGAGAAAACCCAACCGCTTCACTGTTTCAGCCGGAGCCAGATCAAAATGGGAAAACTCCATTGTAAAGCTTCCGCGCCCTTTGGTAACACTTCGGACTTCAGACATATAGCCGAACATTTCCGCCAACGGCACCCGCGCTTTTACAATCTCAAGGGTACCCCGGGAAGTTACTCCTTCAACCCGGCCATTCTTTTTCTGCAGCGAGCCGAGGACCTTGCCGGTATACTCCGCCGGGGCAGTAAGCTCCAAGGACATGATCGGCTCGAGGAGTGCCGACCCGGAACTCCGCAAGGCCATCATCAGGCCCCGTTGAGTAGCGGCACGCAAGCCGGTCTCGGTGGTGAAGCCGGGTTCCAGGGGAGCTTCCAGAATCCGTACTTCCAAATCCGTCACCGGGTATCCGAATATGCCGGCTACAGCGCACGACTGCTCGACCAATTCGCCCAGAAGCCGAAGCAAATCGGAAGGAAGGGGTGACTCATCCGGCGATGGCAGTACGACACGCACCCCCGTACCACGCTGCAGCGGAGAAAGCCGCAGCAGAACCTCTCCCCCTTGAATCTTGCCATCAAGTTCACGCCGGAAAACTTCCCGATGTTCGACGACACGCTTTGGCGTCTCGCGATAGACGACCTGCGGTCGACCGGTCTTCACTTCCACTCCAAAGTTTCGAAGCAGGCGATCGGTAATGATCTCCAGGTGGAGTTCCCCCATTCCGGTCAGGATTGTCTGCCCGGTCTCTTCGTCCTCTCGAACACGGAAAGTCGGGTCTTCCCACTGAAGTTTTTCCAATGCCGACGGCAGTTTTTCCCTGTCTTCAGACCCTTTCGGCTCTACCGCCAGAGAAACCACAGGTTCTGGGATGGAAAGACCCTTCAGGAGAATTTGATGAGCACTGTCGCAGAGGGTATCTCCGGTAAGCACATCCTTGAGCCCCGTAGCCGCAACTATGTCGCCAGCTGAAGCCTCTTCTACCCGTTCCCTTTTATGGGAATGCATCCGGAAGAGATGAACCACCTTTTCCATACTATTTCGTGTCGTATTAAAAACCGCCGACCCGGCACGCACCTGCCCTGAATAGATCCTCAGAAAGGTAAGCTTGCGTCCCTCATCGGAAAAAACCTTGAAGGCCAGCGCGCAGAACGGAGCCTTTATAGCGCAATGGACCTCCTCCGGGACGTCAGTCCCGGGACGGGTTCCGATCGCCGGCGGGACGTCAAGAGGGGAGGGAAGATACTCTCCCACTGCATCCAGCAAAGGCTGTATTCCCTTGTTACGAAGCGCAGCGCCCAGAAAGACTGGAAAGAGCCGGGAGGCAATGGTACCTTTGCGTATCGCCCGCCGCAAACGAGCCGGATCCACGAAAAGACCGTCGATAAAATCACTGAAAATGGTATCATCAAAATCGGCGGCTGCTTCGATAATCGCCTCTCGAGCTGCGCGGGATTTCGCCTGCATTTCCTGAGGCAGAGGAAGTCGCTCCACGGTCATACCCTGATCCGCCTCGTGAAACTGAAGAAGCTCGCTGGTCAGGAGGTCAACAACCCCGGAAAAGCTTCCTTCGCTCCCAAAAGGCAGCTGCAGCAGGAGCGGTCGCGCTCCAAGCCTCTTCTCCAACTGGCCCAGAACACCCTGGTAATCTGCGCCGACCCGGTCCATTTTGTTGATGAAACAGATCCGCGGCACCCCGTAGCGATCTGCCTGCCTCCATACCGATTCACTCTGGGGTTCGACCCCTTCAACGGCACTGAAGATAGCAACCGCACCATCCAGAACACGCATGCTCCGCTCCACTTCGATGGTGAAATCAATGTGTCCCGGGGTATCAATGAGGTTGATCCAGTAACCCTGCCAGCGACAGGAGGTGGTCGTGGCGGTAATGGTAATGCCCCGTTCCTGCTCCTGGGGCATCCAATCCATGACCGCCTGTCCGTCATGCACCTCTCCCATCTTGTGAGTCTCTCCTGCATAATAGAGAATCCGCTCCGATACCGTGGTCTTTCCGGCATCGATGTGGGAGATGATTCCGATATTGCGGATAGTTTCGAGAGAGGGAGTCTCCATAAAGCCTCACAGGGTCTTAAGACAACCGTATTATACCGGTCAAGGCCCCCATGGCAAGGGAAAAGTGGTGGGAAAGAATTGCCAAAGAGCACAAAACATACCAGTTATCCCTTGATATTACGGGACAAGATAGTCTATTCTTCACAGATTAACGAATCTTCCCACTTTACGAAACGGAGTTCGATCACTATGGCGGCAAACCCGGAACACGGAAAATCCACAGCAAGCAGACGTCGGAAATCCGGCAATAAAATACTGCCTGTTCTGCTGGTGACACTAGCCATCCTGGCCTTGATCAGCGCGGTTAGCCTGGGGGGATACTATCTGTACCTCCTGACATCCCTGCCAAAGGTAGACCGTTTGGCAGACTACAAACCACCCATTGTTTCCCAGGTTTTCTCCGATGATGGCACCCTCGTGGGAGAGTTCTACCTGGAACGCCGCACCGTGGTGCCGGTGGACAAAATTCCAAACAAGCTTATCCAAGCCTTTGTCTCGGCTGAAGACTCAAACTTTTTTCAGCACAAGGGGCTCGATTACCCGGGAATAATCCGGGCCGCACTAAAAAACCTGATGTCCATGAGCAAGAAGGAAGGTGCCTCGACAATCACCCAGCAGGTTGCACGTTCCATGCTGCTGACGCCGGAGAAAAAGTTTTCCCGCAAAATCAAGGAAGCTATTCTGGCTAAACGAATGGAAGAAAAGCTTTCCAAGGACGAAATTCTCTATATCTATCTGAACCAGATTTACCTGGGCAGCGGCTCTTACGGTGTCGAGATCGCCGCCGAAACCTATTTTGGCAAGGAGGTGGAAAACCTCAACCTGGCGGAGATGGCCATGCTGGCAGGCCTCACAAAAGGGCCGGAACTCTATTCACCCATCAAACATATCGATCGGGCGCACGAACGCCAGGAGTACGTCCTGCAAAGGATGGTGAAGGAAGGCTACATCACCAGCGCTGAAGCTGAACATGCCCGAAAAACCCCGATTGTCATCTCTTCACTGAAGAAAATGAACACTGACCAGTCTGCCTACTTCCTTGAGCACATCCGCATCCAGCTCGAAGCGAAATACGGCGAAGATCTCCTCTACAAGGGTGGCATGCGAATCTACACCACCATGAACGCCGACATGCAGAAATCGGCCTATGAAAACGTCGTGAACGGGCTCAAAGTTGTAGACAAGCGACAGGGCTTTCGAGGACCGGATCGCAGATTGGGCCAGGAGGAGATAGAGCCCTTCTGCCGCAAGGTTGAACAGGGAATCAGCACCACCAGCCTGAAAAAGGGAGAAACGTACCAGGGAGCAGTCATCGCGATCAACTCTGCAAAAATGGAGCTCACCCTGCGTGTCGGCGACCGGATCGGTACCCTGGGAAAGAAAAATATGGCTTGGGCCGGCAAGGTTCCCTTGCTGGACCACTATGGAACCGACGAGAAAAACACGAAAAAGGCTATTTCCCTGGGAGCGGTTCTCGAAGTGTCCGTGGTCACCCCGGATAATAACAAGCGGGGAGCTATTTTTGCCCTCGACCAGGAACCCCTTGCCCAAGCGGCATTGATCGCTCTCGACCCGAAATCCGGAGCCGTAAAAGCGATGATTGGGGGATACGATTTCCGTCGCAGTCAGTTCAACCGGGCAATGCAGGCCAGAAGGAATCCCGGCTCCGCTTTCAAACCCATCATCTATGCCGCAGCCTTGGACAAGGGAATGACAGCTGCCTCGATAATTGAAGATTCACCGATCGAATATGACGTAACTGCGGAAAAGAGCTGGAAGCCGCGCAACTATGACAACAAATTCCGCGGACCAGTAACGATGCGTGAGGCCCTGACCAACTCCATCAATGTGGTGAGCATCAAGATCCTGGAAAACATTGGTGTAAGTTATGCCATCCAGTATGCAAAGCAACTCGGTGTAACATCACCTCTTTCTCCCAACCTCACCCTTGCACTCGGCGCATCGAGCGTGACCCCTGTGGAACTTACCTCGGCATATGCTGTATTTGCCTCCGGTGGCTTCAGAACGACCCCATATTTCGTTACCAAGGTAGTGGATGGAGACGGCAACACCCTGGAAGAGGTTGTCCCTCCCAGATTACCGGTTCTCACCCAGATGTCATCCGCTACTGAAGAAGTCCAGGATGAACCGGAATACTCCATAGATGGAGCAGTACTTTCCGCCATCCCGGTCATTTCACCGGAAACATCTTATATCATCACCAACCTGATGGAAAGCGTCGTTACCAGCGGTACCGGTCAACGGGCGAGGGCCCTCGGCCGGCCGGTTGCCGGAAAAACCGGGACCACCAATGACATGAAAGACGCATGGTTTATCGGCTATGTTCCGCAGCTTGTCGCAGGCGTTTGGGTGGGATACGATCAGGAGAGGTCCCTTGGCGCCGCTGGCACCGGCGGACAAGCTGCTGCACCTATCTGGACCGGCTTCATGAGCCAGGCCCTGGCAAACACCCCTATACAAAAATTTGTGCCGCCGCCGGATGTTTCCTTTGTTTCAATCGACCCTGGCACCGGGTTTCTTGCCAAGCAGGGGCAACCGAACAGCATTACGGAATGTTTTGTGTCGGGAACGGAACCAACAGAGTATGGTGAGGATACACAGCAACAGGATCCTGCCACAAAACCTCCACCGGTCCCATCGCAATAAATAAACAATATCAGATTGTTACATTGAACAGCAGAAGCAAACAGGCTCAGATCGCCGCTCTGCGAGCACGAAAACTCCAAAATGCTCGATTTTGCTACTCTTTGTCCCTGACAAAAAAAAGTTTTTCCGTACGATTTACCCTTGCAAACTCCTATTTAACGTTTATAGTAAGGGAAATTAATCCACAATCTTTAAAGGAGGGCCAGTATGACCAAAGCAGAACTCGTGGAAGCCGTGGCAAAATCTTCCAACCTGACTAAGGCAGCAGCGGAGAAGGCAGTAGGAGCATTTATCAATTCAGTAAGCGCTGCCCTTAAAAAGGGAGACCGGGTGACACTCGTTGGCTTCGGCAGTTTCGAAGTCGCTACCAGGAAGGCACGCGTGGGCAGAAACCCGCAGACAGGCAAGGAAATTAAGATCGCAGCAGCAAAGGTTCCCAAGTTCCGTCCCGGCAAAGCCCTGAAAGCAGCTGTGGCACCTACCAAAAAGAAATAGGGCTGATCGCTTCTCCGTCCTGCCCGTACTGTGCGGACAGTGATCGGATCGCGCTTGAAAATGGGAATTTTGATTTCAGCCGCAGATATCTGCACTTCACAGGAATACGGCTGTTTCACGCTTTCAGGAGAGCCGACTACTGACTCTCTTGGCAGTTTGCAACCCTCAGTTCAACTTACATATCTACCAAAAAGATTGCCCCGCCTCGCTGTGGGGCTTTTTTTTACCTGGCCTCTGCAACTTTCCGCCTGAAAGAAATACTGTCTGCTCCGGAAATGCACGCTATACTTGAACGATAACAAGAGGCCGAAAGAACAGAAGAATACGAACAGACAGCTTTTCAACGCGACATCAGACTTTGGCTCCTGCTCTAAACACCAGGCACACTAAAACCGTTTTTTTCTTTGTTCCGCGAGGTTTGTTCGCCGCAGGTAAATCAGCTCACGGAACACAACGTATACGACAATAGAGCCATCATGAATGAACGCAGCAGCAAAATAGAATCCGCTTCGCATACCTGGAAAAGGCTCGCCTCCACGTCGCTTGTCGTTGTGGTGCTTTTCTCCTTCTTTCTTTTTATCCTTTTCCGAATTCTGCTGCTCACCCCAGTGGCCACGGAATATATGAGCCACGCCCTGTCCCGATATTGTGAGCACAAGGTTACCGTTGCCGAGCTTACTGTGGTCGGACAAACCATCTACCTGAGCGGCATCGGTATCGAAAGCCCTCCCGGCTTTAAAAACCGAAAGATGCTTTCCGCCCGCAGAATCTCCCTTACGCATGACATAATCGGCTTGGTACGGGGCAAACGAAGCCTGTCCAGGCTGGAAATTGTCGGGCTCAGCGTCATTGCGGAAAAAAATGACCTGGGCAGCTGGAATTTCTCTTCCCTTTTGAGGCGTTTCACGAAAAAAAAAGAGAAGCCCTCGGCAGAAATCACCATCAGGCATTTTTCCTTACAAGACACGTCCCTCCAGATGAACGGCCACAAGATTGAGAACCTGGGCCTGACGCTCGCCGATTTCTCCACCAAGGGGACAACCGATTCGAAACTGGAACTTTCGGGAAAAGATGCCGCGGGAAACCCTCTTCGATTGACGGCAGCAGGGCGCCTGGGCAACAATCCTGCCTTTTCTGTCACGGCAGACGCCCCGGCCATCGCCCTTGCCCCGTTTCAAAAGCTTCTGCGCGGAAAACCGCTTCTCCAACTTGAAAAGGCGCAGGGAAAACTGGCCTTTTCCGCGGAGCTGCGCAACAGACTCCTCACTATTCGGACAGCTGCTGCTTTTACTCAGCTCTCGATCACTTTACCCGGAGGGAGTCTGCCGATTAACGGCCACCTGGATTTCGACGCCCGCTACAATCTCTTACATGACAGTGCGGAGCTTACCGGTGCACATATCACGGTCGATACTCTTATGTCCGTCAAGGCCAGCGGCTCGATGCAGCGAGTCAGCAAAGACTGTGACTTCACGCTGCAACTGACTCCCGACAAGACCGACCTTGGCTCGCTTGTAGCGCTACTTCCGGAACCAAGCCGAAGGGTGCTCTCCGTGTCCGGAGAAATGTCTTCCCGAGGGTTTCGGGTGACAGGGAACCGAAGCAAAGGGATAACAGCTGCTACCGGCGACCTTTCCCTCAGAAAGGTTGCTCTGGTTCAAGCAAAGCAGCTCATTGTGGCCGGAGGAGCTGCCGATTTTTCCTTGCTGAAAACGGCGAGTAACTGGCAGCTTGACGGAAGGATTTTCACCGAAAACCAGAAAGATGCCGCTCTGATCGAGTCCCTCTCCAGCCCTTTTACCGCTCGCTTCAGCCCCCGCTTCGAGCCGGCACGAGTCAGCGCCCCAACCATCAAAGTTGTCTTTGCCGGAATTCCTCTCACAGGCTCCTTTCAGTATCGCGACACGGCACCTGTCCCAAGTACGCTCAGCTTCGCTGCTAGCGATGTTCCCCTCACCGCCCTGAACGGGTTCCTGACCAAGAAGCAAACAAAAACTCGCCTCACTTCCGGAAAATTCACTGCCAGAGCAAAACTCTCCGGCAGCTCTCTGCAAAAGTTTGCCGGCAAGGCAACTCTGGACCTTATCTCTGCGACAGGTACCTCATCCAAAAACAGGATCTCCATCAGAAAGGCCGCGATCAATGCAACCATTCAAAAATCCAACAGGATTTTATCAGGCAACGGTTCGCTGGAAGCGATCGACGGGAACCTCGACGGCACGCCGTTCGGCGCGAAAACAGGCTTCATCCTGGGCAACCGGGAAGTAACTCTCGTCAACACCTTGATCACCTTTGCCGCGACTCGAATCCAGGCCAAGAAAATTACCGGGAAACTGCCCAAAAGGGACCTGGGCCTGGGCAAAGATCAGATCCCCCTGATTGCCGACCTTACCGGTGCCGAGGTCAGAAGCGGCGACTTGGCCGCGACCGGCATATCAGGGCGTCTCAACGCACGGTATGCCGCCGCAGATCACGAACCTTCCCTTGTGGGCACGTCCGACCTTTCCCTTGCATCTCTCATCTTCCGAAATCATACCCTGGCGTCAGCTACCGTTCACCTCACTGCAGACGGTACGAATGCCCTTGCAGACATCAGGGGGAACTCCCTCGGAGGGACCCTTTCCGCACAGGCCAACACAGCCATTTTTTCCAAAACCAGGGAAACCTCTTTTTCTGCCAGCCTCCTGAAGCAGAAACTTGAACGGCTTGATGATCTTCTTCCCCGGAAATTGACACCTCGCATTTCGTCCGGAACGGCAGACATTCAGCTGAGTGGTAACTATACGCAGAAAAGTGGAATAGAGGGCAAGCTTGCGATTTCCGGGCAAGACATCTCTCTGAAAGGATCCTCAGAAAAAACCCTGACAGCTGGAATTGCCGCCTCTTTCAAGGCGACACTCCGTGGACAATCCCTGGCCCTGAAGGAAGGAATCATTAACCACGCTCAAGGACCGTCCTTACGGATTGGAGGAACGCTCGAGCGTTTGGCTTCTGTCGACAGATCGGGAGACCTGTCTTTTTCCATGCCTTCCACCACCCTTAACTCGCTGCTTGACGCCTTTGCAAATGCACTGCCCCGAAATCTTCAGGAAGCTTCCTGCGAAGGATCATGCACGCTTGCAGGCTCCGTTGAACTACGAGGTGCCAACACTCGAATCAACGGCAATCTCTCTCTGGAAAAGGCCTCCCTGGAGCTTCCATCCCAGAAAATAAGCGTTAGCGGAATTGAGGGAAGTCTCCCCTTCTCCCTGGCAGTACCTTGGCAAGAAACGAAACCGGAACTCTCCTCTCTTAGCTTCAGCAGAGAAACTTATTCCAAGCAACTGGAAAATCACAAAAAAATTACCAGGTCAGGAAACCATATCTCAATCGGCACGATCCGCTTCGGAGCACTTGAAACCGGGACAGTTTCACTATTTGTCACTGCATCCAGAGGAATCATGAGAGTCTCCCCCATCGAAGTGAACCTGTACGAGGGAAGACTCCTCGGCAGCGGCTATCTGCTCCTGAAGGGCACACCGGAGTATGGGGCGAACATCATTCTCAGCGACGTAAGTCTCAAACAATTCTGCGAGTCTTTTCCTTCCATAAAGGGCTATATCACCGGAAGGATCGACGGCATTCTCAGCGTGAAGAACGAACAAGGCGGGCTGAATGAACTGACAGGGTACGTAAACCTCTGGACTCGCAGCGGCAAAGGAGAAGAGATGCTGGTCAGCAAGGAATTTCTTCAGAAACTTGCCGGCAAGAAGCTGAAAGGTTTCTTTTTCCAGAATGATCGTCCCTATGATAACGGAGAGATAATTGCCTATCTCCATCATAACTACCTTACCTTCGAGAAACTTGATATCTCCCACACGAACTTCCTGGGCATGAAGGATTTAAGCGTTTCCGTAGCCCCGGTTCAGAACCGGATAGCCCTCGACCACCTTCTTGAATCAATACGTGATGCTGCTGCCCGGGGCAAAGGAGGAGGACAAGAGACACCGCCTGTTCAAACAGACCTGAAGTGGCTGGAATAGTTTCCATCCGAAAACTCCGGATGCGAAACTGCCGGCTTTCGATTCGGAAAGCAGCCTGGTCGGCACAGGACTTTTCCCTTCTTTGCTTCCCTCACCGGCTGTGGTATATTTCGCTGTATAGACAATGAATAATGGAGGTTATCATGAAAAAAGCTCTCACCCGATGGGTCATTACTGTCGCGACAGGACTCTTGGCCGCTTGCGCATTTATCACGGTCAATGTGTATTTCCCTGAGAAAGACGTAAAACAGGCATACAAGTCCCTGGATGAAATGCTCCTGAAGCAGGAACCAAAAAATGAGCTCCAGCCTCAGCCTGAGCAGCAAATACCTGCTGACAAACCGCTCAGCTTCGTCCCCTCGATCAGTTTTACCAGCGAAGCATGGGCCCAGGACGATCTGGGAGCCAAACTGGCAGACGAACTCTCAAAAATCCCCGAAGTCCAGCAGGCATATGATGCAATGCGCGCCCGTCTTCCCCAGTTGAATGCACTTCGCGACAGCGGGGTCGTTGGCGAAGCAGTCGATGGAAGAGTGGCTATTCGCGACCAGTCTAAAGCGGGAAGCGCCCAGGCACTTGTTCAGGCTGAGAACGACAACCGCAAGACCGTCATCGTCAACATGGCTAAAGCGATCCTGCGCGTGAACAAACAGCCGGAAACTAAAGAGGCATTGAGTCAGGTACTGGCCAAAGCAGCGGCAACGTATGCCGACACTAAACGGGAAGAAGCAAAGGCTGGATGGTGGACTCAACTGGCAAACGGACGCTGGGTTCAAAAATAGCCAACATAACGTAAAAAAAGAGCGGGGCCTGAATTTCAGACCTCGCTCTTCTCTTTTCCTGCATCCTGCTGACGAACCAAATCTTTTCTACTCCGTTAAAACTTGATCTTCCGCCATATCTCGATAACCTTACCGAAAATTCGCGTGTCTTTTTCCAATCGGAAGGGACGGTACAGGGGATTGTCGGGCGAAAGCAATACCTCGTTGTCTCGCCTCCGGTATCTCCGCAGTATTGTCTCCCCCCACAGGTTGTTCAACAGCACGATATCACCATTGGCAAAGTTCTCGTATTCTGTAAATATGACAATGTCGCCATCATGAACCGTAGGCGACATAAAGTCTCCGTAGAAGAAAAAAGCATAACAACCTTCGGGAATCCCGGGAAGGGAGATACGATCATAAATGTCCTGCTCTTCGATGCCATCCGGAAACTCCGGCGGCACCCTTTTGAGAAGCGGTATTGTCGAGGCGACAAACTTTTCAATCTCTTCACGAGGAAATAATTTCCGGGAAATTTCTCCTTCACCGCTAAATAGCCACACCTCATTTATCTCATAGAGATGACATAGGGCTATCAAAAGAGTTTCGGAAGGGAGCTTTCGACCTCGTTCCACATCACTCAGGAAACCCTGAACAATTCCGAGCGAAGACGCAAAGCTTTTTTGCGTAAGCCCCCGGGAGAGTCGAATCTCTTTTATCCTTGATCCTATCTCTATGTGATTTTTATCGCTTGACATATTATTTCCTTGAGATATAATATCAACATTCCTCACATACCCCATACCAGGCTCACCAGTCCCACCGTAATTTTAGAACAGCAGGAGGTTCGGGTACCCGATACACTCTGACAATGAAAATCCAGGAAATAGAAAGAACAGCTTTTTTCAAGATTCTTGTGCGTCACTTCGGCGTCTACCAAGGGGACCCGACAAGCCAGGAACTGGAAAAGATGGCGGAAACCAGGGGTCGAATGCTCCTGATTATCAGGATGCGATGGATCCTGCTCCTCATGCTGGGCGCCTACTGGTCGTATGCGGGAAGCCTGTTACTTTTCTCCCTTCCCGACTATTCACACGCCACTACCCTGATTACCATGCAGGCATACACCCTTCTGGCGACAGCATGCTACAATCTCTTCTACCATCTATTCTACCGAGAACTGAGCCACCTCGTCCTGGCAAACCATCTCCAGATCTTGCTGGACATTATCGTCACAACCGCCTTGATCCATTATTCTGGCGGAATATTCAGTCCTTTCTGGGCCATCTACCCTTTCCTGGCCCTGGAAGCCGCCCTGCTCCTGGAACACAAAAGAGCAACCTGGCTATTCTGCCTTGCGACGATCTTGGCTTTTGGCTTACTTATCGGGGCTGAGGCCAGCAAATATCTAAATCCGGTAGCCTTGCCCTTTATCACGGAAGAGCAGCAAAGGGAGCCACACCATTCTCTGCTCCTTTGGACATGGACCGCAGTCATGACTATTACGATGACAATCATCGGGTCTCATATTGTCAGGGTAAACCGCGGAAGAGAACTTACCTTGAAGAGACTCGCAGTTAAAGACCAGACAACTGAATTATACAACAGAAGTTATTTTTTCAAGGGACTCAACAGTGAAATACAGCGATCAATTCGGTACGGTCACGTCTTTTCGGTCATTTTTCTCGACATTGACCACTTCAAGGAATTCAATGACACGTTCGGACACCTGGAAGGAGACAGAGCCCTCAAGGAACTCGCCGGCATCTTGCGCAAAAACGTCCGCCGCAGCGAAACAAACCCGCCATACGATATCGATGTCCCCTGCCGGTATGGCGGCGAAGAATTCGGCATTATCCTTCCGGAAACCTCCATCAGCACGACCACAAAAGGTCCCAGTTCAAGGAAAGAGATGAATGCCGTTGCGTTCGCCGAGAGGATCCAGCAAGAAATCGCGTCGTTGCGGGTACAGGGCAAAAACATCACGGTAAGTATCGGTATTGCCTCATTCCCTGACCACGGCAGCACTCCCGACGAACTGGTGAAAGCTGCGGATGATGCCCTCTACCAAGCCAAGAGATCCGGAAAGAACCGCATTGTCATCGCCGGCGCAAAGGAAGACTTGACTTAAAATGGAATATCGTCGTCAGGATTGAATACCGGCTCTTCATACCCAGGGGAACCTCCCTGTCCGGTTTCATCGAAACTCTTTCCCGAAGCTTGACGTCCCCCGCCCTCACCTTTACCACTGAGCATCTGCATCTTATCCGCGACGATTTCCGTTGTGTACCGGTCACGGCCGTCACGGTCCTGCCACTTTCTGGTTTGAAGGCGCCCCTCGATATAGACAGTCTTGCCCTTGGCCAGATATTCACCGGCAATTTCAGCAAGCCTTCCCCAGAGGGTAACATTATGCCACTCTGTCTTGTCTTCCCATTCACCGCTCCGGTTTTTGAACCGCTCACTGGTAGCGAGAGAAAAACTCGCCACCGCGGTTCCCGATGTGGTGTACCGAACCTCGGGGTCTTTTCCGAGATTCCCGATCAACATAACCTTATTGAGACTTGCCATATGAGTACTCCTTGTCCTGTCGGTGCACAACAGGCGACATTGTTGAAGCTCCGACCGAAGATCGGTCAAGCGGTCTTTCATGCAGGATTTCCAGAGGGAAACCAGTCAGCGGATGGCATAATACCCCAATTCACCTTCTCGCGCAAAGTGAATGTTTGAGGTTTCGGAAATAGTCACTACGGAAAATACTTTTTTCTCATGATAAAACCAAAAAATCCACCCTGAATATTTCCCTTGACTTTTCGTTTAGTAATTTATTACATAACGAATTAATAAAACTGATAGTCTAATTTGCTCCGACCCGCCATCCCTACGGCCAACGCTATGGGAGCCGGGCTGCGGGCGCCGCCGGAAACAGCGCCGCCTCCCTTATTTGGAAAGGAGCAGACACAGCGGCATTTCACAGCCGACGGTGTTTGCTTCCGTCGGCTTTTTTTGTGTAATCTGAACTACCTAATCTGCCAATCATTACGCGCCCACTTCGTCCCCTGCCGCCAGGCAGGCCTAACGGAACCCGTATTTGATACTGAACATATCGGTAGCAATGCGGGTTTTTCGTCAGAAGCGTAAAGAGAAAGCACGGGACAGGAGATCGAGCCATGAAGCCAATTTACTACCTGCAGGGACAACAGGAAAGCAGGCAGTCACTGAACCATGAAAACGGAACGGTAAAAGAGGCTCACTACGCATCACTCGATATCAGGGAGATCGACTGGAACCGGATCTGCTGGGAGGCGAGAAAACAGAAATCTTCCCCCAGCGGTACCAGCGCGTATTGGGACAAACGTGCTCCCGCCTTTGCCAGGAACTCGTCCAAGAGTGATTATTCCGTTAAGTTTCTCCGCCTGCTGGCAGTAAAACCTCACTGGACACTGCTTGATGTCGGCTGCGCAGCAGGGACACTCGCAATTCCCCTGGCTGAAAGAGTCAAACAAATTACCGCGATGGACATCTCTGGCAGCATGCTTGCCCTGTTGCGGGATCGGTGCAGAAAAATGAACATCACCACTATCCAGACGGTCCAGGGAGCGTGGGAGGATGACTGGAACGCATTGGGTATCGGTGAGCATGACGTGGTACTCGCTTCACGCTCCCTGATTACTGAGGACTTTGAGGGCGCATTGACGAAGTTGAACAAGGCCGCGCGCAAGCGGGTCTATGTCTCCACCATAGTCGGAGATGGCCCCCACGATCGACGTCTCTATCGGGCCCTTGGCAGAGAGTTGAATCCTGGCCCTGACTTTATCTACCTCTACAACCTCCTCTACCGAATGGGTATCCGTGCCAATGTTAACTTTATCACCTATCAGGAACGGAACTCCTATGAAAGTCACGAAGATGCCTTCACCATCCTCAGTTCAAAGATGGAAGTTACCGCTCCCGAAGAAGCGGTTATTTTGCAAGCATTCCTGAAGGAGCACCTTGTCCGCAATGAAGGAAAGTGGCTGATGTCGTATCCCAGGAATATATGCTGGGCTGTCATGTGGTGGGACAAGGAGTAAAGCGAACCATCAATTACAGGTGGCGGCGACTGGACGTACCGTTCACTCGAAAAGGATACGGATGATTTTCATTACCTGAAATCTATTTTTTGAGCAATTAATTACTATCTATATGTCTCTCCGACCCTCTGACCCTACGGCAATTCGCTATGGGCTGCGGGCTGCGGGTTCCGCCGGAAACAGCGTCGCCTCCCCTGTTTGGAAAGGAGTGAACACTACGGTTTAAAGGCCGGCGAGTGTCCAACTCAGCCGGCCTTTCTCGTTTCTGAAGGCTGAAATGTCGCTGAAAGTCGACAGAACCAGTCGCAACTACGGTATTTCGTGCGCCCACCTCGCCCCCTGATACCTCAGGCTTAGCGAAACCCGCAGGATTAAACAAGTCCTTTTTCCTCCTCCGACGGCTGGTTTCTGCTAGCGGGAACCTCCATACCGGCAACCTCTTTTTCTGTAAAAAGGGCGATTGAAGAACTCCTGAACCGGGCAAAAATATCTCTGCTCGTATGAAGTACGAGGTTTACGCAGATGGACACAACAAAAACAACACTGATCGGAATTATTTTCATCCTGGCGTTTTTCCTGCCAGCATTTCATGCGGAGGCGCGTGAGATCGTCGACATGGACGGCCGCACGGTAACTGTACCGGAGAAGATTTCCAGGGTTTACGGCGTCTCTCCACCGGTCACGAACATCCTCTACGCCATGGATCCTTTGCTCCTCACGGGCTGGAACTCGCCATTGAGGGACGAGGAAAAGCTGTTTCTTTCCAAGAGACTGCGCTCACTTCCGGTGGTCGGCGGCTGGTACGGACAGGGTCAATCGGCCAATATCGAGATTCTGATCAAGGTCAACCCGGATCTGGTACTGATATCCCGGTGGCAGGGATCGAGTATCGAAAAAAAGACTGAGGAGGCTTTGCAGCGAATCCGCAAACCGATAGTCCATATATGCGCACTCGACCTTCCCCGCTATGCGGACACTTTCCGGTTCCTCGGGAGGCTCCTCAATAGGGAGGAGCGTGGACGCCGTCTGGCCGATTACGCGGACCGGAGCCTGACCGGGATACAGCACGCCGTGGCCGGGATCCCCGACGCCAAGAAGGTACGGGTGTACTATGCGGAAGGAGTCGACGGTCTGACCACCGAATGCGACCGGTCGATGCATGCGGAACTCATCAATTACGCCGGAGGAAAAAACGTCTGCCAGTGCACACAAAGGACCGAAATGGGGATGGAAAAGACCACGATGGAACAGGTACTGGCCTGGAATCCGGAGGTAATCGTGGCACAGGAGCGCGCGTTTTATCAGCGGGTATTCTCGGATCCCCGCTGGAAAAGCATCAGGGCCGTGAAGGATCACAGGGTCTATCTGATCCCGAGGTCACCGTTCAACTGGTTTGATCGGCCGCCCTCCTACATGCGCCTGCTGGGTATCAAGTGGCTGGCAAACATCCTCTACCCGGAGCGGATGCGACTGAACATGGTGAAAGAGACGCGGGAATTCTACCGCTTGTTCCTGCATGCGGAACTTTCGGACGACCAGATAAGAAAGATCCTGAATCGCTAAGGGAACACAAACCCTTCCGCCGTAATGATTGAAACCTTTACGATACAAGGAGAACATACTTCTGTGAGTAAAAATATCTGGATACCCTGCCTGGTTTTTCTTCTCATCTTTACCGTCCTGTTCTCCCTTACCTTGGGCAAGTACGAGATAAACCTCCGGGAGATCTTCGCATTTCTTTCTGCTTCGGCGGGCTTTGGCACTATGGATGAGGAAAAATACGCCCTCTTCTCGAATATCCTGCTGGACATCAGACTGCCGCGCATCATCGCAGCGGCCCTCATCGGGTCCGCCCTGTCCGTATCCGGGGCCGCCTTTCAGGCCATGTTCATCAACCCGCTCGTTTCTCCAGCGCTCCTCGGCGTGCTGGCCGGGGCATCCTTCGGCGCAGCACTGGGAATGATTGTTTCCAGCAGCTGGTTCGCGGTGCAGGCCGGCGCGTTTGTCTGCGGTTTTCTGGCCGTTCTCATCGCCGTGGGCATTGCACGGCTCTATCGCGGAGACCGGCTGCTGATGCTCATCCTCGGCGGGATCATCAGCGGAGCACTGTTCACCTCGCTCCTCTCCATCGTCAAATACGTTGCCGACCCGTACAACCAGCTGCCGGCCATCGTCTACTGGCTCATGGGCGGCCTTTCCCTGGCGGACGGCAAGACCGTACTGTACGTGTCTGTTCCGATCTGCACGGGAATCCTCTGCCTGCTCCTTTTTTCCCGCTATCTCAACATCCTGAGCATGGGCGACGACGAGGCGAAATCCCTGGGGATCAATGTGACCCGCATTCGCATGGTTCTGATCTTCTTTGCCACCCTCATCAGCGCACTGACCGTGGTCATCGGCGGCCTGATCGGCTGGGTCGGCCTGATCATTCCCCATGTGGCACGGATGCTCGTGGGACCGGACAACAGGATCCTGATGCCGGTTGCCGCCCTGATCGGCGCCATCTATCTGATCGTCGTAGATGACGTGGCGCGCATGCTCTTTACCGTGGAGATCCCGCTGGGGATCGTCACCTCTCTCATGGGCATACCATTTTTCATACTGGTGCTGAAAAACGCACGGAAAGGATGGGCATAAAATGCTGCTCGTTGCCGAAAATATCAGCTTCGGTTTCCCCGACAAGCCGGTCCTGCGAGATGTCTCCCTGACGGTTCACAGAGGTGAAATAATCTCGCTCCTTGGTCCGAACGGGAGCGGAAAGACTACCCTTCTGAAGTCCCTTCTCGGGCTCTACCGTCTTGATAAGGGCCGCGTGCTGTTCGAAGGGCGGGCCATCTCATCACTGCGGCAGAAGACCCTCGCGCAGAGCATCGCCTATGTGCCCCAGATACACCGGGCCTCTTTTGCCTACAGTGTGATCGACGTAGTGCTCATGGGCAGGATACCGCACAAGACCTTCTTTTCCCGCTTCTCCGCGGAAGATCTGGACATTGCCCACGCCGCCCTCGACAAGCTGTCCATACTCCATCTCCGGGACAGACCCTATACCCAGATCAGCGGCGGCGAGCGCCAGCTGACTCTCATTGCCCGGGCCATGACCCAGGGAGCGCATACCTTCATCATGGATGAGCCGGCCAACGGCCTGGATTACGGTAACCAGATCAAGCTGCTGGAAGGGCTGATCGACCTCTGCGAAGAAGGGTACACCTTTCTCAAGTCCACCCATTTCCCGGACCATGCCCTCTGGGTTGCCGACCGGGTCATCATGCTCAAGGACGGCTCGATTATCGCGGATGGCAGACCAGACAACGTCATTACCAGCGAGAGCCTCTTTGCCCTATACGGCAGAGAGGTGGACGTCCATTCATTGCGGGAGAGTTTCAAGGTCTGCATTCCGAGGAAGATCGGCACATGCAGATGCGCACATACTTGAATTATTACGTACGCCCGATAGACACAAAGGAGGAATTATTCATGCTGATTACCGATGTTGACGAGACGCTGCAACGCTGCGTTGATTACCACGGCCATTTCTGCGCCGGGCAGTCCCTGGGGGTCCGTATCGCCAAAAAAGGGCTGGAGCTGGTTGCGCCGGAGGACCTGAAGGACCTTATCGTCTTCATTGAGAACGATCGCTGCATCGCCGATGCTGTCCTCATGGCGACCGGTACCCGCCTGGGACGGAGAAACCTTAAGTACGCAGACTACGGCAGAATGGCGGCGACCTTCATCAATCTGAAAAAGGATATCGCCTGGCGGGTGAGCCTCATCCCCGGCGAAAAGGAAAAAAACGACAGGCCGGACGCGAAAGAGTATGTCCTGACCCTGCCGGATGAAGAACTACTCGTCTGGAAGAAGGTAAAGGTCACCCTGAAAAAGGAGGACCTCCCCGGAAAGCCCCTGAGGACCGTGCTGTGCGCCAGATGCGGGGAGAAGGTATTTGACGGGAAGGATGCTACGGACCCGGCCACCGGCGAGGGACCGCTGTGCAGAGCGTGCATGAACGGCGCCTACTACGAGGAGGCGGAATAAATGCGCCTCGTGAAACCCTCCGTCGTCATCCTGAGCGGAGACGGACAGAGCGGAAAAACGACCCTTCTTTCCGCGCTGGTCGAGCTGCTGCGGCGGGAGGAGGTGAAGGTAGCCGGGATCCTGGCAGAGGGACTGTGGGAAAACGGTGTCCGCAGCGGGTTCAACCTGATTGATCTCTCCGACAACAGCTCAGTGCCTCTCTCCCGCCGCATACCGGACAACGATCTGCGTAACGGCATACCCTTTGAATTTTACGAAACCGGTCTCGCCGCCGGGATAAAGGCCCTCTCCCCGGAGAGGTGCACGGACGCCGATGTGGTGATCGTTGACGAAGTAGGCTTTCTCGAACTGCAGGGGAAAGGCTGGGCATCGTCTCTGCAATCCCTCCTCGAGATTGACGAAATGGTCCATGTCTGGGTGGTGCGGCGCAAACTTCTTGATACGGTGCGCGCTGCCTGGCGCCTTGAAGCCGCGCGGACTATATTACTAGAAGAACCCGACGCCCTGAACAGTTTGAAAGTCGCCTGCCTGCACGGACTGAAACAGGCACTAAAAGGAATCTGAAAAACCGTAAAAACGTATCTACATGAACGTCGAAAGGAATGAAACAATGCAGATGGACGTAAGCAAATTCGACAAAATCGCCCGTGAGGTTTTCGCGCCCGCGTATCCGCTTATTGCCGCCCAGGTTGTCGAGCGGACCGGCATTACCGAGGGAGTCTGCCTGGACATCGGCTGTGGCGGCGGCTACCTCGGACTGGCCCTGGCGCAAACCACCGGACTGTTCGTGCGGTTTTTCGACCAGTCTCGTGAAATGCTGGAAATCGTGCGGTGCAATATCGCGGCCCACGGATTGGAAACCCGGACCGATACCCTGTCGGGAGATGTGGAATCAATTCCACTGCCGGACGGCTCTGTCAATCTGGCCGTCAGCCGCGGCTCGGTTTTTTTCTGGGATCAGGTACAGGCATTTCAGGAGATTTACCGGGTCCTGGCCCCCGGAGGCATGAGCTATATTGGCGGCGGTTTCGGGTCAGCCGAACTGAAGGCCGAGATTAACCGGAAGATGGAAGCCCGACCGGAGGACAACGGCCAGTGGCGTGAAAGAATGGCGAAAAACCTCGGCGCCGATGCACCGCGGCAGTTCGAAGAGGCATTGCGCAGCGCAGGAATTCCGGATTTTGAAATTGATAACAGCGATGACAGAGGACTTTGGGTCATCATAAGGAAATCACCATGAACGAGATAACCTGCGATATCTGTGAGCGGAAATGCGCCGTCTCCGTTGGTGCCAGCGGTGCATGCGGGAGATACAGGGAGCAGAGCGGCGCTATGGTCGAGCTATTCCCTGATCGCTACATCGTCGCCTGCCCTATTTCGATCGAGACAATGCCGATCCTCCATTACCATCCGGGGGGAAAGTTTCTCCAGATCAGTACCACCGGGTGTAACTTCGACTGCCCGGGATGCATCTCCACCGTCATTGTCAAAGAGATGTCCCCGGACAGTACCGCCCTGAAAAAGTTGACGCCGGAAGAGGTGGTACAACAAGCGCTGGATAGTGACTGTGCGGGAATCGCCTTTTTAATGAACGACCCTCTGGCCGGGCTTCCCACCTTCATCAAGGTAGCTGCTCTGGCCCATGAACAAGGATTGCGCGTCGGCTGTTCTTCAAACGCCTACTTTACCGAATCGGCGCTGGCAAGGCTTCTACCGAATCTTGATTTCATCAACATCGGTGTAAAGGGTTTTTCGGATCAGGCTTATCGAGACTGCGGCGCACCGGGCATGGCGCCGGTGCTGAGAAACCTGAAAACCCTCTATAAAAGCGGCGTTCACGTGGAAATCTCCTGCATGGTGAACGGGAACAACCGGGAAGAAGTACGTTCCCTGGCGCGCCATATAGCCGGCATATCCCGAACGATCCCCTTGCAGGTGATGCGCTTCATCCCTCTGGCAGCGGCTGATATCTCCCTGGAACCATCCATCCGCGAGGCGGAAGAGTTCTGCGCGGAGCTCGGGGAAACACTGGATTACGTCTACCTGTTCAATTCCCCCGGCACGGAACTCCTGCACACCTCATGTCCAAAGTGTGGAGAAATCGTATTCAAGCGGGATTTTTACGGCCCCATGGGCGCCAAAATCATGGCGTCCGACAACGAGGTAATGCCGGAAAGTAGCTGCCCCACCTGTTCCCGCGAATTGGACATCATCGGAGCACCTGCGCGGACGGCCTATCAGGAGGGAGACTTCGAGGGAGGATATCCTTTCACGCGGGCTCTGGAGATCATTGAAGCGATGCTCATCGCCATGGGCGTCAACCGGAAATCGACGGTAGTGCGGGCATGGGAGAATTTCCTTTCCGCCGCTGACATGAAAGGCTTTCACAAGGCTATTCAGCATCCCAAAACCTACATCGAGATGGTGCGTCACTTCGGGAATGTCGTGGGAACAGCCGAACGGGGCGAGGCGCTTGCCGCCTACCTGGAACAACAACTGAACCGGATAGAGACAGCCCTGACGCCGGTGAGGAATCGTCCGAGGGTCTATTACGCCATGGGCAAGCCCCTCTTTTACATTCGCGGCGGCCGACTGGAAAATCAACTGGCGGAAACGGCGGGCGGAATAAACGTCAACCGGAAACTCGAAGCGAGCGGGCGACCCGGCCGGAGCCTTTCCGTTGCCCAACTGAACGAACTCGATCCCGAGGTGATCTTCATTTCAGCCTTTATCTCCAATTCCGTTGAAGACTTCCATGCCGAATGCCTCCGCCTGGGAGTGACCGCACAGGCGGTGCAAAACAGGAGAATCTACACGCATCCCGCACCGGGATGGGATTTCGGCAGCCCGCAGTGGATCCTCGGGCTGATGTATCTTGCGACCACGCTCCATGGCGACCTGTGCCGTATTGACGTGATGGAGGAAGCCGAAGCCTTCTACCGGCACTTCTACGGCATCGGCTTTTCCCTGCCCGATGTGAACCGTTCCTTCAGCAAACCGGCCGCCGGCTGGCACTGGGCATGAGGGGCAACAACAGTGCATCTCTAAACAAGAAAGAACCATGGTCGGCATTATCAAAAGACAGTACCCCACTTCGGATTCGCGTGTTCGCTGAAGCAGGGAGAGATACTGCGGCAGTACGCAGCGGAATCAATTGATTCAAGGAAGGATTGGCAAACATGATAAGGAAAGTAAGGATTGAAGATGCAGTTGGAATGGTATTGGGACATGATGTCGCACGGGTTGTTCCGGGAGGAGCCAAGATGCTCCCTTTTCGCCGCGGGTACGTGGTGCGGGAGGAGGACATACCCCATTTTCTCGAGATCGGTAAGGAACATATCTATATCGTGGAGTCCGAAGAAGCCGAGGTCCATGAAAATGACGCAGCGCTCAGAATCGCACAGGCCGTAGCGGGGGAAGGTTTTGAGTTCGAAAACCCCGCAGGAGGAGCCGTACGTATCAAGGCCGGGTTTCCTGGGCTGCTCATGGTGAATGTTCCACTACTGGACGAGGTCAATACTATGGGAGGCTTTGCCATTGGAACACGTCACAACCGGACGGTCTGCACCCCGGAGAAGCCCGCTGCCGTTGCCAAGACAATACCGCTGTATATAGCCGAAACAAAACTCGCCGAACTGGAAAGCATGTGCCGTTCACGTGGCAGGATACTGGAACTGAAGCCTTTCAGCCTCAAGAAGGTCGGCGTGGTAATTACCGGAAGTGAGGTGTTCAAGGGAAGAATCAAAGACAGGTTCGCCGAGACCATAGCACGAAAGGTAGAACCGTTCGGCGCGTCCATTGCGCACACAACCATTGTGCCCGATGATGTAGAAGCCATTGCGCGGGCGGTAACGGACATGCATGCGGCCGGGTGCGAGGTGATATTCGCGTGCAGCGGCATGTCCGTAGATCCCGATGACGTCACCATGGACGGGATACGCAAATCAGGTGCGGACGTTATTATCGAGGGTGTGCCGATGATGCCCGGCGCCGTATTGGGTCTGGCCATATTGAACGGTATTCCCGTGGTCGGCACGCCTGCCGGCGCGCTCCGCGTCGCCCCGACTGCCTTGGACGGCCTGTTACCCACGATTATGGCGGGGGTACGGCCGACGGCAGCGGATATCATTTCACTGGGCCATGGAGGCTTGTGCCTTGATAAATACACCTTCTGAAGCGCCCACTCTCACCATCCTTTTTTCCGCCGACTCGACAAAATACATGATACTGATTCACCGGCACCG
Organism: Geobacter sp.; assembly: GCA_003857395.1. The sequence goes on from RPRC01000099.1 coordinate 26,608, forward strand.
GAAGGGAATGAACACGATGAAATGATGTACTTGCCACGGAAATAGGTTTTTTCTCCGACCCGCACGCCCTGTGACGTTTTCGTTATGGGCGCCGGGCGATGGGTGCCGCCGGAAACAGCGTCGCCTCCCCTTTTGGAAAGGAGACAATTCACTGGCTGCAAAGGCCGGCGTGTTTTCTCACGCCGGCCTTTTTTTGATCTGCTGCGGAGCTTTTTGTCTCCGCGTACGGTTATGAACAAAGGAGAAATTTCCATGTCAACTATGAAGAGCAAAAGCCTTACCGCCGCAATCTGTCTTTTCCTTGCACTGCCCATGGTCTGCTCCGCTAGTGCCTGCGCAAGGGAGATTGTCGATATGACGGGCCGCAACGTATCCGTACCCGATACCATCAAGAAGGTCTATGCGCCGTCACCCTACGGCACCTACATCATGTATGCCGTTGATCCCACCCTGCTGGCGGGTCTCATCTTCCCGCTGAAGGAAGAAGATACGAAGTATCTTCACCGGAGAGTCCAGGGGCTTCCCGTTATCGGCAGCCTCTTTGGGCAGGGCCAGACCGCCAACATCGAGGGGCTGCTGAAGGCGAAACCGGACCTCCTCCTCATGTGGAGCGACAGAAAATCGCCCAACAGTCCGAAAGCGGAGGAAACCCTGAAGAAGTTGGGTATTCCCCATGCCTATGCAGCAGCGGGAAGCCTCTCCGATTATCCTGACGTGTTTCTGTTCCTGGGCAGGCTCCTCAACAGAGAAGTTCGGGCGAAAAAGCTGAGCGATTACAGCCGTAAGATTTTGGCCGGTGTGGACGCGGCAGTGAAGCGTATTCCCGAAGCGAAACGGCCGAAAGTCTACTATGCAGAGGGGCCGGACGGACTGAAGACGGAGTGCGACGACTCGATCCACGTGGAGCTGCTCAAACGCGCAGGCGACACGGATGTCCATCGCTGCCATACGGCTAGTCATAAGGGGATGGAACACATTTCCCTGGAGCAGGTGATGCTCTACGACCCGGATGTGATCCTTGTCCAGGAAAAACTGTTTTTCGACAAGGTCTTCACGGACCCCGCATGGAAACGTATCAGGGCCGTGCGGCAGGGACGGGTCTACCTGATACCGAGGACCCCCTTCAACTGGTTCGATCGTCCCCCTTCATTTATGAGAATACTCGGCCTGCAATGGCTCATGAGCCGTCTCTACCCCAAGGAATACCCGGTTGATATGGTCAAAGAGGCACAGTATTTCTATCGGCTCTTCCTTGGTGTCGAGGTTTCAGACCAAGAAATGAGGAGGATTATCGACAAATGAACAGGAAAGCCATGAAAACATCTGATGTGAGCAGATACAACCGGATTGCCTTGGGCATAAATGCACCGATTTACGCCTACTACGCAGCCCGGATTCTGGAAAAAACCGGGATTGGTTCAGGCAGTTGCCTTGATGTCGGGTGCGGTGGCGGCTACCTGGGGCTTGCCCTGGCACGGATTACCGCGCTCGATTTTATATTCCTCGATCTGTCGCAAGACATGCTTAGATGCGCCGACGAAAATATTTCGGCCTACGGCCTGACGGGGCGCGCCGTAACGCAGCTGGGTCAGGTGCAGGCAATTCCTTTATCCGATGCATCCGTCGATCTGGTCATCAGCAGAGGCTCGGTTCCATTCTGGGATGAGCTGTCCACGGCCTTTCGGGAGATCAATCGAGTTCTGAAACCGGGAGGACACGCCTATGTGGGCGGCGGACTTGGTGACCCGAAGACAAGAGATGCAATCCGTGGACAAATGGAAAAGGAAGATCCTGAGTGGCTGGAGAACCGGCGGACCCTGCCCCGGCATGACAACCGGCACTATTCCGACGCCCTGGAGGCGGCAGGGATAGACTCGTACACCCTTGACCGCGGTGATGATGGCATGTGGATTGTGTTCCGCAAAGAATAAGGGCTGAATCGGGAAGGATTTTGATGTTGAGTTCAGGAAGGATGGAAGATGAATACCGAAGCGAAGTCTTTTCTTTTTTCGTTTGCACTGCATCTGACAGTTTTGGCCGCCGCTGTCTCCTTTACCGGTATGCCCGCGCCCCAAAAAGCGCCAATCCTGATCGATTTCACGGTAGAAAGCGTACAGGGAACGAAAAAGGAGAACATAAAGAACGATCCCGGCGGGGCTCCGCCATCCCGACCCGCAGCACCGGCACGGCATCCGATTGTGGCAAAGCCTCTGCCGGTCCTTGCCAATCCTGACTCTTTCCCGGAGCGTGATACCGAACCGACTCCGCTGGAGGCCTCGCCCGAAGCAGCCCCGCTTGCGCAGACAACGGCAGTGGCTCAGCTCCCGCCCGTATCCGCGGCAACTGCCGGCAGCAGCAGTTTCACCTCCAGACGCCAGGGAAACGGCAGCGGGACGGGGACCGGATCCGGCCACGGTTCAGGGGCCGATCAATCCGGCGGCGAGGAGAATGGCGAGAGCGCCGAAACCCTGCGGATGCGCTATCTGAGGAAACATTTCGCCTATATCCGGGACCAGGTGGCGGGAAACCTGAGATACCCCGTCCTGGCACGGCGCATGGGCTGGAGCGGCAGGCTTTCCGTCGAGTTTGTCGTCCAGCGTGACGGTACCGCAAACAACGTGCGCATCGTCAGAAGCAGCGGCGTGCCTTTTCTGGACAGCGACGCCAGGAATACTGTGATACAAAGCGCCCCGTTTCCAAAGCCGCCGGTCAGCGCAAGGCTGGTAATACCTGTGGAGTATGTATTGGAAAACTGAAAGGTTTGTCCCGCAAAAAAAATCAAATTCAAAGAAAGGAGTTTTCATGAAAACAGGAAATACCTCAATCCCGTCGTTTACGAACTTCCCGTTATCGGGAGGCTGACGAATACGGAGGCTATTTCAAAGGCAAAACATGATGTCATTATTGACTAATTTTTATGATGAACAAAAGGAGCGGTACATGAAAAAAATATTGTTATTCTGCGCGGTTCTGAGCATCGCCGGCCCTGCGGTATCCGCACGCGCCGCTGACCAGGCCACAAAAGAGGAAACCCATGAACTGGAAAGTATCGGGACCAAGGCAACACGGATAGGAGAGCCGGTTACTAGTCCCTATGCGGTAACTGAGAGCAGCAAGCTTCAGACGGAGGTGTTTACCAAAGAAGATATCGAGGCTATCAAGCCAGAGACGGTGTGGGATGTCATACAGCAGGCCGCCGGTATGGAAGTGACCTTCCAGGGACGGCAACACATGAACTTCGCCAACATGAGAGGCGGGAGTTACGGCATCATCCTGGACGGCGTCTATATCACCCAGGCTGACCGTTTGCTCGCGTCACTCCCGGTAGATTCCATCGAGTCCGTAACCATCGTCAGAGATGCAACGGCCGTTACCCTCGGCCCCCTGACCAACTTCGGTTCGAGCACCGGTTCGTCCAACCAGGGATTCATCGTCATCAAGACCAAACGCTCATCAAAACTTGAAGCCGGTCTGGTGGGCGCCTACGGAACCTTCAACACTCACAGGGAAAACCTCTATCTGGGGGAAAAACGCGGGAATTTCGATTACCGGCTGTCCTATGAAAACAAGGGCACCGACGGCAGATCCGGCTGGAACATGGCGAGCCGCAACGATTCGCTGCTCTTCCGGGGAGGGTTCACGAGCCCGTTTTTGAATGCCGATCTGCTCTGGTACAAGAGCTGGGGCATGAAGGAGTTGGAGTGGGGCCTGATTCTCATGCCGACAACTCTGAAAGATGGAACCCTCGACTGGTCGAAAGTTGGCTCGCTGGCCGTGTCCGACATGAACATGAACAAGTTGAACGCAGACCTGGTCGCCCTGAATGTGGAGGTGCCCTGGAGCAAAACCCAGACGACAACCATGCAGTATGCCTTCAACAACCTGGCAATCCAGGTGACGGAAAGGGACCAGAACAGCAGCGGACACACCGTCAGCCTCAGGCATGTGGCCGACTGGGAAAATAACACCCTCAAGCTGGGCGGCCAGTTTCTTACCTATGTCGCCCCTGGCGGGGTGGCGCCGGGCTTTAAAAAGAGCGATGAAGAGATGTACGGAACCTATATCGCCGACGAACACCGAATGCTGAACAACCGGCTCACCGTCGACGCCGGATTCCGGATGGACAAGAAGCACTATAACAGCAGCCCGGTGACGGGGGAGGACTTCGATGAGTGGGCAAAGGAAACCTTTGTTTACACCGTCGGAACCTCGCTCAAGCTGACCTCCATGCTCACCCTTACCGGCCGCTATGCCTATACCGAGAACTCACCTTCCATCGGTTACCAGATAAGCCCCGACGGAACATCGTTACCCGCCGAGAAACGGTCACGGTACGAGGCGGGCATCCTCGCCGCGATTCATCCCGCATTCACTCCTTGGGCGACCCTTTACTACTATGACACGGAAAACCAGAAGGTAAGCGCCAAAGGCACTGATCCCTTTACCGGCCAAAAGAACGTTTCATCCTATATTGACCCCACCACGGGGGAAGAGGTTGAATTCGTAACCACCGCAACGGTAGCGACAAAAGGATTGGAAACCGGCATATCGGGCGAGTTCCTGAAGTACTTCAATTACCGATTACAGTACACGTATATCACGACGAACGACGACACCACCAATGCCGATATATCCCACCATTTTGTCAGCGCCCTTCTCGGCGCCCGCTACAAGAACGTATTCGCCAACATGAACATCCGCTATGTCGGTCCGAAGAGTCGCAGTTCGTCGCCCATGGGAGTCGTTTACTATGAATTGGGCGATTATACGAGAGTGGATCTCAATGTGGGTTACAAAGGCAGGATATTCGACAGGGACACCCGGATTACCGTTTACGGCAAGAACTTGGGCAACGAACTGTATGCCACCCGTTACGTAACCGGCGCATATAGGGACCCCGGTTTTCAGTGCGGAGTGGAGTTGGCCTTCAGCTTCCTGTAGGCATACCGGGAGGCAAGACGTATGTGGGAGGCGGCAGAGGGACCCCGGAAATCAGGGCGCAAATTGATGCCAAAAGGAAAGAATCGGGCATGAAACCATCCGCCTGGCCCATGCCCGGTAAAGGGGGGGATTCAGCAGGGAAAGCCCCTGCAAGAAGATGGAATCTGAACTTCGAGGAAGGGATATCGGTTGAAGTCATGGAGGATAAAAGCAATGAAAGAAGTATCGAGTGCACGGACAGACATCACTGAGATTTCCGGCAATGCTGGGAGTTCCGGCCTGATCCTGGACGAGGCGGCGAAAACCCTGTGGGGAATGTACGGCGATGAACTTGATGGCCTGGCCATCGAGCGACTGGTGGTGGGGGTCTTCTTTGTCGGTGTGAAACTTACCAATGGCTGCGGCGGGGTTGCCTACACCCCTCCCGAAGTTATCAGAAGCGCCGGCAACCGCATCCTGAAGGGGAGCACGCCCTTCATACGCGGCATGCCGGTCGCCGCGGTCATGGCTGGAGATATTCCCGGCCCTTTTGCCGGGGTGATCAGGCTGGCCACGCTGAACGCCCTGTCGGTGCCGTTCTTTGAAGATGGTCGCTATACCATTGATGCAAGCGGCGATCTGTCGGGGATTTCTTCGCTCTTTCGCAACCGCCGGATATGCATGGTGGGCGCGATCATCCCGCTCCTGAAGAAATTGAAGGAGCTTGGTCCCGCTGAGGTAGCAATCATCGACCGCAAAAAGGAGACTCAGGAAGAGGCCGAAGCCGGGTATGGAATCTTCGTGTCGCCGGAACACACCGCCGAAACCCTTGCCCGCTGCGAGACCGCCGTATTCACCGGGGCCGCCATTGCCAACGGCAGCATGGAACAGCTCATCAGCTTCGTTCCGGCGGATGCGGCCATCGCCGTTGTCGGACCGACCGCCGGATTCGTGCCGGAGCCGCTCTTCCGGCGCAACGCCGCCATGGTCGGCACGGTGGTGGTGACGGATATCGATCAGGCCCTGGAGGTACTCGGCGAGGGCGGCGGAGGGTATCGGCTGTTCGGGACGTGCATGCGAAAGATAAACCTGCTCAATGTCAAACGGTTGCGGCAGTTGGGATTGGAAATGGCTTTTTGAGACAATACACGCAGATGTCACCCACCTTTCCTACCGGAAGAGTGAAATTCAATCAAGAGGAGGAGAAACACCGACGTTCTGATGAAAACCGTATGTAAAGGCAGCTTTACCTGGAAGACCATATCACTTGCACTGATTGGCGCGCTGCTGCTGTTCTTCGTTGGATGGAGACGCAAGAAAAAAGTCTCCCGTGATTCATAACAGCACACCAACAGACAAAATATCAGAGTCGTCCGCAGGTATCGGAAAACAACCAGGTACACCCTGCCGGAAAGAGGATTTCGAATAAATCAAGCAGGTTGTAGAAATCCTATTCGCAGTTCCTTGTCACGGGATAACGATAAACGCGTCGGGATAGCCGTTTCGGGCCAGGGACATCCGTGCCTCTTCCGCAGCAGCGCGGGAAAGAAACCGGCCGGCCTGTACCCGATAGAAGCGACCCTTCGCGGTCTCCACTTCCCGAACCGCGGAAAAGGACAGATTTTTCCTCATCCTCTCCGAAAGCTGTCGAGCGGTTTCCGGATCAGCAAAGGAGGCCACCTGCAGCGTATAGGTTCCGCTCGCAACTGGCGCGCTATCGGGACGTGAGCTACCGGGCCCCGAAGAAACAACCTCGATAACCACCGGCGCCAAGCCGGAATCAACAATACCCAGCTCGCGAGCAGAATGGTAGGAAAGATCGACAATCCTCTCCGGAACAAAGGGACCCCGGTCATTTACCCGGACAACCGTCTGCTTGCCATTCAGTTTATTGGTGACTCTGAGATAACAGCCAAGGGGCAGAGTCTTGTGGGCAGCAGTCGGCTGATACATGTCGAATGTTTCGCCGTTGCTGGTGGGGCCGCCATGTTCCTCTGCACCGTACCAGGAGGCCAGTCCCTCTTCCCGGTACCCTGCGGCGGTCGCCAAGGGGACATAACGCTCACCATCAACGGTGTAGGGACGCTGCCAGGGGCGCTGTCCGGGTAAGCCCGGCTCCACCACGACTCTGTGGCCGGTGGTTCCACAGGCGACCAGCAGGAGACAAAATGACATAAGGACTAAACATCGTATGCTCATGGACGTAGTATAGGGGGCAGAGAAAATAAATCAATAATAAAATCAGTGGTCCAGATTGAATAGACACATTCTGTCAGCCCAATCCACCCCCTTCATTCAATTGCTTGCACTCCACCAGATTCTGCGTTACAAACAAGTCAAGGCGTACTTCACTTGTTTATTCACCCTGACAGCAGCAGCTCAGGGAAAGGATACTGCCATGGCTATCGGCGAAGCATTCAACGAGACAGTTCAGTACTATGACGACTGGATTCGCAAGGCGGTACCCGGTTATGCCGACCTGTTCACTAGTGCAAAAGAGCTTATCCCCTTCGCTGCCACTGACAGCATAGAGGTCCTTGACCTGGGTGCCGGCACCGGCCTCTTTTCTCAAAAGGTGCTGGAGAGGTGCCCAAAAGGACGTTTCGTCCTCTACGATATAGCCGGAAAGATGCTGGATGTAGCCCGAGAGCGTTTCCGGGAATTCCCGGACCAATTCCGTTATGTGACGACGGACTATCGGACGCTGGGCGATGCCGGAGCTTTCGACCTGGTCATCTCAAGCCTCTCCATCCACCACTTGGATGACCGGGAAAAGCAGGAACTTTGCCGGCAGGTTTACAAGGTCCTCAGGAAACCGGGAGTCTTCCTCAACATCGACCTGATTAAGGGCCCGACTCCGTATCTGGAAGAGCTCTACTGCAACGACTG